>NZ_DYXM01000203.1 GCF_020742175.1 Dietzia timorensis
TCCGAGCTCCCGACCGAGTCCCTCGAGTCCGGCTCCGGCGAAGGCTCGCTGAACTCCGACTCCCTCGAGACCGGCTCCGGCGAACTCCCGACCGAGTCCCTCGAGTCCGGCTCCGGCGAAGGCTCGCTGAACTCCGACTCCCTCGAGACCGGCTCCGGCGACATCAACCCGGCATCGGCCGCAGGAATCGGCCTCGGCGTCGCCATCACCATCGGCGTCGGCTCGCTCGCTCTCTAAGCAAGCAACAGATACGTAGCGCGCCCCGGCGCCCACGTAATCGGCCCAAGGGGCCGCAGATCATCTCGATCTGCGGCCCCTTTCGTCATTTACTGAAACGAAATAGACCATGATGGTGCTATGACAATCGTCGTCGCGTGCGCCGCGTTCAAGGGCTCACTCTCCGCCACCGAAGCCTGCCGCTGGGCGGCCAAGGGCGCACGAAGTTCTTTTCCCGACGAAGAGATCGTGACCCTCCCCGTCGCCGACGGGGGGACCGGCTCCCTCGACGTCATGCAACATATCGGAGCGACGCTCTATCCGATCCGCGTTTCGGGCCCGACCGGCGAACCCGTCGACACGCACTTCGCCGCCACCGACCCCGACCAGGCCTTCGTCGAGATGGCTGACGCATGCGGGCTACTGCGCCTCCCGGCAGGCGAACCCGCACCTCTCGATGCGTCGAGCTACGGCCTCGGCGAGGCGATTCTCGCGGCGCTCGACTCCGGCCGTCCGAACATCCTGTGCGGGATCGGCGGTAGCGCCTCCACCGACGGCGGGACAGGCATGGCGGCCGCACTCGGCGTTCGCTTTCTGGATGACGCCGGAGAGCCCCTCCCCCTTGGCGGCCGCGAGCTGCACCGCCTCGCCTCGATTGACCTCACGGGACTCGACCCGCGGATCAGGCAGGCGCAGATCACCATCGCCTGCGACGTCGACACCCCGCTGCTCGGCCCCGATGGATCCGCACGCGTTTTCGGTCCACAAAAGGGCGCGAGCGACGAGGACATCACCCACCTCGAGCGCGGACTCACGCGCCTCGCCGAGGTCGCCGACCCCCTCGGCGGGGAACGCGACTATCCCGGAGCCGGAGCCGCCGGCGGCGTCGGCTTCCTCGCGCGCCTCCTCGGCTGGGAACTCAAGCAAGGCTTCTCCGTGCTCTCGCAGATCACCGGCCTCGAATACTCGGTGGCCGGCGCCAATCTCGTACTCACCGGCGAAGGCAGGCTCGACGACCAGACCGCACACGGCAAGGCCCCCATGGGCGTCGCCGCGCTCGGCCGCGAACACGGTGTCCCTGTGTGGGCGGTATGCGGCAAGATCGACCTCGCCGCCGAACGCGTCCGCGCCGCGGGATTCGCCGGCGCCGCCGCTCTGTCCGACATCGCGCTCACCGACGAGGAATCCCATTCGAAGGCCGGTCCGATGCTCGCGACTCTCACCCAGCAGCTCCTCGACGAGGCCCACTGACCGCGAATCCGCACTCTCACAGAGAGCTCACAGCTAGTCTGGAGCCGGTACTCACCGCGAAAGGCCAAGCTGGTTAACCATGAGCGAAAATCCGGAGGCAGGCGCGCGAATCCTCGTCTGCGATGATGAGCCGTCCATCGTCGAACTACTGCAGGTGAGCCTGAAGTACCAGGGCTTCGACGTGCAGGTGGCCCGCGATGGCGCCCAGGCAATCGACATCGCACGCCGCTTCCGCCCGGACGTCGTCGTGCTCGACGTGATGATGCCGCGCATGGACGGCTTCGACACGCTCTCGCGGATGCGCGCAGACGGCGTCGACGCGCCCGTCCTTTTCCTCACCGCCAAAGATGCCGTCGAGGATCGCGTCCGCGGACTGACGATCGGCGGGGACGACTATGTCACCAAGCCGTTCTCGCTCGAGGAGGTCGTCGCCCGCGTCCGCGTGCTCCTGCGCCGCGGCGGGCCGAAGGACCTGCCGGCGGAGAACACGCGCGTGTCCTTCGCCGATATCGTCCTCGACGACGACACCCACGAGGTGTTCAAAGCCGGCGAACCGGTGACCCTGTCGCCGACCGAGTTCGCGCTTCTGCGCTACTTCATCGTCAACTCCGGCGTGGTGCTGTCCAAGTCGAAGATTCTCGACCACGTGTGGAACTACGACTTCGGCGGCGACGCGAACGTCGTCGAAACTTACGTGTCGTACCTGCGCAAGAAAGTCGACTTCGGGGAGAAGAAGTACCTGCACACCCTTCGCGGTGTCGGATACGTGCTGCGCGAGCCTCGATGAAATTCTTCGACCGCTACCCGCTTCGCGTTCTCCTCGTCGCGGCAACCGTGGCGCTTGTCGCGCTGGGGCTCATCGCCTCGAGCGCCGCGGTCACCCTGACGATGCGCAGCCAACTCATCGCCTCCGAGGACGCGAAACTGCGCGAGGCCATGAATGAGTGGGCTGCGACGTCACCCCCTCCCGGTCCTCCGTCCACCCAGGGAGGGGATCCGCTCTCGCCCGAGGGACCGAGTCGCGAGCGGCCGCCGAGCGAATACTTCATCGCGGTGCGCACCGCCGAGGGCCACCTGGTCTTCGTCGTCGACGACAACCCCTCGCAGCCCGAGCTCCCCGAAAAGGTCAACCTCGCCGAGCCCTTCGAGCTGGCCGACGCGGAGGGCGACGGCACGTGGCGCGCGCTCGCCGACGTCGACCGACAGGGCAACATCACCGTGCTCGCGGTGCCGATGTCCACGACGGTCGACGGGACCGTGACCAAGCTGATCCAGGTGCAGGTCCTCGTCGGACTCGCGGTGCTCATCGGCGTGGGCACCTGTGCGTGGCTGCTCGTACGCCGCTCGCTGCGACCGCTCCAGGCCGTCGAGCAGACCGCGCACCAGATCGCGGACGGCAACTTCGACCGCCGCCTTCCCGAGCTCTCGCCGCGCACCGAGGTCGGCTCACTCGCGCAGAGCTTCAACTGGATGGCCGGCAGCATCGAGTCCGCGTTTACCGCGACCGAGGCGTCCCGGCACAAGGCCGCAACCTCCGAGGAGCGGATGCGTCGCTTCGTCGCCGACGCCGGCCACGAGCTTCGCACTCCGCTTACCTCGATCATCGGTTTTGCCGAGCTGTATCGCACGAAGATGCTGCCCGACGCGGACGCCGCGTTCGGCCGCATCGAACCGGAGGCGCGGCGCATGCAGGCGCTGGTCGAGGACCTGCTCACTCTCGCTCGCCTCGACACCGAACGGCCGATGTCGCGAGAGCCCGTGGACCTCACCGAGGTCGCCGCGGATGCCGTCGCCGGCGCTCACGCGATCGAACCGTCCCGCTCGGTGGAGCTGCGCCTCGACGCCGCGCCCGTGCTCACCGGCGACGGCGACAAGCTCCGCCAGGTGGCGCTGAACCTCGTCGTCAACGCACTGCGCCATGCAGGCGACGACGCGAACGTGAACGTCACAGTGACCGAATCTGTCGCCGCCGCGGCCCCAGCCATGCACACAGCCACCATCGGCCCCGCGCAGCGTCCGGGCACCCCGCTGGCCGTGCTGGAGGTGGATGACGACGGAGTCGGGATGCCCGCCGAGGCCGCAGCCAAATCCTTCGAACGATTCCATCGCATCGACGACTCGCGCACTCGCTCCGACAGCGGAGGAGGAAGCGGCCTCGGGCTGTCGATCGTCGCCGGAATCGTGCAAGCGCACGGAGGGACCGTTCATCTCGACACCGCCCCAGATTCGGGCGCGCACTTTCGGGTTGAGTTGCCGATCGACTTCGGTCGCCCCGCGAACGAACCATCTTGAGCCGAATCGCTGGCAATGAGCGGCAAATAGGGGCACAATGGAAAAAGTAGACAGATCGGTTCATTCTTCGCGACGAGGGGCCTCCCGCGAGCGCGAAACGGATCAACGGAGGATAGACATGGGAAAGATTTACTCGGACATCACCGAAACCATCGGCCGTACGCCGCTGGTCAAGCTCAACAAGCTCACCGAGGGCATTGAGGCGAACGTCGTCGTCAAGCTCGAGTCCGCGAACCCCGCGAACAGCGTGAAGGACCGCATCGGTGCGGCCATCATCGACGACGCCGTCGCCTCCGGTGCGCTCACCCCGGGTGGCACGATCGTCGAGGGCACCTCGGGCAACACCGGCATCGCGCTCGCCATGGTCGCCGCCGCCCGCGGCTTCAAGACCGTGATCTGCATGCCCGAGTCCATGTCCGTCGAGCGCCGCGCCGTGATGCGCGCCTACGGCGCAGAGCTCATCCTCACCCCGGCCGCCGAGGGCATGAAGGGCGCAGTCGCAAAGGCCGAAGAGGTCGCCGCCGAGCGTGAGAACGCCGTGCTCGCGCGCCAGTTCGGCAACCCGGCCAACGTCGACATCCACCGCCGCACCACCGGCGAGGAGATCTGGGCCGACACCGACGGCAACATCGACATCTTCGTCGCGGGCATCGGTACCGGCGGCACCATCTCCGGCGCCGGCGAGACCCTCCGCGGATACAAGAGCGACATCGAGATCGTCGCCGTCGAGCCGAAGGACTCCCCGGTGCTCACTGAGGGCAAGGCCGGACCGCACAAGATCCAGGGTCTCGGCGCGAACTTCGTGCCGGAGATCCTCAACCGCGACATCTACAACGAGGTCATCGACGTCACGTTCGAGGATTCGCTCGACGTCGCGCGCAAGCTCGGAACCGAAGAGGGCATCCTCACCGGTGTCTCGGCGGGCGCCAACGTCTGGAGCGCGCTCGAGGTCGCCAAGCGCCCGGAGAACAAGGGCAAGACCATCGTCGTCATCGTCCCGGACTTCGGCGAGCGCTACCTCTCGACCCCTCTGTTCGAGGAATACCGCAAGTAAATGACCAACGCTTCCTCTGACGAAGCCGCACGTCCGGCGGGGTTCCTGCGCATCTTGCGCGAGGACCTCGCCGCTGCGCGTGCGCACGACCCCGCCGCTCGGGGCGACCTCGAGAACGCCGTCGTGTACTCCGGCCTGCACGCGATCTGGCTCCACCGGCTCAGCCACAGAATGTGGAAGTCCGGCGGGGCGCTGCGCGCGGCGGCCCGGATCCTCAGCCAGTTCGGCCGTTTCCTCACGGGAATCGAAATTCATCCCGGCGCGAGCATCGGCCGCCGGTTCTTCATCGATCACGGCATGGGCGTCGTGATCGGCGAGACCGCCGAGATCGGTGACGATTGCATGCTGTACCACGGCGTCACCCTCGGTGGGGTTTCGCTGAAGCAGACCAAGCGGCACCCGACGCTCGGCGACCGGGTCACGGTCGGCGCGGGCGCGAAGATCCTCGGTCCGGTGACGGTCGGCGAGGACAGCGCCGTCGGCGCGAATGCCGTGATCACCAAGGACATGCCGGCGCGCTCGATCATCACCGGCGTCCCGGGCAAGGCCCGCCCGGTGAAAGAGGCCGAGCCCGACGAATTGTCGGAGACGTTCTACGTCGACCCGGCGATCTACATCTAGTTCCGGCCGCCCGCAGCTGCACCGGCTGCGAAGGCCCACCCGCCCTTCTGCCGCCCTCTACGTAGGGCGGCAGGGGCGGGTTTTTTATGGCGCGGCACCTCCGACGTCATACGTGGTTCTTTAAGGTGGGGTGCATGTGGCAGCGCGTGCAGAGCTTTTTCGGAGTGGGCGAGGACTGGGTCCGCCCGCTGCCCGAACGGTGGCTGCGCACCGACCTGAAGATCGCGCTCGGCTGCTTCGTGGTGGCCGTGTTGCTGTTGCAGACGATCTCGGTCGTCAACATGGGCCAGATTTCGCAGCCTTTGTGGCTGCAACTGCTGTTCATCGCGGTGCCCGCGGTGATGCTGGTGGGGCGACGGCGCTTTCCGGTGACGGGCGGTCTCGTCGCCGTGCTCATCATGTTCGGTGGTAGCTACTGGTTCCCCGAGCTCGGGGCGTTCATCTCCACGCAGGTCCTCGTGTTCTTCCTCGTGTTCTCGGCCTTTGCGTGGGGACGCGAGCGCGGGCAGCTGGTGGGGCTCGTCGCCTTTTCCGGGTTGTGCCTGCTCGGATGGGTGGCGTGGGTGATCGCGATTGCCTCGGGCACCTCGCAGCTGGCGGAGGCTTTCGACCTGGCCGAGGGCGAGGAACTATCGTTCGGTCGGCTCGTCGCCTTCGCGTTCCTCAACTTCGCGATGAACTTGATCTACTTCGGCGGCGCAATCGTGCTCGGGACGGTGACCTGGCGCAACGCGCAGAAGACCGCGGAGATCGCCGATTACAACGCGCTGCTCGAGGCGCATGCGCAATCGCAGACGCGACAGGCGGTGACGAACGAGCGGCTACGGATCGCGCGGGAACTGCACGATGTGGTCGCGCATCACGTGTCGGCCATCGGCGTGCACGCGGGCGCCGCGCGACGCGTGATGGAACGCTCCGATTCCGCCGCCTCGCGTGAGACCGTCGCATCGACATTGACGCAGGTCGAAGGTTCGTCGAGGCAGGCCGTGACCGAGATGCGCTCGCTGCTCGGCGCGCTGCGGGACACCTCCGAGGTCTCGATCGACCATGCGCCACTGCAGGATTTCTCTGATGACGGCGCGGGGGCGGTAGAGGCTGGTGCTGATTCGGACGTCTCGCATCGCTCGCCCGGTGCCGGACCAGGCCTCGATCGGCTGGAAGAGCTGGCCAAGAGCTTCTCCGGCGACCGGCCGCAGGTTGATCTGGATGTGGTCGAGGATCCCACTCTCCCGCGCTCTGCGGTTCCACCGGCGGTGAGCGCCTCGCTGTATCGGATCGCGCAGGAATCTCTGTCCAACGTGCGCACGCACTCCACCGCCTCCTCCGCGCGGCTGACTCTTCGCACCGGTCGTGCGACGATGGCAGGCACGCCCGAGGTTCCGTTCGCCGAGGTCGAAGTCGTCGACGACGGTCGCCCACGCCACGGCACCGGCGGCACCGGGATGGGGCAGCTCGGTATGCGCGAGCGGGCGCGCTCGCTCGGCGGGGTTGTCGAGATCGGCCCGCGCGCCCTCGGCGGCTACCGCGTCCGCGTCCGTCTCCCCCTCATCCGCAAGGAGTCCTGATGCTCAAGGTAGTGGTCGTCGACGACCAGGCGCTCATGCGCTCCGGCTTCACGCTGATGCTGTCCGCGGAGGACGACATCGAGGTCGTCGGCGAGGCCTCCGACGGCGCCGAGGCGGTCGAGGTGGTCGGCCGGCTGCGTCCCGACGTGGTGCTCATGGACGTGCAGATGCCCGTGATGGACGGGATCGCCGCGACCCGGGAGCTCGTGCGCGCCGAGCTCGCGAAGGTCCTCATCCTCACCACCTTCGACCGCGACGACTACCTCTTCGACGCGCTGCGCGCCGGTGCCTCGGGGTTCCTGCTCAAGAATTCCGACCCCGACGAACTGGTCGGAGCGGTGCGCGCCGTGGGGCACGGGCACGCGCTTCTTTCTCCCCAGGTCACGCGGCGGGTCATCGAGCAGATGACGTCGGAGACCGCTCCTCCCCCGGACGATTCGGTGTCCGCGGCGGACGCGGCGGCAGCACCCGGCACGGCGGCGGCGCCCGGCGACGCCCCGCTGCCCGAGTCCCTCGACCCCGACACCGCGCGCATCGTCGACTCCCTCACCGGCCGCGAACGCGAGGTTCTCGAGGCGGTGGCCCGCGGGCTCTCCAATTCCGAGATCGCCGCCGAACTCGTGATCGGCGAGGCAACAGTCAAGACCCACGTGTCCTCGGTGCTATCGAAGGCGCACCTCCGCGACCGCGTGCAGGCCGTGGTGTTCGCGTACCGGACTGGCATCGCGACGCCGTCCTCCTAACGACCGGCGGTTGCGGCTGTCGTTTCTCCGCATTTCCCGGCTGTTGCCAACTGGACGCCACTTTGTATCGATGGACGCTATTAGGGGACGGATTTTCCGGCGTCCATCGATACAAAGTGGCGTCCAGTCGGAACGGTGGCGGCTGGTGGAGGCCGACCGCGGCCGGCCGCGACGGGTGGCGGCCAGTCGAGTCCGGGCGCGCCTCCCCCTAGAGGAGGAGGGACGTCCGCCGTCATGGGTGGATATGCACTAAATCGCGCGGAGGGAAGAGCTACGAGCACCGAAAAGACCCGCCTGAAGGCGGATCCGCCCCACGCCCCCAGCGCATAGCTTTATAGCCAAGGGGTCGCGAAGGGCGGCCGGGGTCGCAGACAAAGCGGACCACAAAGGCTACGACGCAAGGAGCAGCTCATGTTGAGCGTGCAAGGGCTCACCAAGTCGTTCGGAAACACCCGCGCGGTGCAGGACATCAGCTTCGATGTCCCGGCCGGGATGACGGGCTTCGTCGGCGGCAACGGTGCAGGCAAGACCACCACGATGCGGATGATCATGGGCGTGCTGAGCCCCGACGCCGGCCAGGTGTTGTGGAACGGCGCCCCGACCAACCGCGAGATCCGCCGCGGATTCGGGTACATGCCCGAAGAGCGAGGGCTGTACCCGCGGCAGAAGGTGTTGGAGCAGATCGTCTACTTCGGCAAGCTTTTCGGCCGCGACGCGGCCGCCGCCAAGCGCGACGGTCTCGAGCTGCTCGAGCGCTTCAACCTCGCCGACCGGCAGGACTCGATGCTCGACTCGCTGTCGCTCGGCAACCAACAGCGCGTGCAGATTGCCGTCGCCGTGATCGGCCGGCCGGACTTCCTCGTCCTCGACGAGCCGTTCTCCGGTCTCGACCCCGACGCCGTCGACTCGATGGCCGACCTGCTGCGCGAATACAATGCGCGCGGCGTGCCAATCCTGTTCTCCTCCCACCAGCTCGAGCTCGTCGAGCGGCTGTGCGACCACCTCACCGTGCTCTCGCGCGGGCGCGTCGTCGCCACCGGCTCCCGCGAATCCCTGCAGCGCTCCGGTCGCATCCGGCACCGCCTGCGGATGAACACCGACGTCGGCTGGGTGCGCGATGCGCAGGTGTCCGTGCTCGACGTCGCCGGCGATACCGCGATCCTCGACCTCGCCGATCAGGCCGAAGCCGACCGGCTCCTCGGCGAGGCGCTCAGCCGCGGCTCGGTCATCGAATTCGCCGAACTCGTCCCCTCCCTCTCCGAGATCTACCGCGAGGTGTCCAAGTGAGTACCGCAGCATTCGAACAGCAAGCCCCCACCGAAGCAGCAGAAAACGCCACCGGCGGCCAGCGCGCCTGGGTCACCGTGGCCACCCGAGAGATCGCGGTCAAGCTGCGCGACAAGAACTTCATCATCTCTACGCTGATCATCATCGGCGTCATGGCCGCGTCCATCGGCATCAGCATCTTCATGTCCAACCGGACCTCCACCGAGACCATCGCCGTGATGGACTCTCAGTCCCAGCAGGTCGTCGAGTCCATCGCGCAGCAGCAGTCCGAGGACGACGCGGACGCCGACGGCCAGGCCGTGAGCACGGTCCAACCGAGCGCCGCGATGCTCGGCAACGACGAGTTCGACGTTCTCGACGTCGATAGCACCGAGGCTCTCGAGGCCGCGGTCCGCGACGGCGACGCCGCAGCCGGGCTGCTCCACACCCCGGGCGGCTGGGAGATCGTCGGCGACCGCGAGGTCCCGTCCTCGGTGTCCTCCGCCCTTACCGCTGTCGTCGCCCAGATGGGCATGGAGGAGAACGCGGCCGCGGCGGGCACGTCGATGGCCGACCTGCAGGCAGGCACCGCTCCGACCGAACGGCTGCTCTCCCCCGGAGACGAGAATTCCCTCCCGCCCGAGGCGATGCGCTACCTCGCCGCAATGGTCTTCGGATTCCTGTTCTACTTCGGCGTGATGACCTTCGGGTATGCCATCTCCAGCTCGGTCGTCGAGGAGAAGCAGTCGCGCATAGTCGAGATCCTCGCCGCCGCGGTACCGATCCGCGAGATCCTCGTCGGCAAGATCGTCGGGATGACGATCCTCGCCACCGGCCAGGTTGCGCTGCTCGCCATCGTCGGACTGATCGGCGTCTCGTTCACCGAATATTCGACGATCCTCACGGCGCTCGCCCCGGCCGCGGGCTGGTACGTGGTGTTCTTCATCTTCGGCTTCACGGCGGTGGCGGCCCTCTTCGCCGCGGCGGGCGCCCTGGCCTCGCGGGCAGAGGATCTGCAGTCCACCACGACGCCGCTGATGATGATCGTGATGATCGCGTTCTTCGGCTCGCTCTTCGCCACCGGAACGTTCCAAACCGTGTTCTCGTACATCCCGGTCGCCTCGTCGATCCTCATGCCGGTGCGCATCGCCTCGGGCACCGCCGAATGGTGGGAGGCCGCGATCGCCCTCATCATCACGGTCATCGCCACGGCAATCATCATCGCGATCAGCGACCTGATCTACCGCCGCTCGCTCATGCAGACCTCCCGCAAGATGACCTACCGCGAAGCGCTCCTCGGCGCCGAGCCGAAGGAGAAGAAGCCGCAGAAGGACATGATGTCCGCCAAGGCACACGCTAAGTCCCGCGAGGACGACATGGCGTCGACACGCTAGAGGTTCCGCCGCAGATATCCTGGCGACCATGAGCGCCAAGGACATCACCGTCGAGACCGTGCCCCACCCCCAGCTCGGCAGTTGGGAGGTGGGGCTTCGGCGTTCTTTCCCCACAACAGAACAAGACCCCGGGTATGACGGCGGAGCCGGCACCTCCCCGGGCGGGGCCGCGCCTCGCGTTCTCCTTATCGGTGGAACCGGCCAGACGATCGACACCTGGCGACCGGTGGAGAAAACGCTGGCGGCCGAGGGCCACGAGGTCGTCGCCTATGCGTCCCGCGGGATCGTGCCGTCTTCGGCGCCTGCGCTCCCGTGGTCGCTCGAGGACATGGTCGCCGACGCGGTGTCCGTGCTCGACCACCTCGGCTGGAGCGAACCGGTCACGGTCGTGGGGTATTCGCTCGGCGGATTCACCGCCGAACTTCTCGCCCGTACCCATCCGGGCCGCGTAGCCCACGCGGTCCTCGTCGGCGGCCACAATCAGGCGGCCGAGGTGTCCCGCGCGGCCCGCGAGACGCGCCTGGCCATCGGCGATAATCAGCAGGCGCTCGATGCGTTCGAGAAGTTCACCACGTTCGTCACCACCCTCGACACCGAGGCCCTAACCCAACGCCCCGCGCTCGCGAAGACCTGGTGGGAGGTGCTCGACTTCCAGTCGGCCGCATGGTCGGCGCCGCACGCCCGAGAAGGCCAAGGACAGGCGGTCGGCGCGTGGATCACCGGAACCGCCGAGCGCCCGGAGCTGCCCGGCGAAGGGCCCCGACCACGCTTCACTCTGATCAGCTTTCACGGCGACTTGCACATGCCCGCGGGCGCGCCTGCCGAGCGGGCGGCCGAGACACTCGGCGGGGAGGACTGGGTGGATCTCGTCTCGCTGCCCGGCGGGCATGGCGCGCTTTTCGCCGACCCGAAGCCGGTCGTCGAGGCGATCGTCGATGCGGTCTCCTCGCGCTAGGCGAAGACGCGGAGTCTCATAGAGGTTGGCGTTACCGCGTGCCGACGAATCCCAGCCACGCGACGCCGATACACGCCATTGCCATGCCGAGCCAGTAAAGCAGGCCGAGCGTCCACAGCCGGCCGCGGAATAAGTACGCCACCTCGACGGCGGCCGTCGAGTAGGTGGTGAAGGCGCCGCAGAACCCTGCCAGCACGCTCCACTCGGCGTAGCCGATCGTGTCGCCGTCCAAGAGCCCTGTGGATACACCGAAAAGCGCTGAACCGAGCACGTTGACGAGCAGCACGCCGGCGGGCCCCGTCGGGGACAGTCGCTTCTTCACGGAGGCGTCGAGAAGAAACCGGCAGGCGCCGCCGAGGGCGGCCGCGAGAACGAAGAACACCGCCGTCATGCGTCCTGCCCTTCCGTCTTCGCACGGCCGAGGAACTTCGGCCGCAGCCAGGCGCCGAGCGCGATCCCGCAGAGCGCCGCGGGTGGGCCGAAGAACAGGGTCGCCGCGAGGTACAGCCCGACGACCTCGGTTGGGCCGTGGCTGCCGACCAGTGCCACGTCTACGGCGAACGTCGAATAGGTGGTGAACCCGCCGCAGAAGCCGGTGCCGGCAGCGAGTTTGGTGATCGGCTGCCAGCGGCGACCGCCCACGCTCAGTTCGGTGATGATCCCGAGGATCAGCGCGCCGGCGAGATTGACGGCGAGGATCGTCGACATCCCGCCGACGGTGTGAGGTTGGCCGAAGATCGGACCGAGCGCGCCGCGAGCCGCCGCCCCGACGACCGTGCCCGCGGCGACCAGCGCCACGGCCATCCACGTTGCGGGCGTGGCCGGGCGCGCACTCGTACTCGTTCCCGCTCGTGTCATCGCTGCCCCTCCTCCCGGATGCTTCGTGCCCGCTCGTTGCGGCGCCGGGGCACGGTTATTCACCTGCCGAGGAACCGCTCCGGCCTGTCGAAAAAATCGCGCCACGTGCGCACCATGTCGAGCTCGGCCCACTCGCGGGACCGTATCCCGTGCGGGCCGAGCTCGAGGAGCGAAGCCTCCGGCAATGCCGCGAGGATCGGTGAGTGCGTGGCGCAGATGACCTGCCCGCCCTCGCGAACCACGCGACGCAGCGCGTCGACCAGCTCCATAGTCGCCTGGAAGGTGAGAGCTGTTTCCGGCTCGTCGAGTAGATACAGTCCCGGCCCCCGGAAGCGACCCGATAGCACCTGACGGTACCCCTCGCCGTGGCTTCGTTCGCGTAGCGGCACATCACCGTAGCCGATGACCGCCATTCGACTCATTTGCTCGAGCACGTCCTTGATCGATTCGGCGCGGAGGAAGAATCCCGGCGCGCCGCCGGCGCCCTGAATCGACATGCCGCGCGCGGAGTATTCGAGCGTCATAACATCGGCGAGCGCGCTCGGCTCGTACTCGAGTGGGGCGTAGCGGCGGGCGCCGTGGCCGCCGCGCATGTCGAATCCCCAGGCCTCCGCGAGGGCCTCTACCAACGTCGATTTACCGGAGCCGTTGTCGCCGACCAACACCGTTATCGCGGTGTTCAGCGTGAGCCCGCGGACGCCTAGGTCGGCGATGGCGGGAACGGACAGCGGCCACGGTTTCGGCGATTCCTCCGCAGGGGCGGCGCCGCCGCGGAGGCGCACTGCGGCGTCATCCTGCAGGGAAATGCGGCGCACGAGGAGCTGCGATCCGCCAGGCGAGGAGGAAGAGCCGGCGGAACCGTCGCGCGGGGCGAAGGGATCGTCGTCCACCCACACACGCCGCGCCACTAAAGTCCTTACGCGTTGCGGCCGTCGGTCTCGACGCCCTCCGCGGTGATCTTGCGGCTCGACCAGTCGATCTGCCGCTTCGCGTTGGACACCGCGACGACCGCGCCGAAGCCGATCACGCCGTCGCGGTCGTAGAGGGCGGTGTTGCCCACCGAGATTCCGTCCGCCTCGACGTGCATGTCGGCCTGCATGCCGAGGTCCTCCGAGCGCGGCAGCCGGGCGATGGACAGCGTGAGGTCGGCGTTGATGAACCCGATGCCCTCCGAGCCCCAGTTCGTGATGAGGC
>NZ_DYXM01000204.1 GCF_020742175.1 Dietzia timorensis
GCTATTCCGCCTGCGTGTTCCCCGATGCCCTCGACAGCGGCCAGAATATCGAGCTCGGATACATCCCGGGCACACTTCCGTGGCTGGTCGCCGAGGAACTGGAAAAGCAGGGACTCACCATCGTCAACGACGACATGTCGGGCGCAACGCATCGCGACCGCAACCTACTCACCGGGGACAGCCCGCTTGCGGCGAACACGCTCGGAAAGATGTCGGCGAACTATCTTCTCGAACGGGCCGGCGAACTGGAATAGCCGCCGCGCGCCTCGCCTCGCCGGTGATGCTCGTAGAATCTTCTGCATGAGCGAACTCAAGGATCGAATCGTCTCCGATATGACCGCCGCCATGAAGGCGCGCGAGAAGGACAAGGTCGCCGCGCTGCGCATGCTCAAGGCCGCGATCATGACCGAAGAGGTCTCCGGTGAGAAGCACGAGCTCACCGACGAGCAGGTGCTCGCCGTTGTGGCCCGCGAGATCAAGAAGCGTCGCGAATCCGCGGAGGTCTACGCGGAGAACGGCCGCCAGGAGCTCGCCGACAAGGAACTGTCCGAGGTCGAGTTCTTCACCGAGTACCAGCCGGAGCAGCTGTCCGACAACGAACTCGATATCCTCGTCGAGTCCACGATCGCGGAGGTTGTCGGCGACGGCGAGCGGAACATGAAGCAGATGGGCCCGGTCATGGGCGCGGCCAAGCAGAAGGCGGGCGCGCAGGTCGAGGGTGGCCGCCTCTCCGCCGCCGTCAAGAAGGCGCTCGGCGCGTAGCGGCGCCGAGCCTTCCCACCGAGTTCTCGGAACTCCTCGCCTCCATCGTGCGTTGAATACTCACATGAACGAACACAAGTCCTGGGCCCAGCGGCAGAATCCCGCGGTACGCCTCACCCTGCAGATCGTGGGGTGGGTGCTCGTCGTGCTCGGCATCGCCGCGCTCGTACTTCCCGGCCCGGGACTACTCATGCTTTTCGCCGGCCTCGCACTGCTCTCGCAGGAACTCACGTGGGCGCAGCGCTTCGTCACGCCGGTAAAACATGCGGCGCTTCGCGGCGCCTCCGAGGGCGTGCAGTCCTGGCTGCGGATCTGCGGATCGCTTCTCGGCGTCGCCGCGCTCGTCGCGGTCGGCCTCGTCTGGGGACTATGGCGCACCGCCCCGGGCTGGTGGCCGCTCGACGATCAATGGTGGCTCCCCGGCGGCTGGGGCACCGCGGGGACGCTCTTCGCCTCCGCCGCGATCGCCCTCGGCCTGCTCATCTATTCCTTCCGCCGTTTCCGCGGTTCCCCGTATGTGCCGTATGACGCCGAACGTCCCTCCCCCTCGGACGACGGCGCCGCACCCAAGCGCAACCATTCCCCGACTGGCTCCACCCCGGCCCGCAGCTGAGCCTCTGCGCCCGGACTTTCGCCGACGATGGCGGCGAAGGCATCCGATCCTGGTGACGGTCGCCGAGGTCGACAGCTAAGCCCGCTGTAGTCCCGCCCCCTTCAGCCACGGTGGAACGACGAGCGCGAATTCCGTGCGCGAGCATCTACCTTTGTCTGGCCGACTCCTTCGGCACGGAAGCAGGAGAGGGGATTCCGTATGGGTATCTATGTGGTCACGGGATCGGCCTCGGGTATCGGGCACGCCGTTGCCGAACGGTTGCGGGCTGATGGTCACAAGGTTATCGGCGTCGATCTCGCCGACGCAGAGGTGATCGCCGATCTTTCGGGGCCTGAGGGGCGTCAGCACGCGATTTCCGCAGTGCTTGGAGCTGCGGGCGGAACGCTCGACGGGGCGGTTATGGCCGCCGGGGTCGGTCCAGGCGGCCCGGTGTCGCGCGCGAGGCTGGTCGCCGAGGTCAACTTTTTCGGGGTGATCGATCTGCTGGAGGCGTGGCGCCCCACTCTCGCCGCGGGGCGCGGCGCGAAAGTGGTCGTCATTTCGAGCAACTCGGCCACCACCACTCCGCTCGTTCCCGGCCGGACCGTACGGGCCCTCCTCAAGCGAGACGCAGGCCGGGCGTTTCGCTCACTTCGCCTGCTCGGACCTGGTGCCACGTCAATCATGTACGCAGCTTCGAAGCTCGCGGTAGGGCGCTGGATTCGCCGGACCGCAGTCCGCGCGGACTGGGCAGACGAGGGAGTTCGACTCAACGGACTCGCCCCGGGAGCCGTCTTGACTCCGCTGCTCCAATCCCAACTCGAGGACCCGAAACAACGCGCCGCGGTTCGCGCATTCCCGATCCCCGTGCGCGAATTCGGCTCACCCGACAAAATTGCGGATTGGGCCACGTTCATGCTCGGCGACGCCGCCAACTCTCTGTGCGGGAGCATCCTCACTGTCGACGGCGGAACGGACGCGTTTTTTCGGGCCGACGATTGGCCCGCGAAGGTACCGCTCCGCCAGCTGGGCGGCTACCTGCGTGCGTTCCGCGCGGGCCCCAAGGTACGCCGTAACTCCAAAGGAACATAGAAAACCCATTTGACCAGGCATTTTGCGGAAGTGGAGGGATTTGAACCCCCGGAGGTTTTACCCTCGCTCGCTTTCAAGGCGAGTGCATTCGGCCGCTCTGCCACACTTCCCCCGCACGTGGAAATCACGTGCGCATTGCCATCCTAACGGGAAGGCGCGACGACGCACGAAATCCCGCAAAGCCCGCAGCACCACGCCATTGCCGCGCAATCATATATGTGACACGATATGTGACGTAGATCATAATCGACTGGCCGCAGTGCCGCTGCCGCCAAGGGACGTGTGAGCAATGCCCGACGAACGGTCGACTCCCCCGCCGAGCAGA
>NZ_DYXM01000205.1 GCF_020742175.1 Dietzia timorensis
TGCCGAGCGAGTCCTCGCACACGACCTCGCGGATGTGGTCGAGTCCGCCCTCGAGGCTCTCGATCCACGCCGCGGTGCGCTGCAGCCTATCCGCGGTGCGGACGTAAAAGCCGAGGAACCGATCGATATACCGCACCAGGGTGACGTCGTCGAGATCCTTCGCGAGGAGTTGCGCGTGCCGCGGGGTCGCTCCGCCATTTCCACCGACGTAGAGGTTCCAGCCGTTCTCGGTGGCGATGACGCCGACGTCCTTGCCGCGCGCCTCGGCACATTCGCGAGCGCAGCCGGACACGCCCATCTTCAACTTGTGCGGGCTCCGCAGGCCGCGGTAGCGCAGCTCGAGATCGACGGCCATCTTCACCGAATCCTGCTGGCCGTAGCGGCGCCAATCCGTCCCCACGCAGCTCTTTACCGCGCGCAGCGATTTTCCGTAGGCCTGCCCGGACTCCATTCCGGCATCGACAAGACGGCGCCAGATCTCGGGCAGCTGGTCCACGCGCGCGCCGAACATGTCGATGCGCTGCGCGCCCGTGACCTTCACGTACAAGTCGAAGTCCTTGGCGATCTCCCCGCAGACGATGAGCTGTTCGGCGCTGACCTGGCCCGCCGGCATCCGCGGGACCACAGAGTAGGAGCCGTTGCGTTGGATGTTGGCGAGGAAACGGTCGTTGGAGTCCTGTAGTGCAGCGCGGCCGTCGTCGAGCACATGGTCGGCGCTGTTGAGCGTCGCGAAGATCGACGCGAGCGTCGGCTTGCACACCTCGCAGCCCCGCCCCTGGCCGAAATGCTCGATAAATGTAGAGAAGTCCGAGATGCCGGTCGAGGAGGCGATCTGGAACAGCTCGGCGCGCGACTGCGCGAAGTGTTCGCACACCGCGGTCGATTGCTCGATCCCCTCCGCGTCGAGAAGTTGCTTGATCAATCCGACGCAGGACCCGCACGAGGCCCCTGCGCGCGTGCACGTCTTGATGTCCCCCACCGAATGCGAACCATCCGCAATCGCCGAGCAGATGTCGCCCTTGGACACCGCATTGCACGAGCAGATCTGTGCGTCGTCAGGCAGAGAGCCGACACCGATCGCCGGAGCGTCCCCTGCCGCCGGCGCGATGAGAGCCATCGGCGACCCGGGCAAAGGCTCTCCCACGAGCGAACGCAACACCGAATACTGTGCGGCATCGCCAACGAGAATCCCGCCGAGCAGCGTCTTTCCGTCGGAGGCGAGCACCAGCTTCTTGTACTCGCCGGCCACCGGATCGTTGACGTGCAGCTCGCGCGCGCCTTCGGCCACACCGTGCGCGTCGCCGAAACTCGCGACATCGATGCCGAGCAGCTTGAGCTTGGTCGACATGTCCGGATCGACGAAGCTGCGTGCTTCGCGCCCTGTGAGGCGGTCGGCGACGATCTGCGCCGTCTGGTAACCGGGCGCGACCAGCCCGTAGCACGTCCCATCGACGGCGGCGGCCTCGCCGACGGCGGAAATCGCGGCGTCCGACGTCAGACAGTGGCGGTCCACCAGGAACCCGCCCCGCGGTCCGCGCTCGAGCCCGGCGGCCTCCGCGAGTTCGTCGCGCGGACGAATTCCGGCGGAGAAAACCACGAGGTCGACGACCAGTTCTTCGCTGCCCTCGTCGGAGCCGAGAGTCATGGTCAGCGTGTTCGGCTCGGCCGTGCCCTGGGCAATGGATGACGTCGCACGTCCCGTATGCACGGCCACTCCGAGCGCCTCGACCTTCTGAGCGAGCACCGCGCCGCCGGCCGCATCCACCTGGATCGGCATGAGCCGCGGGGCCATCTCGACCACGTGGGTGTCGGCGCCGAGAAGCCGAAGGGCGTTCGCGGCCTCGAGCCCGAGGAGGCCGCCGCCGATCACCGCGCCGACAGGCCCCCGGCCAGCGGTCTTCGCCGCGTCGATGCGGCCGCGGAGCGCGTCGAGGTCGTCGAGCGTGCGGTAGACGAAGACCCCGTCGAGATCGTGGCCGGGAACCGGCGGAACGAATGGCGCGGATCCCGTGGCGAGGACTAGGTGGTCGTAGGCGACATCGCGTCCATTACTACAAGTGACGAGCTTGGCGTCGCGGTCGATACCGGTGGCACGCGCGTTGTAAACCTCGACTGCGGCCGGCAACGTGTCGAGCTCGAGCATGCCGCGGTCCCAGCTGCCGACGTAGCTCGATAGGGCGACGCGGTCGTAGGCGTGGCCGGCCTCTTCGGCGATGACGGTGATCGCAGTCTTCGGTTCGCGGGCGAGAATCTCCATGACCGTGCGGTGCGCGACCATCCCGAATCCGATGACAACGACGTGCTTCGGGAGGTTTCTTGCGGCGTAACTACTCGACATGGCGGCGGCCCTTTCATAACGAATTCGGTCCTTCTATGACTGAATTCTATGCCGCCAGTCTCCGAATATTCCAGGCATATTCGAACTCTTCACACCGCTTTTACAATCGTCGCTTTCACGCAGTTAGCCAGGCAGAAACGACGCAGTGTGCGACGTCACTCGTGCCCAGATCGCCACCTTCTGACCTGCGCTGTACCGCGCATAATCCAACTATCGATAGTTCCGAAGTTCGTATCAATTTTAAACCCGCGTTTCGTGATTATTTCGCACATGTTTCGTACGCATTTGGGTTCGTCTTTCGAAGTCCATCAGCGTCGAATAGTCAATAGAATCTCGCCTTTAATTGCGGCTATATCTATGGAACACGTCCACGGCGGAGTATCGAAAAGTTGCACCGCCCCGCCCCAAACTCCACGAGGATGCCCATGTCATATATCAGCCCACCCGAGTTTGCTCGCGCCATCGTTGACGCCGGGGAATCGAAAGTCTTCACATCGACCCGGGACACGCTCATCCGGTCGTTCATGGCCGGCGCCATTCTCGCGCTTTCCGCGGCGTTCGCGGTCACGATCACGGTCCAGACCGGCAACGCGTTGCTCGGTGCCGCCCTGTTCCCCGTCGGTTTCTGCCTGCTCTACCTTCTCGGGTTCGACCTGCTCACCGGCGTATTCACGCTCGTGCCGCTTGCTCTCATCGATAAACGGCGAGGAGTCACGGTGCGCGCGATGCTCCGCAATTGGGGCCTCGTATTCCTCGGCAATCTCGGCGGCGCGATCACTGTCGCCGCGCTCATGGCGATCGTATTCACCTACGGATTCAGTGTTCCGCCGAACGAAGTCGGTGCCCGCATCGGCGAGATCGGACACAGCCGGACCGTCGGCTATTCGGAGCACGGCGCCGGCGGAATGATTACGATCTTCGTTCGCGCCGTGCTGTGTAACTGGATGGTCTCTACGGGTGTCGTGGCGGCGTTCATGTCGCGCTCGCTTCAGGGCAAGGTCCTCGCGATGTGGATGCCGGTCATGCTGTTCTTCTACATGGGGTTCGAGCACAGCATCGTCAACCTGTTCCTCTTCCCATCAGGCCTGATGCTCGGCGGCGACTTCTCCATCGTCGACTACCTCGTGTGGAACGAAATTCCGACCATTACCGGCAACCTCGTCGGCGGATTCACGTTCGTCGGCCTCACCATCTACATCACCCATGTGCGCACAGCCCCCAAGCGAGCGCCTAAGCGTGCGGAAGAACTGAACGAACTCGCACCACAGGGAGACTCAACCCACGAAGTCCCTAACGGACCGGAGGCAGGGCGAGCGATGCATCCCGATCGGATAGCAAGCCCTGCGTAGCCGCCTCGCGTAATACCGGCCAAAATCGACGAACCGCGAAATGGCCGACGGCCAGGCCCCTCTCTGGAGCCTGGCCGTCGCCCAATTTGTGGACATCGAACCGTCCGCACTTTTTATGTCGAGGCCCCGAAGGGGCCCAATTCTCGTTAGCCCTGCACCCGTCGATTACCGGCGCGCCAGGTATTCGGGCCGAGGCGCCGTTCCCGCGAACGGCTCGGTCAACTTATTGTCCACGCTGTTGAACACGACGAAGATGTTCGAGCGTGGCATGGGAGTGATGTTGCCTCCCGAGGCGTGCAGCGCGTTGCAGTCGAACATCGTCATCGACCCCTCGGGGCCGGTGATCAGGTCGATGCCGTGCTTCTCGCCGAGTTCGGCGATCGCTTCCTCGGACGGCGAACCCACCGTCGGGCCGGTCGTCACGAGCGATTCGTTGTAGAAATCGTCCGGCGTCTCGCCGGCCGTCTGCACGAAGTAGCGCTGCGTGCCGGGCATGATCATCAGCGGGCCGTTGTATTCGCGGTTCGGCGTCAGCGCAATCGAGGCGCTGCACGCGCGCGGGCGCGGCATCCCGTCCTCGACGTGCCACGTCTCGAAATCGGAATGCCAGTAGAACGCTCCCCCGGCGAATCCGGGCTTGTAGTTCAGCCGGCTCTGGTGCACCGTGACGTCGGAGCCCAGGATCTCCTTCGCCAGTTCGATCGCGCCGCTCTCTTCGACTGCGGCCCAGACCGCATCGGACAGCAGGTGGACGTCGAAAATCGAACGCACCGCCTGCGTTCCCCCCTCGCGGATCACGCGCGGGTCTTCGGCCATACCCGGGTCGGCGCCGATGCGCTCGATCTCGTCGAGGCATTCGCGCACACGGGCACTCGAAATCGCGCGTTCGCGCTGGACATAGCCGTCGCGCGCGTAGGTTGCGACGTCGGCGTTGCGCCGTTCGGCGTCACCCCACACCACGGGGTCGGGACGCCGGAAAATCCTCGGTTCGTTCTGGACACGGGTCGGATAGTCGTCTACGACAACCGTCGACACGCCAAACCTCCTTCTCAAGTAGCTGCGCACACCCCAGCCACTCGACAACGGCCGGAGAATGCGGCGTTGCTGGTCCACCCATAGATGTACCCGGGTTTCTTACTTTCTGCAAAGATTTCACGCGCCTTCACCCCTACCCCATCCCCCATGAAATTCGTACGCGCGCTAGCTATTTGACCTAAGCAATTGACGAACCGGGCCCGCGTTCGCTCAGGCCTTGCGTGTCAGCGCGACCGCCGTCAGGGTTGCCACGGCGCACAGTGTCCACGTGCACGCCAACACCCCGGTGATGACGCCGGAGGCAACGTGCCATCCGGCCTCTACGTGCACTTGGCCCAGGTAGAAAGCGCCGAGCGCGCACGTACCCACGGGGAAGGTGAGCGACCACCAGCCGGTGCCGAACGGCATGCGCTGGGCGAAGCCTGCGATGGTCATAACCGAGGCGTACGCGGCCAGCACGGTGCCGATCGCCCCGAGGACGACGATCCCGTAGAGATGCGCGGCGTGAAGAATCCCCGGCCTGGCGGATTCAGGGAGCAACTCGCTCCCGCGCGCGGCGATGAGCTGGATCGCCGCCGTCGACTGCCCGACAACGCCGAGCGGGATCCACAGCGAGGTCCTTAACGCGAGCGGCAGGGGTTCGCGCCGCCAGTGGTGGTGATACGCGGCGGCGAAGACAAGCGCGCCGAGTGCGAGCGCGACGACGAAGCACACGACGATCACGGCGAGCAACGCGACCTTCGCTGCGGTCGAGCTCACGTGCGGGATAAAGGTGCACCCGGCGGTCGCGGCGACCATGGGCGCGACGACGGTGAGCCCCCACACCGGGGTCGGCGTGCCGAGCCCTCCGGACCCGCCAGGTTCGAGCCCCATCGGACCGGGGCGGCGCGAACGCACTTTTCGCAGGCGCGCCACGAGGCCGGCGGCGAAGTCGACCGCGACCACGAGACCGAGGACCGTGCCCAAGGTCCAGAGCACCGCGTCGACGCCGAGCGCCACGCCCGATAGCCCCTCCGACCAGGCCGGAAGCACCGTGCTCGCCGCGGAACCGGCGGACATCACGCCCATCGAGACCGTGCCCCACGCCGGTCGCTGCGAGGCCTCGCGGAGGGCGGCGCCCACAAAGTCGCGGTCCTTCCGGCAGGCCCGGACGAACCCGGCGGTCAGGCCGATCAGCAGCACCCAGGTGACCACGAGCAGAGCCGTGGCCACGCCGAGCCCCGCGGCGTACTCCGACCACAGCAGCGCGACGAGCGTGCTGAGAATGCCGCTTCCCATGACGGTCGGGAACCACGCTGGCCCGGCCGGCGGCAGGGGCACGCGCAGTGGCGAGGTGTCGCCCGCCCTCCAGGAGGGCCGTGTGCCCCTTCCCGAGGCTGCGGAGGCGGCGGGCACGTCGGACATGGTCGAAATCATACGTCCAGCCAACTCGCCCGCCGCAGACGCCGGTAGCCCCCGCGCAGTGGGGAAGCCACAAATAGCCGTTGTGGCCGCGGGTTACACTCGCCCCATGCCTCTTTCAGCGCGCGTACCGGACCTCGACGTCCTCAATTCCCTGGTGACGACGGCGCGCTGCGGGTCCATGGGCGCGGCCGCGAATGTCCTCGGCCTCAGCCAGCAGGCGGTGTCGGCGAGGGTGCGCACGGCCGAGAAGTTGCTCGGTGTCGTCGTGTTCGTGCGCAGCCCGTCCGGGGTCACGCCCACCGATTCCGGCCGCAGCATCCTCACCTGGGC
>NZ_DYXM01000206.1 GCF_020742175.1 Dietzia timorensis
CTCTTCTACTTCGCGGAGATCGAGCGGCCCGAGCTCTTCAGGTCGTTGCACGCCTCGACGACGCGCTCGGCCATGGAGGTCTCGGCCTTCTTGAGGTACGAGCGCGGGTCGTAGACCTTCTTGTTGCCGACCTCGCCGTCGATCTTGAGGACGCCGTCGTAGTTGCCGAGCATGTGGCCGGCGACGGGGCGGGTGAAGGCGTACTGGGTGTCGGTGTCGACGTTCATCTTGATGACGCCGTAGCTGAGCGCCTCGTCGATCTCGCTCTTGAGCGAACCCGATCCGCCGTGGAAAACGAAGTCGAACGGGTAATCCGAGGCGGCCGCGCCGAGCTTCTTGCGCGCGACCTCCTGGCCCTGCTTGAGCACCTCCGGGCGGAGCTTGACGTTGCCCGGCTTGTACACGCCGTGGACGTTGCCGAAGGTCGCGGCGAGCATGTAGCGGTCGCCGTCGTTCGAGGCGCCGAGCGCGTCGAGAGTCTTCTCGAAGTCCTCTTCGGAGGTGAACAGCTTCTCGTTGATCTCGTTCTCGACGCCGTCCTCCTCGCCGCCGACGACACCGATCTCGACCTCGAGAATGATGTTGGCCTCGGCGGACTTCGCGAGCAGCTCCTTGGCGATTTCGAGGTTCTCGTCGATCGGCACCGCGGAACCGTCCCACATGTGCGACTGGAACAGCGGGTTCTGGCCGTTGCGGACGCGCTCCGCGGAGATCTCGAGCAGCGGGCGGACGAAGCCGTCGAGCTTGTCCTTCGGGCAGTGGTCGGTGTGCAGCGCGACCGTGATGTCGTACTTCTCGGCGACCACGTGCGCGAACTCTGCGAGCGCGACGGCACCGGTGACCATGTCCTTCACGGACTGGCCCGAGCCGAACTCGGAACCGCCGGTGGAGAACTGGATGATGCCGTCCGAGCCGGCCTCGGCGAAACCACGCAGCGCGGCGTTGATCGTCTCCGACGACGTGCAGTTGATCGCGGGGAAGGCGAAGCCTTCGTTCTTCGCGCGGTCCAGCATCTCGCGGTACTGCTCGGGAGTTGCGATGGGCATTGGGTACTAACCTCCAACATGTCCGGGTTCGTTGCGCGGCGAGCCGCGCTCTGCCACCAGACTAGGCGGTATTTTGCGCGGACGGGTCCGGCGCCCCGGTTATCCGCCCCACTCCGCGCCGACCTTCAGCTTGCGGACCTCGTTCCACGACGGACCGTAGGTCACGAAGTCGACACCCTCGGGCGTTCCCAGTACGGCTCGCTTTTCCGGATTTTCGAAGAACTCCTTGACTACTCGAACGATCGCGTTGGGTTCGGTGTCGTACGACTTGAGGTCGAAGCGAGTCTCGCCACCGATCGGGTCGAACAGAATCCCTCGCTTGACCTTGTACTCCGAATACGTCTCGAAGGAGAGAAACGACATCAATTTCTCCCCTCTTGACCCGCTATTCCCGATCGAGAACCCGACGATGTCCTCCCAGGGAATGTCCATCAGATTCAAGCGCCCCACCGACACACGAATGCGCTCCGGGGATAGGACCAGTTCCATTTCGAGTACAGGCTTCACCGTGAACATGCGGACGATAGCGATAACGCAAAACACCAGAAAAAGTACGTTGACGATGGGGTGCGCAATGAGCGTCAACCTCGGCTCTTCCGAGTCTTTGAGCACGTACAGGTCGACCATGATGAGCAAATGGCCGACGTACATGAGCAGAAAGTACGCCGGCGCGAGCGCAGACGGATCGCGAAAACCCGATTTAGCCACTCGCACCGCGCCATCTTTGAAACATGCCTTATTCACGCCTCTACGTGCAGAAATGCGCCAAACGATGTCGGGATACCAGAGAAGGACGGTAAAGGTAAGCCCCCAGATGAGAAGACCCAAGTAAGTCAAGCTCATTCCGCCGTCCAGGGACATCAGCACGAAGGCACAGCTCGTGAGGGCGAAAAACAATCCGCCGAAGATATAGAACGGGCCGAAATGAAATGGTGCTTTCAACTCTTTGATCCACGGCACATCGATCCTCAACGCCGTCCCACCTCTTCTCCCAAACTTGGTCATTTCTCTTCCGATGCCGCGGCATCGCCCGATGTTCCGCTTCCGCCTAACCTATTGCCATGCGCGACGTCTCTCCCCACCCGCACCGCTGGCGAATCCTCGCGATAACGCTGTGCGTCACGTTCATGGGGCTCCTCGACGTCACGATCGTCAATATCGCACTCCCCGCGATCGATGCGGACTTCGGTGGGTCGACCGCCTCGCTGCAATGGGTCGTCTCCGGCCACGCTCTCGCCTTCGGGCTGATCCTCGTCACCGGCGGCCGACTCGGCGACGCGCTGGGCCGCCGCCGCATGATGCTCATCGGCCTCGTCTGCTTCGTCGCAACCTCCGCCGGCTGCGGCCTCGCCCCGTCGATCGGCTGGCTCATCGCCGCTCGCTTCGCACAAGGAATCTCCGCGGGCCTGCTCGTCCCGCAGAACTCGGGCATCATCCAGAACGTCTTCTCCGGCCCGGAGCGCGGCCGGGCGTTCGGTTACATGGGCATGGCCGTCGGCATCTCCGGCTCGATCGGCCCGGTCCTCGGCGGCCTCATCATCGGCCTCGCGGGTGGCGACGGAGGCTGGCGCTGGATCTTCCTCGTCAACGTGCCCATCGGCCTCGCCCTCATCGGCGCGGTGTGGCGCATCATCCCCGGCCGCGAACCCGGCTCCGGCAAGCCCGATCTCGACATCATCGGCGCCGCA
>NZ_DYXM01000207.1 GCF_020742175.1 Dietzia timorensis
GGGTGGTACGGCGAGCCGTTCCGTCGCCCGCTCGCCCGCACCCGCGAGTACGTCGACATCGTCCGGCAGGTGCTCGCGCGCGAGGCGCCGGTCACGTCTGACGGGCCGGCGTACAAGCTGCCGTACTCGGGGGAGGACGCGACGGGCCTGGGCAAGCCGCTCAAGCCGATCGTGCACCCCCTGCGCGCCGACTTGCCGATCTACCTCG
The DNA here is from genome assembly GCF_020742175.1 of Dietzia timorensis. GTDB lineage: Bacteria > Actinomycetota > Actinomycetes > Mycobacteriales > Mycobacteriaceae > Dietzia > Dietzia timorensis_A. The sequence continues at coordinate 209 of NZ_DYXM01000207.1, forward strand.
CCGCCGAGGGGCCCAAGAACATCGCCCTCGCCGCCGAGATCGCCGATGGCTGGCTCGGTTTCCTCGCGTCCCCGCGCCAGGCCGAGCAGTTCAATGCGTGGCTCGACGAGGGATTCGCGCGGCCCGGCGCGCGCCGTAGCCGCGAGGATTTCGAGGTCGCGTTCCAGGCGATGGTGCACATCACCGATGATCCGGAGCCGGTGTTCGACATGTACCGGCCGTTCGTCGCGCTATATGCCGGCGGCATGGGCTCGGAGGACACCAACTTCCACGCCGACGCCATCCGGCGACTCGGCTTCGACGCCGAGGTCGAGAAAATCACCGAACTGTTCCGCTCCGGGCGCAAGGAAGAGGCTGCCGCGGCGGTGCCGAACGAGATGATCGAAGCGATGGCGATCATCGGCAACGAGGATCATGTGCGCTCCGAGGTGCGCAAATGGGAGGAGGCCGGCATCACGACGATGTGCGTCACCGCCGGCAGCGTCGACGAGATTCGTGCGCTCGCGCGGCTGATCTAGACGTGAGGCCTACGCGCGGGCGGCCACCTCGCCGCCCGCGCTCTCGACGGGCGTGCTCCCGGCGCCCCGCCGCCTGATCCCGAGGAAACACGCGGCAGCGCCGAGCACGAGTCCGGCAACGACTCCGAGGTCGGGGCGCTCGCCCATGATCGCCCACGAGAGCAGCGCGGCCATCGACGGGATGATGCCGAACAGCAAGGACACCGCCGCCGCGCCCGCCTGTTTGATAGCTGCGATGTACAAGGTTGCGGCCACGACCGAGTTGGCGAGTACGAGGACCGCCACAGTCCACGCCGCCTGCGGCGCGTTCGTCACCTCTTGTTCCGTGAGTAGAGCGAAAATTCCCGCCGGCACGATGGCCGCGGCGATCCCGATCGCGTTCGAGGCGACCGGGTGCCCGGTGGTGAGGTACCGCTGTTGGTGGATCCCGCCGCCCGCGAGGCCGAAAACGGCGAGCACGACCCACAACACGGCTGCGTCGATCCGTCCGACGTCGAGCAGGCGCCCTGCAAACGCCGCCCCGATCGCGAGCACCGCGAGTACCACCGACGCCACCCGGCGGCTGTCGAGACGCTCGCCGAGCGCCCGCGTCGCGAGCGCTGCGGTGAGCACCGGATTCATCGCGATGATGAGCGCCACGAGCACCGGCGATACCCCGAGCCTCATCGCCTGGTAGCAACCCACGAACTGCACGCCCTGGGTGAGCACGCCGACAACCGCTGCGTGGCCGGCGAACTTGCCGCGCGGCCATTCCAGCCGGAGTGCCGCCGCAATGAATCCAAGTATGACGGCGGAGGCGACGAATCGCGAGAGAAGCACGATCCCCGGCGTCGCCGCGCGGACAGCGAGGGCCCCGATGGGATAGCCGAGCGCGTAGAAGAATGCGGTGGACAGCGCGAGCGACGGGGAGAGCTTCATGCTCTCCAGTCTTGCGGTGCGCAATTGTCCGCGTCCAACCGGGCCGGGATCGTCGGCGCCTTCGGTGGGATTTCCGGAACACGGACCGCGGGTTAGCGGCGGATCGGTAGAGTGGAACGTGTTCTATTAGTTGAATACGCGCGAGGAAAGTAGCCGATGACCACGACAGATGCGACGTCCGGCGTCACAAATGACCACAAAGGGAACGGTGCGATTCCGGGCGGTGCGACGGCGCGCGAACTGAGCCTGGGGCAGATCCTCGCCATCCAGCGACAGGCGCAGCGCGAGGACCCGCAGCCGAGCGCAAAGGTCCGGCGAGACCGGATTTCGCGGCTCAAGCAGCTCGTTCTCGACAACGCTGCCGACTTCGCCGCCGCGCTGCAGGAGGACTACGGCTCGCGGCCCGAGGCGCTGTCCACGCTCACCGACATCGCGGCCTCGATGCCCGATCTCGATCACCAGCGCGGCCATGTCGCCAAGTGGATGAAATCGGACGTGGCCTCCAAGGCGCTGTCCAAGGTCGGATTCCACCAGGAGGTGCGCCACGACCCGAAGGGCGTCGTCGGCATCATGGGACCGTGGAACTTCCCGCTCTACCTCACGATCGTGCCCGCGGGGTCCGCGCTCGGCGCCGGTAACCGCGTGATGATCCGGCCCTCGTCGTCGACCCCGCGCACCACCGAGCTGCTGTGCACGCTTGGGCCGAAATATTTTCCGGTCGAAGAGCTCGCCTTCGCCGGCCCGGAACACGGCCGAGGGGCCGATTTCTCCAAGCTCGACTTCGACCATCTGTTCTTCACCGGCTCGCCCAGGGTGGGACGGTCCGTGGCCGCCGATGCCGCCGCGAACCTCACGCCCGTGACCCTCGAGCTCGGCGGCAAAAACCCTGTCGTCGTCGACCCCGAAGCCGATATCGCCGAGGTCGCCGCGAACGTCGCCGGGTCGCGCATGGTCAACGGAGGGCAGGTGTGCGTGTGCCCGGACTACGTGTTTGTGCCGCGCTCGGGTGTCGACGAATTCTGCGAGAAAGTGTTGTCGACGTGGGAGTCGAAGTTCGGCGCGATCTCCGGCAATCCGGAATACACGGCGACGATCAACGAGTCGAACTACTCGCGCATCGTCGGGCTCATCGACGACGCCCGCGCGAAGGGAGCGACGGTGCGACAGGTCGTGCCGGAGGGGGAGGAGCTGCCGAACGCGGCCGAGCGCAAGGTCGCCCCGACCCTTATCACCGGGGTCACCGACGAGATGGAGATCGCCGGGGATGAGGTCTTCGGCCCGGTGCTCAGCGTCTTCGCCTACGACGACATCGCAGAAGCCGTCGACTACATCGGCGCGCGCCCCGATCCGCTGGTGCTGTACTGGTACGGCGAGCGTGGGCCGAGGTTCGACTAC
>NZ_DYXM01000208.1 GCF_020742175.1 Dietzia timorensis
GTGTTCTTTACGCGGTCGGCGATGTAGCTCTGGCGCTTGCCGGAGCGGCCGAGCACCGGGCGCAGCGAGTCGCCGATCGCGTCGGTGAGGACGGGGCCGAAGGCGCGGTACGCGCGGGCCATGCGCCCGACAGTGCCGGTCAGATCGGTGAACTCTGCTTCTGCTGCGCCGTCGATCGCGCCGAGGCCGAGCTCGGAACCAAGGTCGACAAGCAGCTGGTTACGCCTCGAGGAGACACCATCACACAGTGTCTCGATCGAGTCGGAACCGGTGATCTGGTCCGGGCGGATCTTGGTGCGCAGCGCGACGATGAGTTTCGTTGCGGCGCCCGCGTCGAAAGCGATGTCGTCCGGTCGCGGCGCGTCGGCAGCCGCCTGCGGCGCCGCAGGGGCAGCCGCCGCGGAGGCGGTCTCGCTCGGCGCGGCGTCCGTCGTGGTCTCTGCCGCGTCCTCGTCCTCTACATCCGTTTCGTCCTCTTCGTCGATACTCGGCGGGAGTGTGCCCCACAGCGTCGCGGCATCGCGCTCGATATTGAGTACCTGCGTGAGAGCCGAACCTTCGTGCCGCGGGAGCGCGAGCGTCTTCGCTGCGAGATTCGCCAGCGTCGGCGCGGACGCGACGCCCACCTCGAGACACTGCTCGATACCGAGCCCGCCGTCGGCGGACGGGTCGAACATCAGGTCCTGCGTCTCGATCCACCTGACAGGGCTCGCGAACTGCCAGGCCAGCAACTCGATGAGCAGGAGCCGGCCGAGTGCATTCGGCTGCGCAGCCCAGTCGTCCCAGCTGTCGAGGACGTTGTCGAGAGTCGCGGAGTCGACGTAGTCCGAGATCTCGGCAACAAACTCGCGGTCCAGCGAGAACAGGCGGGGAACGAGGTTCGGGATGTAGCGCCCGATGAGCACGTCGATATCGATCTCGTGCGGGATCAGCGAGTCGAGAGTGGCGCGGAATTCGGGCACGCCGTCCCGCAGCACCTGCGAGTGGAACGGCACGTCGATACCCGGCACCAACACGAAGGCGGCCTTCCCGCCGTGCCGCTCTACGGCAGTAGTGACGGCGGACTCCAGAGCATCACAGCCCGCCACGGTTCCGGCGATCGCGTACTGGGATCCGGCGAGGTTGTAGTTGACGATCTGCAGGAACTCTCCCGATTCCTCGGACACCCGGGCCACCCAGTCGGCGACGTCAGAGTCGGCGACGCCCATCTGCGAAGGACGGATCGCCGCGAGGCGGTAGTTCGAGTTGCCCTGTTCGTCGCGCGGGACGAGCGTGTGCATCGCAAGGCCGCGCTTGAACACGATCTCGAGAAGCGATTCGAGGCTGAGGGTCCCGGAGATCGCGGCGAGCGCGGTGTACTCGCCGACGGAGTGGCCGGCGAAGTAGGACCCGTCGATGAACAGACCGTCCTCGCGGAGCTCGGCGACCTGCGCTACGGCGAGGCACGCCATCGCGACCTGCGTGAACTGCGTCAGGTAGAGAACCCCGTCCGGGTGGCGGTAGGTGGTGCCACGAACGGTCACCTCGGTGGGGTTGTCGCGCACTACCGCGAGAATCGAAAAACCTAGCTTTGCGCGCGTGTGCTCGTCGGCGCGGTCCCAGATTTCGCGGGCGGCGCGGCTGCGGTTGCGGCCTTCCATCCCCATGCCCGCAGACTGGATTCCCTGGCCTGGGAACACGTATGCGGTGCGCGGCGGTGCGGTGATCGCGGTCGCCATCATCGCCGGCGAGCCATCGACGTTGCACGTGACCTCGAGAACCTGGCCGCCGAGGTGCGGACCGCCGGCGACGCGTCCGGTCTGCTCGGCGCGGACGCTGATTCGGGCCCCCGGGCGCACCGGAGCGAGCATGCGCGCGGTCCAACCGACGATCCGCGGCGCAGGCGTCGTTCCATCGCTTGCCTGGACGGCCTGCTGTGCGGCGGCGGACAGCCACATGCCATGCACGATGACGTCGCCCAGCCCGGCCAGCCTGGCGGCCGTGGTCGAGACGTGGATCGGATTGTGGTCGCCGGAGACGAGTGCGAAAGCGTTCATGTCCAGGGGCGCGGTGAAGGTGACGTTCGCGCGGCGCTGGCGCGAGGTCTCCTCGATGTTCGCGCCCGTGGTGCCGTCGCCCGAGACGAGTGCTCCGCCGAAGCGGTTCGGCTCGCCGGCCTCGGCCTGTCCGGTGCGGCCGCGGATCGCGAACCGCTCGCGCAGCGTGGCCAGGCGCTCCCCGGTGTGCGCGGAAGCGATCTCGACGGTGACGTCGATGACGCGGCCGAGCTCGGTGTCGCGAACCCCGCGGGCCTTGGCGTTGATGCGAAGCTCTTCGGACTTCTCCGGAAGTGCGGCGTGTGTGACGATGCCGTGATCGAGGTGGACGAGGTCAAGTAGCCCCTCGACGATGTCGATGGCGCGGTCGGCCTGGGTCGGCGACTGGGCGCGGGTTGAGGCCGCACCGATCACCGCGAAGATTGCCGGCCAGCAGGAGCCGACGAGCACGTCGGGAACACCTGCAGAGGGCGACAGCGGCGGAGCGATCCACGCTCCTGTGACCCCGGTGTGGTCCGCGCGGCGGTTCGGCGAGTACCACGTGTTGAGCTCGGCTTCGCCGCCCTCGACGGGCGGGAGCTCGTCGACCCCAGCCGCCGTGCGCAGCAGCGTGCGCATGGAATGTGCCGCGGCGGAGGCGGAAATGGTCGGTACGGCGCCGGAGGCGACGGCGTCCGGAAGGTCGATGGTGATCGAGAGCTCCGAGCGGCCGACGGGCACGGTCAGGACGACCTCGCGGTCCCCCGGTCCTTCGCTGAGGATGGATCCGGTCTCGGGATGATGGGCGGCTCCGCCGTCATCCAGAAGCCACTGCGAAGGCTCGCCCAGGCGGTGTACCGGGTTCGAAACGAGACGCCCGGCCCAGAGCACGTCCGGGCTGGCGAGGGTTGCGGTGACGAGGGTGTCCGGGCCATCGGCGGTGTTGCGGCGGCGGGCGGTGACCGGGTCGATGTCGGGCTGCGTGCCGGACAGTCGCTGCGCGGCGGCGGCCTCGAAGCGGTCGAGGAGTTCGCCGACGGGCTCGTCGGCTCGCTCGATACCCGCGACGGACACCGTGCCCGGGATGATGCACACCTCGTCGGCGGCGTAGCGCGGATCGTGGGCCTGCCACAGCGAGTCCGATCGCCACCAGCGCCGCACGTCGGCGTCGATGGTGGGCACGAACGGGACTGGCTTGCCCGGGGTGCGGAAGATCGCGAGGAACTCGGCGACGTCCGCCGGGTGCAGCGTTCCGGAGGCCGCGTCCGGGTAGCGGGCGGTGATCGCCTCGATGACCGTGTCCGGGTTCTCGACGCTCGCCGGTGTCGGGAATTGCGTCGGGATGGATCCGGTGTCGCGGGGGTCGAGGCGCGCCTCGGTGCGCTGGACGAGCTTGTGGAATCGGTCGCGAAGGCTGACGTCGAGCCAGGCGGTGTTCTGTGCCTTGGCGATGGCCTCGCCGAAGTCGCTGCCGGAGTCGAAGACGTTGACGCCGCTCGATTGCCCGGTCTCGCCCGACTCGCCCACGCACAGTGCGGCAAAGCGTGTGAGGACGTCGGCGTACGTCATCTCGTCCAGATTGCCGAAGTACGGCTTGGCGGTGGCGTTGATCGCGGCGATGATTTCCTCGCGGCGCTCGGCGACCGCGTCCGCATCGCCGGCAACCTCGTCGAGGAGACGCCCGGTGCGGGCGGCCGCATTGTCGATCTCGTGGATGTCCGCGCCGAGCTGGCTGCGGCCCGAGGCCATCCCGCCCGAGGCGTGGCCTGCGCCGACCCAGCCGGTGACGCCCTCGGTGTCGACGAGCATCTGCTTGACCTGAGGGCTCGTGGTCGCCTCGAGTGTCGCCATCGCGGCGGTGCCGACAAGCACGGCGTCCACGGGCATCGCGGGGAAACCGTGGTCGAGCGACCACTGCCCGGTGAGATAGTCGGCCGCGCGCTCGGGCGTGCCTATTCCGCCGCCGACGGCAAGGACGATGTTCGGCCGGCCACGTAGTTCGCCGTAGGTGGCGAGCAGAAGGTCGTCGAGGGCCTCCCACGAGTGGTGCCCTCCCGCGCAGCCGCCCTCGACCTGCACGATGATCGGGACGCGCGGCGTTTCGGTGGCGATGCGCACGACCTGGCGGATCTGTGCGACGGTTCCCGGCTTGAAGGACACGTGCCGGATGCCGGCCTCGCGGAGTTCGTCGACGAGCTCGACCGCATCGTCGAGGTCGGGGATTCCGGCGGTGACGACGACGCCGTCGAAGGGAATCCCGGCGGCGCGCGCCTTCTGCACGAGGCGTTTGCCGCCGACCTGCATGTTCCACAGGTACGGATCGAGGAAGAGGGAGTTGAACTGGGCAGTGCGGCCCGGTTCAAGAAGCTCGGCGAGCCGCTTGGTGTTCGCGGAAAAGATGGTCTCGGTGACCTGCCCGCCGCCGGCGAGTTCTGCCCAGTGGCCCGCGTTCGCCGCGGCAGCGACGATCGCCGGATCGACAGTCGTGGGCGTCATGCCCGCGAGCATGATCGGCGAGGTTCCGGTGAGACGCGTAAACGACGTTTCTACATGTGTAGTGCCGTCCGGAAGTCGGATCAGGCGCGGCTGGTGAGCGCTCCAGGGTAGTTCGACCTTCGGCGCGGCTCCCGGCGTGAAGAGGTTGCGCAGGCCGCCCGGTGTCGCCGCAGGCACCGAGCCGACGCCCTGACCGCGGAGGACCGTGAAGTTGAGTTTGTTGAGCGCCTGCCCCGGCCCCAGATCCAGAACCCAGCGGGCACCTGCATGGACCGCGTCGCCCAGCTCCTCGACCCAGTCCACGGGGTCGGTGAGGATGGCGCGGGCGAGCGTCGTCGCGCGGTCGACGTCCATGCCACAGCGCTCGGCCCATTCGGACACCTGGTCGACTGCGCCTGCGAGAACCGGGTGGTGGAATCCGACCTCGACATCAAGGTGATCGAAGACCGGCGCGAACGGGTCTCCGCCGGTGAGCTTCGCCTCGCGACGGGCCCGCTCGACGGACTCACGCTCGGCACAGTGACGCTCGAAGCGGTCGAGATCATCGGTACGCCCGACGATCACGTGGCGACGGATCGAGTTCCGGATGGTGAGTACTGGCCGGTGGAGCTCGGAGTCGCGATCGGGAAAGAGCTCGGTGAGCATTTGCTCGAGCTCGGCCTTTTCCGCGCCCGTGACGGAGCGCATGGGCGAGCGGTCTCCTGAACGGCTCAACCCCAGCCGGCGACCGACGAGAGTTGCGGCGGCTCCGATGAGCTGGGCGACGGCGAGCAGTTCGGCATCGGCACTGCCGAAGGTATCGAGCGACTCGACAGCGAGCACACCCTGCGAATGCCCGACGGCAGCGACCGGCGGGATCTCGTGGACATCGAGTCCCTCGGCGGCGAGCACCCGGAGCGCACCGAGCTGGGTGAGGAACACGGCCGGCATGGATACGGCAGCCGCGCTCAGCGCCGCGCCGTCGGGGGTCCGATCATGCTCGGGGTCCTCGTGGTTCGCGTTCGCCCAACCGATCGGGTCGAATCCCGCGGGACGCGCGATCGATAGCGCGTCGCTCACCGGCGCGAGCAGCACCTCGGCATCACCGACGATCGCAGCGAGCTCATCAGCCACGATCGAGCCGTCGATGAGGTCGCTCAGCGCTTCGTGCCACGCGATTCCTTGTCCCCCGAAGGCCACTGCGTAGGGCGTCCCGCTCTCGAGCTCGTCCGCCAGCGCGGTCGTCGCCTCGGATACGTTTTCGGGTTCGTCCCCGTCGAACCGGGAAGTGGCCTTGAGGTCTCGGTAATCGATAGTCACGAAAGCGGGCTCCTTGTTCTTGCGCCAATTGCGGGAATCACGCCCCGCGCCAGTGGCGCCAGCGAACGTGGTTCTTGTGATCCGCGAGCCATCGTGCCACAGAAACGTGAGGGGTCCCTCATTATTTATTGGACGTTCGTCCATGTTGCTAATTCGCGACTTGGGGTTTTTACACCTGCACCCAACGTGTCAGACCTGAGGTTTTACTCAACTTTGCAGCTAGATAAACGGGAGCTGTTAAATGCGTCCGTTATCTTATTGTGACCAAGTAATTCGTCACACAGCGTGTCGAACCCGCCCGACGGTCCGACCACGCCGGGCCGTGCCCCGCCGCGCCAGGCACGGATAACGTGGTGCCTATGCGCGAGTTCTCCAAATCCGACAGCACGGCACCAGACGGCTTCTTCGAGGCCGAGGCGGCGGGACTCCGTTGGCTCGCCGAACCGCAGGCGATTCCCGTCGTCGAGGTTTACGACGTCGACGCCCGTGGGCTCACGCTCGAGTATCTGCCCTCGGGCCGCCCGTCCTCGGACGACGCCCGCGAATTCGGACGCAGACTTGCCGCACTCCACGATGCGGGCGCGCCCGCATTCGGGTTCTCGCCGTCGCCGAAGGCGTGGTTCGGCCCACTCCACCGGCCGAGCGAGGTGCCCACGACTCCCCGCGAGGAGTTCGGCGAATTCTGGTCCACCGACAGGCTCGGGCCGATGCTCGAACGGGCCGAGCCTAATATGACCAACGCGCAGGTCGGCGTCGTTTCCGACGCGATCGACGTCATTGCGGCCGGCGCGTTCGACGGGATCGCCGGGCAGGAACGCGAATCGCCGTCGCGGGTCCACGGCGACCTGTGGTCCGGGAACGTCCTGTGGGCGACGACCGGCGGGAGCACGGTGGGAACTCTCATCGACCCCTCCGCCCATGGCGGACACCGCCTGGAGGACCTGGCAATGCTCTCACTCTTCAGCGCCCCGCACCTCGGCGTCATATTCGAGGGGTACTGCGAGGCACATCCGCTACCGGAAGGCTGGCGAAAGGACCTGCCGGCGCACGTGCTGTTCGGACTACTGGCACACGTGTACCTGTTCGGCGGCAGCTACACCCAGCCCGCCGAGAGCGCCGCGCTGCAAACGATCGAGCGGGCGCGGGAGCTCGGCGTCCTCTAACCCCGCCGACACGGCGCGACAGCCACCACCTCGCCGAAACCTCACCGCTTGGTCACGACGGCCACCTCGCCGAGTGGACAGGTGCCCACTGGCCATTGGTCGACACTGCCCTGCCCCTCGGAACAGTCTTGGGGAAATGCCCTTCTCACCGCCGTCACCCAGTGCCACATTGAGACCTGCATCACAATCGCGGCGGCGCCGGATCGCTGGTTCCGCCTCTTCAGACCGACGGAGGTCACCATGCAGGTCGATCAGTTACTCAAGCCGTTCCCGATCAAGGAGTTCCACCCGTTCCCCCGCGCTCTCATGGGTCCGGGATCGGTGGAGATCGTCGGACCCGAGGCGCTCAAACTCGGGTTCAAGAAAGTCCTTCTCATGACCTCTGGCCTTCGCGGCACCGAGATCGTGTCCAATCTCAAGGCCTCGCTCGAGTACCACGGGCTCGAGGTCGTGCTCTATGACAAGGTCGAGTCCAATCCCAAGGACTACAATGCGATGGACGGCGCGAAGCTGTTCATGGAGAACGACTGCGATTCGTTCATTTCCGTCGGCGGCGGCTCGTCCCACGACGCGTGCAAGGGCGCCCGCATCGCCGTCGCCCACGACGGTCGCAACATCAACGAGTTCGAGGGATTCAACAAGTCCGAGAACCAGAAGAACCCGCCGCACATCGCCATCTCGACCACCGCCGGCACGGGCTCGGAGACCTCGTGGGCCTACGTCATCACCGACACCACCACAGACCCGTCCAAGCCGCACAAGTACGTGGCCTTCGATGACGCCGCCGTGGCGACGCTCGCGATCGACGATCCGACTCTCTACTTCGACTGCCCCACCCGCTTCACCGCGCAGTGTGGCTTCGACGTCCTCGCCCACGGTTCCGAACCGTACGTCTCGCGTCTGAACTTCGAGCCCTCCCTCGGCAATGCTCTGCGGTCGATCGAGCTCGTCGGCCAGAATCTGCGCAAGGCGACGTGGAACGGCGAGGATCTCGCTTCCCGCGAAGGCATGATGTACGCCCAGTACATCGCCGCCCAGGCATTCAACTCCGGCGGGCTCGGCATCATCCACTCGATCTCGCACGCGACGAGCGCGTTCTTCGACACCCACCACGGTCTCAACAACGCCATCGCGCTTCCTCGCGTGTGGGCGTTCAACCTCTCCACCGAGTACGAGCGTTTCGCCAAGATCGCCGAGGCGCTCGGCGTCGACACCTCGGGTATGACGACGCCGCGTGCCGCAGATGCGGCGGTCGAGGCCGCCATCCGCCTGCTGCGCGACTGCGCCATTCCGGAGAAGATGACCGACATCACCGCCGATACCCACGAGAAGAATCGACTCGGCCAGGGGCCGACGGCGTACTACGAGGGTAAGAAGAAGGTACTCGGCGACGATCAGACGATCGACGACATCACCAACCACGTGCTCGGCGACGCCTGCACCGACGCCAACCCACGCGAGTGCACGTTCGACTCGGTTCGCCCCGTGGTCGACCACTGCTACAACGGCGACCTCGACGACCTGATCAGCTGATCGCTTTCCCTCTCACCGCGGCGCCGCCCGGCTTCATTTTCTATGGGCGGCGCCGCACCCGGCCCCGCGCTGCAAAGGACCTCACCATGAGCGACCCAGAAATTTTCGCCGACGTCGACGACGTTTCCGCACGCCTGCGCGAGGTCGGCTATCTCCCCGACGAGGCGATCGCGACCACGGTCTTCCTAGCCACTCGCCTCGGCCGCCCGATCCTTCTCGAGGGACCCGCGGGCGTCGGCAAAACCGATCTCGCACGCAACCTGTCCAAGGCGCTCGGGCGCGAATTGGTCCGACTGCAGTGCTACGAGAGCCAGGACGAATCCAAGGCCCTTTACGAGTGGGACTACGGAAAGCAGCTGCTCTATACCCAGATCCTGCGAGAGAAGATTTCCGAGGTCGTCGCCGATGCCGACGACCTGGCCACGGCGGTCGACATCATCGCCGCCGGCGATGAGGTGTTCTTCTCCGATCGGTTCCTGTCCGAACGCCCCCTGCTGACGGCGATGCGCAGCGAGCAGCCGGTCGTTCTGCTCATCGACGAGGTCGACCGTTCCGACGAGAGCCTCGAGGCAGTACTGCTCGAAACCCTGGAGGAGAACCAGATCTCCATTCCCGAAATCGGGACGATCCGCGCGGCGCACCCACCATTGGTGTTGTTGACGTCGAACAACACCCGAGACCTGTCGGCCGCGCTCAAGCGGCGCTGTCTTCATCTCTTTCTCGACTATCCTGACGTCGAAAGAGAACTGGAGATCGTCCAGGGCAAGGGAACGGGACTCAACGATGCCCTCGCACGCGAGCTCGTCACACTCGTCCAGGAGCTCCGCGCTCTCGATCTGCGCAAGGCGCCGAGCATCGCCGAGACCGTCGACTGGGCCCGCACGTTGTCGGTCCTCGGGGCCACGGAGATGGACCCCACGCTGCTGGAACGCACCGCGAGCACAGTGATGAAGTACGAGCGAGACCTCGACCGCGCCGTCGCGCACATCCGGCGACGTTCCGGCGAGACGCAATCGTCGGAGCCGGACTCCCCCACCGCCACGACGACAGCAGCCCCCGAGCCTGTCCGCGCCCCGGCTGCGAATCGGTCCTCCGCGGCTGCCGCGCCGGCGTCGACTCGGCCACAACGAGATCCGCAGAGCGACGAAGAGGCCGCCGAACGAAGGGCGCGCCGCGACTCCTTCGACACGAAAGGCCGGCACGGGGCCGCAGCCTTCTTCGGCGCGCGCGGAACTGCATCCGACCAGCGGCGGCCGGGGACGCGCCGCCGCCCGGTGTGAGGACGACACGATGGAACGGGAGATCCTCACCTTCATCGAGCACCTGCGGACCCACGGCATCCGCGTAAGCACCGCGGAAACCCTCGATGCGATGCGCTGCGCGGCCGTGCCCGGGATTCTCACTCACCGCGAACGCCTCCACGCCGCCCTCGGAGCAGCGATCGTCACGCGGCTGTCGCAGAAGCAGACGTTTGACGCGATCTTCGCGCTGTTCTTCGGCTTGGCGCCGATATCCACTGCCGCCTCCGACGACGCTTCTGCCGGCGGCTCGATCGACACCGACTCGAACGCCATGGCCGGCCAGGAGGCCAGCACCGATCCGGAGCAATTCGACGGCACCGTCGACGAGCAGGCCAC
>NZ_DYXM01000209.1 GCF_020742175.1 Dietzia timorensis
GCCAGCAGCCCGGCGGTTTCGGCTTCGGCTTCGGATTCCCCGGCGCCGGCGGGCCCGGCGGTTCCGGCGGCGGCGCCGGAGGACAGCAGCCGCCCGGTGGATTCGGCGGGGATCTTGGCGCGATCCTCAATCAGTTCGGCCAGATGCTCGGCTCCATGGGCACGGCGATGAACCAGTCCACGGACGACCCGGTCAATTACCAGCTCGCCGAGAACATCGCGCTCGGCCAGCTAGCGAAGGACACGCACGCCACGGAGAAGCAGAGCTCCGCCGTCACCGAGTCGCTGCGTCTCGCCGAACTGTGGCTCGATGACACCACCGAATTCCCCACCGCAACGCATCTGCAGGAGGCGTGGACGCCACGCACCTGGGTCCAGAAGTCGATGGATTCGTGGAAGGAGATCGCGGGTCCCATGGCCGAGCAGGTCGGCGACGCGTCGAAGGAGGCGATGCCCGAGGAGGCCAAGCAGATGGCCGGACCGCTGTTCGGGATGCTCGAAAAGGCCGGGCAGGTCGGCTTCGGGATGCAGCTGGGCCAGGGCCTGGCCGCACTCGCTCCGGAGGTGCTGTTCGCTTCCGAGATCGGTCTCCCCTTCGCTCCCGAGGGCACGGCCGCGCTACTACCGAAGGCGGTCTCGGACTTCGCCGAGGAACTCGAGCTGCCGGCCCAGGAGGTCATGGTTTTCTGCGCCGCGCGCGAGGCCGCGCATGTGCGGCTGTACGCGGCCGCGCCGTGGCTGCGTTCGCGCATGGTCGCGACGATCGAGGAATATTCGCGCGGCATTCGCATCGACACCTCGTCGATGGACGACCTCGCGGGGAAGATGAATTCGGGCGGATTCGATCCGTCGATCCTGTCCGATCCGCAGAAGATGCAGGAGATGCTCGGCGGCGGCGACATCGGTCCGAAAATATCGAACGTCAACGAGCAGGCTGCGAAGCGGCTCGAGACGCTCCTCGCCCTCGTCGAGGGCTGGGTCGACGTTGTCGTCTCCGCCGCGATCACCGATCGGCTCCCGAGCACATCGGCGCTCCGCGAAACCTGGATCCGTCGCCGCGCGACGGGCGGCGCGGCCGAGAAGACGTTCGCGGACATGGTCGGGCTCGAGCTACGCCCCCGCATGGCGCGCGAGGCCGCGACGATGTGGCAGCGCATCACCGATTCGGTGGGCACCGCGGACCGCGACCGCTTGTGGTCGCACCCGGATCTGCTCCCCGGTGCCGAGGACATCTCCAACCCCGCGGCTGTCATCGACCGGATCCTCGCCGCGGACGAGGAGGCCTCGAAGGTCGCCGGCGCCTCCGATTCGGCAGATTCGGCGGCACCGGTGTCAGGACCGGTCGATCCGTTCGAGGAGATCGAGAACTACCTGCGCGAACACGCCGGCGAGGAGCCCGGCGATACGGGCACGGACACCGATTCGGGTGACGGCGCCGGACCCGATTCCCCAGACCAGCGCTAGCCGGCCCGGCGGACCTCCAGGCGACTACCGGTCGTCGGGTTCGCTCCAGTCCTCGGGTTCCGCGTCCGACATGTCGGGCGCGGAACCGGCGGCGTCATCCGCGAAAAGCGACCAAGCCTGCAGGAACCCGTGGGCCCGTTCAACGTGCGGGAAGGCGCCGACGCGGCGCCAGAATTCGGCCGTATGGCCGTGCGTACGCAGGTGCGCGAGCTCATGAACGAGTATGTAATCCAGCACGTACCCGGGCGCGCGCTGTAGCGAGCTGCTCACGCGAATCGTCCCCGTCGCGGGCGTGCACGACGCCCACCGCGTGCGCATCGGCGCTACCCACGTGATGGATCGTAGGTCGTCGATCACCGGCTTCCCGCGCGGAGTGTCCATCCATTTCTCCGCAAGCTCCCGCGCCCTGCGCCGGAGGTAGGCGTCCGATACGCGCGTGTTCGAGCGGCCATGTTTGCGGGCAAGGCTGGCGAGCATCTTGGTCACGTGCCGCCGCTCCTCGGCGCGCGAGAGTCCCGCCGGAACCCGCACGACTACACGGTCGCCCTCGACCCGCGCGGACACCGTGCGCTTACGCCGCGCCGACCTCACGATGTCGACCGAAGGGTCGTCGGGGTCGGTGGGAAACGCGCCGGGTTCGGAGTGCATTCGCCCAATGTAGCGCGGCGCGCGGCCGCGAAAGTAGCGCCCCCATGGGGAGACTCGCCCGTGGAAGTGTTTCACCTATGACGCCGGTCACGCTCATCCCACAGGCCCATCCCGCTCTCCCCGCGCGCACCATTGCCCTGTGCCGAGGCGAGGAGGAGCTCCAGTTCGGGCTGAGCGACGATGTCGCGGTCACCGTTCCGCTCCCCCGCGGCGTGCGTGCAAGGGACTTGCTCGCGGTTCTCCATCGCCTCGACGGCGAAACCCCGCTGCCGCACGCGCTGGCCTCCACGTCTCTGGACTCGGCGCACGAAAACGTCATCGCGGAGCTCGTGGAATCGCTCGTGGCCGAGGGCGTCCTTGAGCGCGGCAGGGCTGTGCCGGATCCGTGGGATGCCGCGACTACGCGGGGTACTGGCCGGCGGCAGGAACCGAGCGGCGCCGTGGTCCACATGGTCGGGCGCGGAGACATGGCTCGGCGCGTCGAGGCCCCGCTCGGCCAGGCCGGGTTCCGCTGCCAATGGTCCGAGAGGCTCGGGCTCCGTCTCGACCTCGAGCGTCCACCATGGCAGCGTCTCGGCCCCGCGGACATCGTCGTACTGGCCGATGATCTCGTCCCGGATCCCCTCGTCCTCGACGCGCTCGCCCGGAGTGGCACTCCTCACATTTATCTCGCCTGTCGCGATGGCAGGGTCGTCGTCGGTCCGACGGTGATGCCGGGACGCTCCGCGTGCCTACGTTGTGCGGACCTGTACCGAACAGACCGCAACCCGCAGTGGCCGTCAATGTCGGCGCAACTGCTGTTTACCAGCGGCTGGGCACCGATTCCCTCGCGTGTGTCGGCGGTCGCCCTCGTGTTGGCGGAGCTCAATACCTTGCGCCGCAGCGGCACGGAGTCGATGCTCACGCTAGGACATTCGGTCGAGATTTCGGTTGAGCAAGGGCTGTGGCGGCGCCGTAAGTGGCAGCCCCACTCACGCTGTGAGTGCGGCGCCGCGCAGGCCGACTTTGGCATAGTAGTGGCGTGAATGAAGTACGCCGCAGTTCGAGGTCTCGGGCCGCCAAGCTGGCAAGTTTGCCTCTTGGCGTCGCGGGGAACGCGGCACGCTCCATCGGGCGGCGTGCCGTCGGCCGGAGCGATGGCGAGCTGAGCCAAGAGCTTTTGGATTCAGCTGCCGACCAGGCTTTCGCGGTGCTCGGCGAGCTCAAGGGCGGGGCGATGAAGGTCGGCCAGGCACTCAGCGTATTCGAGGCGTCGATGCCCGAGCGCTACGCCAAACCCTTCCGCGAATCTTTGTCGAAGTTGCAGGCCGAAGCGCCCCCGCTGCCGCCGGAGACCGTTGCACATGTGCTTGATCAGCAGCTGGGAACCGCCTGGCGGAAGCGTTTCACCGATCTGGACCTCAATGCGGTCAAGGCCGCCTCGATCGGCCAGGTCCACCGCGGGGTGTGGTCCGACGGTCGCGAAGTCGCGGTCAAGATCCAGTATCCGGGCGCGGACGATGCCCTGTTGTCGGATCTGCGCCAGATTCGTCGGGTCGCCCCGCTTATGCGCCCTCTGTCGCCGGGAACGGATATCAAGGCCGTCGTCGACGAGTTGAGCGAATCCGCCGCTGCGGAGCTCGACTACCGTTCCGAGGCCGACAACCAGCGTCGTTTTCATCGCGCCTTCGCCGATCATCCGCGGATCAGCGCCCCCGCGGTGTTGGCCAGCGCGCCGAAGGTTGTCGTTTCCGAATGGGCCGAGGGCGAGCCGTTGACCAAGATCATCGCCGAGGGGACGCCGGAGCAGCGCACGCGTGCGGCCGAGCTTCTCACCGAGTTCCAATTCGCGTCCCCATCGCTTGCAGGCGCGCTTCACGGAGACCCTCACCCGGGGAATTTCCTCATCACAGAGGACGACACGATGGTCGCCCTCGACTTCGGCGCGATCATCGATCTTCCCTACGGTTTTCCCGGTGCCCTCGAACAGATGATGGGACTCGCGCTCGCCGACCGCGGCGAGGATCTGCTCGAGCTCATGCGATCGGAGGGCTACCTCGCCAAGCGCGCCGACCTTTCGGCCGACTCGGCGATGGCGTTCCTCCGGCCGTTCATCGAGCCGCTGCACAGCGACGAATTCTCGTTTACCCGCGAATGGATGCAGAATATCGCCGCGGTCTACGGAGATGTCACGGGCGAGCAGTTCCGCGTCGAGCGTTCGTTCTCGCTTCCCCGCAAGTACGCGATGATCCACCGCGTCCTCGGCGGTTCTGTCGGCATCCTGTGCCAGCTGGAATCGACGGTGTCGTATCGCGCAACGGTCAAGCACTGGATGCCGCACATCTTCGACATCGCCGACGAGGCCTGACCCACGTCCCGGCGCGGGACGGGTTCTATTCTGCGAGAAGAGCCAATATCGCCGGGCCGAAGGCGTCCAGCTTGTGCGATCCGATTCCCTTGATCCTGCCCAGTTCGCGGGTGTTTGCAGGCCGAGCCACGGCGATGGCTGCGAGCGTGTCGTTGGAAAAAACTGTGTAGACGGGTTTGTCTCCAGCGACGTCGCGGCGCCACGAACGCAAGCGGTCGAACATTTCGTAGTCCGAATCGGTGGCACAGTCCGAACAGAAGTTGAAGCCCTTGCGGTCCGGCGGGACATCGGATCCGCAGTTTTTACACCCGTCGGTGCGCTTGCCCGAATTGCCGCGCGGGATGAGGGCCTCCGCACGCAGTTCGTCCGGCATTACCTCATCGAGCAGGCCACTCGGCTGCCGCGTCGCGCGACCGCCGGGGTTCCGTGCCTTGGCCCAAGAAACATAGAGATGTTCGCGGGCGCGGGTGACGCCGACGTAGAGCAGGCGACGCTCCTCCTCGACGGCTTCGGGCCCCTTCTTGATCGCGTGACTGATCGGGATGTTGCCCTCGTGTGCGCCGATGAGAAACACCGCATCCCATTCCAGCCCCTTGGCTGCGTGGATAGTCGCAAGAGTGACACCGTCGGTCTGGGGCGCGTGACGGGCGCTCGCGCGCTCGCGCAGTGCAGCGACGACACCGGGGAGGGTCCGGCCAGCGCCGCTTTCAGGGTCGACCGGTTGTGTGGCGAGTTCTTCGGCGAGGCCCGCGAGAGCGTCGAGGGCACGCCACTTATCGCGCGCCTTCTCCCCGGAGGGCTCGGCCTCGGTCAGACCCACGGGATGAAGTGCGGCGCGCATCCGTGCGGAGATCTCCTGGGGAATGGTGTCGGCAGCGGCCACGTCGGGGTTGCCGGCAAGGCGGACGAATACCGTCATCGCCTGTTTGATCTCCGGCCTGTCGAAGAACCCCTCCCCTCCCTTGACCAGATATGAGATGCCCTGGGAGTCGAGCGCCGACTCGATGCGTTCGGACTGGGAATTGACGCGGTAGAGCACCGCGATCTCGGACGCCGCGACGCCGGAGGCGATGAGTTCGGCGATTTCCGAGGCGACGCCTGCAGCCTCCTGGTCCTCGTCCGGGTACTCGGCAAGCTGCGGGAGCGGGCCCGGCGCGCGCATACCGCGGAGGGTGAGACCGGCTGCCTGGAAACGTTTCGATCCGCCTTTGATGATGCCGTTGGCGAAGTCGACGATCTGTGGCGTCGAGCGATAGTCAGATTCAAGCTTGACCTGCACCGCATTGTCGTGTTGCGCACCGAATTTCAACAGATAATTCGGTTCGGCGCCCGCGAATGTGTAGATGGTCTGATTGACGTCGCCGACCACGGTGAGATCGTTGCGCGGGCCGAGCCAGGCGCGAAGTAGCCGTTCCTGGCTCGGGGTGATGTCCTGGAACTCGTCGACCACGAAGCAGCGATACCGGTCGCGGAATTCGCGGGCAATATCGGGCACCTCTTCGAGTGCGGTGGCCATGTACCCGAGGAGATCGTCGAAATCCAGAAGTCGCACCTCGCCTGCGACCTTGAGCTCCTCGTACGTCCGGTAAATCTCGGCCACCTGTTCCCGCCGCACGGGGGTATCGCGTTCCAGCGTTGCCGCTCGCTCGACATAGGCATCGGGGGCCACGAGGGAAGACTTGGCCCAGTCGATCTCGGAAATGAGATCGCGAAGCATGTCTGTCCCGGCGTCGAGGCCGGCACGGCGCGCGGACTGCGCGACGGCGCGGAACTTGTTGTCGAGCAGCTCCCATCGGGAGTCGCCGTACGCCCGCGGCCAGAAGAAGCGGAGGTTACGCAGAGCCGCGGCGTGGAAGGTGCGCGCCTGGACCGTCCCCGTTCCCGCCTGCAGGGTGCCGAGTGAGGTCAATCGGCTGCGCAGCTCGCCTGCCGCGCGGGAGGTGAACGTGACGGCGAGGACCTGATCTGCACGGACATGCCCCTGCTCGACGAGGTACGCGATGCGTCGCGTGATGGTGCGGGTCTTGCCCGTGCCGGCACCGGCGAGAATGCAGACGGGACCGCGGGGCGCTAGGACGGCCTCTCGCTGCTGCGGGTCGAGCCCGTCGAGAATGTTCGACAGACCCCCGGTTGGCTTTACTTGCGCTGCCATCTGAGCCCGGCCCCGCCTTTCCACGGCACGTGCGCCGTCAACAATAGGTGCTTTTAGCTGTTCTGTTTTCGACTGCCCACCCTATGATGGCAGCCTCCCCCGACAAACTGGGTGCGCTAGCTCGCACGCGGTGGCGCGCCGCAGCGGATGTGTTGCGCCGCGTTGCAGCGGCGATTTGGGGGCGTGGGTAGATTTGTGGACATGACTGTTGATTCGACCGCTATCCCCGGCGCCCCGCGCGATTTCACGATGTTCACCACGAGTTGGTGCCCGTTCTGCCAGCGGCTGAAGAAGCTACTCGACGAGTCGGAGACCCCATACACGGAGATCGACGTCGAGGAGGATTCGGATGCTGCGGCATTTGTCGAATCCGTGAACGACGGCAACCGGGTCGTTCCGACATTGCTGTTCTCCGACGGTTCAACCGAAACCAATCCCGGCGCATCGAAGGTGCGCGCGAAGCTCGACGAACTCGCTGCTGCCGCCGAATAGCTGCCGCCTAGCTGGGTCGGTCCGCTACTCCTCGTTCGAGTTCCTCGTTGACTGCGACCACCCAGGAGTCGATCATGACCCGAGCGATGGAGACGCCGGTGGGGAGCACCATGTTCGGGTCATCGCCGCGAAGCAGCCGTTCGACTTCGCGCACGTCGAGCCACACCGATTCGCTGATCTCGCCGTCGTGGTGGTTGATGATTTGGTCGGGATTCGCGAGCGCATGGAATCCCACCATGAGTGAGCGCGGGAACGGCCACGGCTGGCTTCCGAGGTAGCGGGGCTCGGACACCTCCAGGCCGACCTCCTCGAAGATCTCCCTCTTGACGCAGTTCTCCAGGGATTCGCCGGCCTCGACGAATCCGGCGAGCACCGAGTAGAAGTTTTTGGTCCACTGCGAGTTTCGGGACAGCAGAATCTTGCGGTGCCCGTCGTGGACGAGGCAGATCACCGCGGGATCCGTGCGCGGGAATTCTTCGACCTTGTTGCTCGGGTCGAATCCCGCCCAGCCCGATTGTGTGCGCGTGATGTGCGCTTCCGGTTGCTTACCGAAGTTGTTGAGGCGGTGCCACGCGAGCAGCGCCACCGCCTCGGCCGCGAGCGCGGCGTCGTGAGGAAGCAGGGATTCCCCGCTCGAGCGCAGGTCCGACGCTCCTGTGCCGCCCAGCGAATCCGATTGCATCGCCCAGATGTGACGCCCGTTCGGCGCGATTCCAAGGAACACCGCGAGGTGCGGGGGCCGCTCGGAGACATCGAAGGCCGGGTCGAAGGTCAGGCGCAGATGCTTTCCAGCTTGATCGCCATCGGCGGTGTTCTCGACAACCTCTGTGCGGAAACGGCCCCGCTCGTCGACGCGCATGACGAGCGCGGTCGGCCACTCCTTCTCCAGCTCCTCGGTGTTTCCACGCAGGTGCGCGGCGCGGTTCACCGACACAGCGGAGAACAGCGGCTGCTCGATGAGCGAGAATTCGTGCGGCATTGATGACGTCCCTTACGTGCGATATCGGAAGGAATCCTGGGCGCCGAAAAGGGGCTAGTCGTTTCCGACCATCCGGATGTACAGCAGCCGATCCCCCGACTCGAGAGCATCTGCGTCCGGTTCGTTGACCTTGATCAGCGTACCCTTGCGCACGACGCCGAGGACCATCTCCTTGAGGTGGCGGGGCGAGCCGCCGACTTCGTTCTCCTCCACTCTGCGCTCGGCGATCGAGAACCCCTCGTCCGGGGTGAGGAGGTCCTCCATCATCCCCACCACGGTCGGGGTGACGGTCGCCAGCCCGAGGAGACGGCCGGCCGTCTCCGCGGACACGACCACCGAGTCCGCGCCCGATTGTTTGAGCAGATGTGTGTTCTCGGATTCTCGTACCGTGGCGACGATTTTCGCGTTCGGCGCCAGCTCCCGGGCCGACAGGGTGACCAGCACCGACGAGTCGTCCGAGCTGAGGGCGACGACGACAGCACGTGCACGTGTGACGCCGGCGAGTTTGAGCACGTCCGATTTGGTGGCAGAGCCGGAAACGGTCACGAGGCCGCGCGCCGCGGCGGCCTTGAGCGCCTGCGGGTCGTTGTCGACGACGACGATCTCGGAGGCCGAGATGTCGTCGGCGAGCAGTGCGGCGACGGCGGAGCGTCCCTTGGTTCCGTAACCGACGACGACGGTGTGGTTCCGCAAGGTGGTCCTCCAACGTTGGATCTTGAGGGCTTGCCTGGATTGTTCGGTAAGCACCGCGAGGGTCGTCCCGACGAGGATGATGAGGAAGATCAGTCGCAGCGGGGTGAGGACGATGATGTTGACCAGCCGGGCACCTTCGGTCACCGGCGTGATGTCGCCGTATCCCACGGTCGACAGGGACACAGTCGTGTAATAGATGCAGTCAATGAGCGACATTCCGGGCTCGCCGTTGCCGTCCTGGTATCCGTCGCGGTCCAGGTAGACAACGACAACTGCGATGACGATCACCAGGAACGCGAACCACAGCCGCTTTGCGATGATGCGCCACGGGCTTGCCACGTGGTCCGGGATCGAAACGATCCCGACGAGCGCGTGGTCGGGGCTTTCGTCTAGCGGGTCATCGACGCGAAAGCGGTTACGCAGGCGCGACCTTCCCACTTTCGACCCCCTTTGCAACGGCTCAACACTGGACTAGCTAACCATAGACACGCCAGCGTCGTTGCGTGCGGCATTATCGGCCGACTCCGCCGGTTTTCTCGCCGCGGGCCGCATCGTCCGCCGCGCCGATTTCGTCGTCTTCGTCCCCGAGCGCTCGTTGTACATGTTCGGCGTCGATGGTTTTCGCAAACCTGCGTTCGAACGCCGCGGCGAGTTCAGCTTCATCCGGCAGGGTCTCTGGATACACGTCCTCCCCGCTACCGATGTAGTGGAATGCTCCGCGGATGCGTTCGAGCGGCACCGGGGTCCCGGTTTCCTCCTCGAGGATCCGCGCCCACGCGATGCGGTAGATCGCCAGTTGGATCGCGACGTCCTGGCGGTGTTTGCGGGCGCTTGCCGAATCCGGCGACTTCCCGCCGGGCATCGCGCCGGTCTTCCAATCGACGACAATCCAATCCTCGCCGTCCCGGAACACCGCATCCATCTTCCCGACCTTGATCTGCCCACCGATCGACACGGCAAACGGCACCTCTACCGCCGCTGCGGTCTTCTGCGCCCAGTGCGAGGAGAGGAACTGTTCCCGCAGCGCCTGCTGATCGGCTTCCTCCCAGTCGTCGCCGCTGCCCGGGAGTTCGTCGTCGGCAATCAGGAACTGTGTGGCCGCGGTGAAATACTCCTCGACCCACGCGTGGAACGTGGTCCCTCGCCGCGCGAATTGATTCGGTTTCTGCGGCATCGGCCGCATCACGTTCACCGCGAAACTCGCCGGATCACGTTCCAGCGCGACGTGCTGTGTCGCGGTCAGCCGCGACGGAATCTCCACATCTATGACGTCGGACGCCGCGTGCCGGGCCTGCCGGATGTGGATCAGCGCCTCGCTCAGCCAAGCGGCGGTGAGCGGGTCGGAGAATTCCTCGCCCGCAGCCGCGACCACCTCCGCGATGCTGGATTCGGAGAACGCGCCGAGATCGACCGGCAGGGACGACGCAACCTCGCGCGCGGCACCCGCCACGGCTGCGTGCGAGGACGGATCTTCGCCAGGGCCGCCGGCGTCGTGTTCCGGCCACACAGCCCTGGCGTTCGAGTTCTCCAGCGGGTTTTCGTCGCCGGGGTCGTTGACCCATTCATCGACGGTCGCGACGTGCGGGGCGTCGAGCACGGTGTCCCGAAGTTCCTGGAGGAAGAGCGACGGACCGAGCGGTTTCTGCACCCCCTCGCTCCAGTGGTGCGCGGAGACGAGAAGCTCGCTCTTACTGCGCGTCAATGCCACATAGAACAGTCGGCGGTCCTCCTCGCCGACCGTCGACTTGAGTTCGTTGATGTGCGCGGTGAGTAGCTCATCGAGTTCCTTGTAGTTCGTCGCCTCAGCGATGTCCACGACCGGAACCCCGCCGGGGTTCGCGTCTGTTCGCCGGTCCCCGCGTAGGTGGGAGGGAATCTCCCAGCTGTTTCGTACCCAGTTGGACGGGGCCTTGTCCTTGGGGAAACGTCCCTTGACCACGTGGGGAACGGCGACGATGTCCCATTCGAGCCCCTTCGCCGAGTGGACGGTGAGGATCTGCACGCGCCCGTCCTGTGGAACGATTTCCTGCGCGAGCCCTCGCTCCACGCCGCGCGCCACGTCGAGGTAGTCGAGGAACGCCTGGACCGAGGCATCGGGGTTGCTCGCGAAGTCGGCGGCACGACGCGCGAGCGTGTCGAGCTGTTGCCGCCCCTCTCCCTTGCCGAGCTTTGCGCGGACACGCACCTCGACGTCGAGCCCCAAGGCGTTCTCGGCGACGCTGAGCACGTGCGCCGGCCCCTGATCGAGCCTGTCGCGGACAGCCGCGACGACGGCGTCGAAATCGGCGAGTGCCGCGCGCCCCTCGGCGGTAAACGGTCCGCGGGCGCCCGGATTGTGAGCCGCATCCGCGAGTCCTGCGTTGTCGATGTTTTCCAGCTCGGCGAGGGAAGCGAAATCGGCGCGCAACTTGTCGATTCCCTGTGCTTCGTCCTCTCCGGACCGCTCCGGTCGGTGGGAGATTTCCTGTGCCCGGCGGTGCAGCGCAGCCAGGTCCGCGGCTCCAAGACGGAACCGGTCCCCTGCCAGCAGCCGCATCGATGCCTCGTCGTCACCAGGATTCACTGCGACGCGCATGAGCGCGAGGACGTCCGAGATCTCGGGTACGTCGAGGAGCCCACCCGAGGACAGGACCTCGACCTCGAGTCCCTCCGCACGAAGCGCGCGCGCCAGCGGTTCGGCGTCGGCATTTCTCCGCACGAGTACCGCCGCCGACGGGGGCTTGCCGTGATCGGATTCGTACCGCCGGTACTTGCCGGCCATCCGCGACGCTACCCATCCGCGCTCGTCGTCGACCGTGGCGAATACGCCGAGGCGAACATCGCCCCGCTCGGAGTCTTTCTTGGGCTCGAGCACCGGCACCGTGGCGCCACTGTCCTTATTCTTGTTGCGCAGCTGTGCGGTGACGCTGTTGGCGAGCGTGAGTACTTCCGGCGGGTTGCGCCACGAAGTCGACAGGTTCCGCTGATAGGCCTGTCCCTTAGCTCGCGGGAAATCGGTGAGAAAGCTGTCGAGGTTGGACGCGGAGGCACCACGCCAGCCGTAGATCGACTGCATGGGATCGCCGACCGCCGTCACCGCGAGGGGCTGTCTCTCGCCGCCGCCGAAGAGGCTTGCGAGCATGACCCGCTGCGCCTGTCCCGTGTCCTGATATTCGTCGAGCAGGACGACGGAGGTGAGGCGGCGTTCGGCGTCGACGACCTCGGGAAAGCGTGAGGATAGCTGCGCGGCGTAGGACATGCGCATGCCGAAGGTGAGTTTTCCTTCGCTACGTAGGCGCTCGTGTACCGCGTCGACGACGTCGAGAAGCGCGAGACGGTCCTCCTGTGCGGCCGCCGCGGTTTGTAGGTCCTTTTTCGCTGCTTTCGTTTCGAGCGATTCGACGGCCTGGGACAACAGGTCCTCATCCCCGCGCACATCGTCGGTGGTGATGAGGTGCCCGGAAATCTGTTCCGCCAGCGCGATGACGCGCTCGACGACGGTCCCCACCGACCACGGGAACGGGCGGTCCCATTCCGAGACGATCGAGTGCACGAGAATGTAGAGGTCTGTCTCGTTGATTACCGTCGCGTCGGGCTCGACGGGTATGAGGAGTCCGTGGCTCGAGAGCACGTCGCCCGCGTAGGAGTCGTAGGTCGAGATCCGGGGCTGCTCGGTGCGGATGGCTTCGGCGATGTCGCTGACCTCGTCGCCGCGCGAGACGAAATCGTGGCTGCGCGCGAATTCGTCGAGCCGCATCTGTACGCGGCGGGACAGCTGCTGGGCCGCCTTTCGCGTGAACGTGAGACCGAGGATCTGGCCGGGCCTGGCCCTCCTCGTGGCGACCAGGTACACCACGCGCGCCGCCATCGTCTCGGTCTTGCCCGCACCCGCCCCCGCCACGACCAGCGTCGGCTCCATCGGCCCGGCTATGACGTCCGCCTGCGCGTCCGTCGGTTCATTACCGCCGATGGCGCGGGCGATATCACCCGGGGTGAGCTGTTCGAGCGGCTTTCTAGCGGTGTCGCTCAACGTCCGACCTGCCTTCCGGTGTTCTGGGTCGGGCACATGCTCGCGGCGGAGCACGACTCACACGCCTTGCTCGTGATCGCCGGATAGTCGGGCCCGATCGACAGAGCGCCCGCAGCCGTCGCCCTTCGGATCAACTCCAGGTGCGTCTGCGTCCCCATCGCCGGCTGCACGCGCTCATTCGCGCCCGTCTTGAGAGCGGCCTTCTGGTTCACATAAACGAGAACACCTCCGGCAACCTTGTCGGCCGGATCGTCCGCCGCCGCTTCGTCGGTGGCCGTGGCGCGGGGTGCGACCATGTCGCCGATGGCGCCGAGTCGCGCGGCCAGCTGGTAGAAGGCGAGCTGCGGGTTCACGATCGCCTCGGCGACTGTGGCCGCCTTCCCACCTGATTTGAAATCGACCGCCCGGAGGTAGCCCGATTCGTCCCTGTCGAGCCGGTCGATGCGCCCGCTTACCGACACACTGGCGGCGGAAACGGCCTCCTCGTCGACGTCGACGGTGGGGCCTCCCGGGTATAGCTCCATTCGGAAGGAAATCTCTTCGCCGACCGAGGTGTATCCACCCTGGTTCGCGACCCATCCGCGGATGAGTTTCTCAGATGCGAGGATGTCCTCGATCTCGGTGTCGAGGACCCACCCTGCAGCGGGCGACATGGCGGGCCAGAATTCCCGCACCGTGCTCTCGATCTGCCCTTCTCCCACGCCGGATTGGACGGCCTGGGCGATGGCGTGCACGACGTTCCCCTTGAGCAGGGGCATCTCGGTGCCCGAGGACATCTGCCGACCGATAAACCACCGCAGCGGGCAGGTCTCGAGTTCCTCGAACGCGCTGGGCGAGATCCTTGCTCGCGGCCCCTTATCCTTTTCGGGTACCGGAGAGCCATTCGAGGACACGGGCGCGCTGCGGTACCAGCGTCGCGCGGAAGCCGCACCGAACCCTGATCTCCGAAGTGTCGCCAGGATTCGCGCGGCGGCTTCGGATTCCGCGGCGCCGGGAGCGGTCTGGAGCTGGGTGCGCAAGTCCGCCACCAGCGCACCGGGGGTGAACATGCGGTGGCCTTCGGTGAGCGTCTCCCCCGCGGCGTCGCCCGCCGCCCACCTCGGAACGCCGGCGCGCGCCAGCTCGTCGATGAACTGCGAGGCGGCGAGATCTTCGCCGTTGTCGACGGCGGTGAACAGGATGTTCTCCCGTGCCCGCGACGCGGCGAGTACCACGAGCTTGCGTTCGTCGGCAGCGGACGCCGCCATCCCTGCGGCCTCGCGCTGGGCGTCGTCCAGGTCCTTCATATGCGGTCGGTCGAGAAGATCGACGAGGAGCTCCAGCTCGAACAGTCCGAACCGTCGCCTGGGCGACGGCCACACTCCTTCCTGGGCGCCGGCGACGACGACTACGTCGAACTCCGCGGCGACGGCGTTGTGGGCGCTGAGGAGATTCACGGCCTTCCGGCTCGGCCGGCGCCCCGCACGTCGCGGCGCCGGCAGTTCCTGCTCGCGCATCATCTCCACGAACTGGCGCAGCGAGCCGCGCGGCATCTGCTCGACGAAGTCCGCGGCATGATCGAACAGACCCATGACAGCGTCGGCGGAGCGGTCTGCGGCACGCCCGGCCACTCCCCCTCCGGCGGTGACTGCGCGCAGCGAATATGCCTTGTTGCTCGAGTGCCACAGATTCCACAGCACCATCTCCACCGAATC
>NZ_DYXM01000210.1 GCF_020742175.1 Dietzia timorensis
CTGGTCGTCGACGACATTTACAGTGTCGCGTTCGGATTCCAGCCGCAGCATCGTGGTGACAAAGTCGCCGCCGCCGAGCCCCCCGACCCACTCCCTTGCGGGTCCGCTGTACACCCAGGCCGTGCGCGCGACTGCGGCGCCGGGGTGCGCCTTGCGCACCGCGAGTTCGCCCTCCCATTTCGTGCGCGCGTAGACGCCCGCCTCCGCGCCGAGTTCGATGTCCTCCGGCGCCGAAGCAGCAAGCGGCGTGGCCCCGGCCGGATCCTCGACCGGACCGTAAATCCCGGGCACGTAGTCCGTCGACACGTGCAGCAGGGGAATGCCTCGCCGCGCGCATTCGGCGGCGAGCCGCGCGGCACCCTCGACATTGATCGCCGCGGCGGCTGCCTCAGCGTCCTCCGCCGCATCGACGGCGGTAAACGCGGCGGCGTTGATCACCACCTGCGGACGGAAGACATCCAACGCATCCTCGATTGATGCGCGGTCGGAAAGATCCATCCCCGGACCTCCGGTCGGGCTGTCTTTTCTCCCGAGGATGCAGACCTCGACGAGATCCCCTACCGGCCGTCGCGCGAGCCAGCGCCCGAGCTGCCCGAATCCTCCTGCGACGAGAACCCGGCGCCGCGACAGGATCGGCGAGACCGGCGTCATAGGTACATGTGTCTCAGCCACCGAGTTCCCGCTCCCGCTCCAACAATCCGTGCAGGTACGCGCCGTACCCGGACTTGAGTTGCTCGTCGGCCGCGGCGGCGAGCACCGCATCGTCGATGAACCGCATCCGCCAGGCGACCTCTTCGGGCGCGCCGATCTTCAGGCCCTGCCGCTCCTCGATCGTGCGCACGTAGTTGCCTGCGTCGAGCAGCGAGGTGTGGGTGCCCGTGTCGAGCCACGCCGTTCCGCGCGGCAGGACCTCGACGGAGAGCCGCCCCTGCTCGAGATACCGCTTATTGACGTCGGAGATCTCGTACTCCCCGCGAGCGGAGGGTTCGAGCGTGGAGGCAATGTCCACGACGTCGCTGCTATAGAAGTAGAGGCCGGGGATCGCGAAGTTCGACCGCGGCTGCGCGGGCTTTTCCTCGATGGAGATCGCGGCTCCGTCGGCATCGAATTCGATGACCCCGTAGTCGCTCGGGTTTGCCACCCGGTAGGCGAATACAGCCCCGCCGGACACGTCGCGGAAGCGGCGTAGCTGCGTGCCCATGCGTGGGCCGTAAAAGATGTTGTCGCCGAGCACGAGCGCGACCGAGTCGTTGCCGATGTGCTCGGCGCCGAGGACGAAAGCCTGCGCGAGACCCTGCGGTTCCGGCTGCTCGCGGTAGGTGATGGTGATCCCAAACTGGGAGCCATCGCCGAGTAACCGCTCGAACTGCGACCGATCGTGAGGGGTGCAGATGAGCAGGATGTCGCGGATGCCGGCGAGCATAAGCGTGGTGAGCGGGTAGTACACCATCGGTTTGTCGAACACGGGCATGAGCTGCTTGCTCACGGCCGCGGTGAGCGGCCGCAGCCGCGAACCGGCGCCCCCGGCGAGGATGATTCCCTTCACCTACAGCACCTCCTCTACTTCTGCATATTTCGCCTCGACCGCAGCCTTCACCGGTTCCCACCATTCGCGGTTGTCCCGGTACCACTCGACGGTATCGGCGAGCCCCGAACGCAGGTCGGTGTGTTCGGGCGCCCACCCGAGCTCGCGCCGCAGCTTCGTCGCGTCGATCGCATAACGCCTGTCGTGTCCCGGCCGGTCGGTGACGAAGTCGACCTCGTCCGGGTCTCGATCACACAGGAGACACAGTTCGCGCACGATCTCGCGGTTAGAGGCCTGCCCGTCCGCGCCGATAAGGTAGGTCTCCCCCAACCGGCCGCGCTCGAGAATCTCCCACACTGCGGCATTGTGGTCGTCGACGTGGATCCAGTCGCGCACGTTTTCTCCGCTGCCGTAGAGGCGCGGACGTCCGCCGTCGATAAGCGTCGTGATCTGCCGCGGGATGAATTTCTCCACGTGCTGGCGCGGACCATAATTATTCGAGCAGTTCGACAGCGTCGCGCGCAGCCCATAGGTGCGGATCCATGCGCGCACGAGCATGTCCGCGCTCGCCTTCGACGCCGAGTACGGGCTCGACGGGCGGTACGCGGTGTCCTCGGTGAACGCCTCAGGGGTGCCGAGTGGAAGATCGCCATAGACCTCGTCAGTGGAGACGTGGTGCAGGCGCACATCGTGGCGCCGGGCCGCCTCGAGAATCTCGAAGGTGCCGGTGATGTTGGTGTGGACGAATTGCCCCGGCGCGGCGATCGAATTGTCGTTGTGGCTCTCGGCGGCGAAATGCACGATCGCGTCGTTCGGCCCGAAGCCGGAGAGGATCTCGTCGAGCGTCTCCCTGTCCGCAACATCCCCGCGGATGACGTCGCACTGCGCATCCACCAGGCTCGCCTCGTTCGCGGCGTACGTGAACGAGTCGAGCACGGTGATCTGGGTGTCTGGGCGCACGCGCCCGGTGAGGCGCACGAAATTCGAGCCGATGAACCCGGCGCCGCCTGTAACTAGAAGCCGCATACGTCCAACACTAGTGGGCGCCCCGGAATCATTGCCCGCGGTTCC
>NZ_DYXM01000211.1 GCF_020742175.1 Dietzia timorensis
CGGCGGCGCGTTTACCGCGCTGCCCGCCTCCGACGGCGGGTTCACCGTCACCGCGACCGTGCCGCTGCGTTCGCGCGGCCGCTCCGCGTGACGCGCGCGGCGCTAGGGTGAACCCATGACAATCTCGGTGATGATCGCCGATGACCAGGTGATGGTCCGGCAGGGCTTCGCCGCGCTCCTCGGCGCCCAGCCCGACATCGTCGTCGCCGGGGACGCATCCAACGGCGTCGAGGCCGTGGCCGCCGCGCGATCGCTGCAGCCCGACGTCATATTCATGGATGTGCGCATGCCCGAGATGGATGGGCTGGAGGCGGCGCGGACGATTCTCGCCTCGGGGCTGGACCCGATGCCGCGGATCATCATGCTCACCACGTTCGACCTCGACGATTACGTCTACGAGGCGCTGCGGATCGGCTGTTCGGGGTTCCTACTCAAGGACGCGCCGAGCGAGGAACTGTTCCGGGCGGTGCGGCTCGTCGTCACCGGGGAGGCGTTGCTCGCGCCGACGGTGACCAAGCGGCTCATTTCGGATGCGGTCGCAAAGCGGTCCCGCCCGCGCCACGCCCCGCGCGAACTGGAAAGTCTGACGCCGCGCGAGCGCGAAACCCTGGAGCAGGTGGCCACGGGGAAGACGAACGGGGAAATCGCCGACGAGCTGTTCATATCCGAGGAGACCGTGAAGACCCACGTGCGGCGGGTGCTGCAGAAGCTCGCGTTGCGCGACCGTGCGCAAGTGGTCGTGTACGCGTACGAGAACGGGGTGGTTTAGGCGCGAAAGCTGATTTGATCTGCGGAGAAAGCGCGCATGCCTAAGCGCGTCAGGCAACCATGCCGGTCACAGATGTACACGAAGCGAATCAGCGAGAACCGGCAGATGAGTCTCCACGACATCGCGCACGACCTCGAAATCGACGCCGAAATATTGGTGCACGAGAATGTTTCGGAATCCTCGAATTTGTGGCCATGCGATTTCCGGATGCTCCTCTGTAATCGTAGAGGGGAGATGGTTCACGGCCTCGCCGACGATCTGAAGGTTCCGTTCAATGGCATCCATCGCCATGTCCGTGAGTTGGGGATCGCCATCCAAAAAGCGAAGGTATTTTTCGCACTTCGCGACGGCTTGGACGATATCTGCGATCCGCTGCTGAGAGCCTCGACTCACAGCGCAACCGCTTCTGCGAGAGCCTCGCGTGAAACCGGATTCTTGAGAAGCTGTGCTGGGAAAATATCCACATCATCTCGTCCGAGAAGGTGCCGAGTTTCCTCCATAAGGCCTGATGCGCGCATCAACAGGTTCCCGTCCGCAGGATCCATATCGACGAGGATGTCTATGTCGCTTCCCTGATGGGCATCTCCGCGCGCGACCGAGCCGAAGATGCGTGGGTTCTTGGCACCGTACTTCTTCAAGATCACCAGTAGCTCATCCAAACGTGCCTCAAGAAGCTCGCGGAGCGCGAGCGTTTCTGTCGTTGGTGCGCTATCGGACATAACTTCAGAATACCGAACGGGCTCGGCAAAGCGATGGCTCCTTGGCTCCCCGTGGAATTCTCGAATTCGTAGAGAAAGGCACGTGCGCGGAATCAATTCAGATGCGTCTGGCCTTCCACGCCCAAATCGACAGCCCGGCACCGAGGACGGTCGCGATGATGAAAACGGCGCTCAATGCATTCGCGATGGTGAAGGCGTCGGGTTCGAGATAGTCGGCATAGTGGCGGGATCCAGTAAGCGACAACGGCGGAAGAAAAGTCATGGAAAACGCTGTAGCGGCCGAGAAACAGGTGAACGGGAACACCACCCAGAACCAGGGGAAATTCTGCCGCGTTGAGGCCGAGGTGTCGGGAGCGCCGTTGCCGCGGCTTCGCGCCTTTCGCGCCTTTCGCGGAAGTGCAGCGCCTGCCACTCCCGCGGCGACAACCAGGGCGAAGAGATTGACGAAGACCACAAGTCCCCACATGCCGTCGATCGTAGTGGGGATGCATACGCAAGCTCGCACGTATTGACGATGATCGACTCGGATCAATCTAATTCCTGGGCTGAAAACATGCTGCAATGGGAATCGAGTGACCGTATAGCAGGAAAAGTGCTTTACTGCTTTACTGCACGAGCGCTATCGTGAAGGCATGTCTGCACCATCCGAGCGCCGCTATCTAGGTATTCAGAGTCGAGGCACGATTGCCCTGCCCGCTGACGTTCGTCGCCGCTTGCACTTGGATGAGCAAGGTGCGCAACTAGAAATGACCGAGCGTTCGGACGGGGTGATCGAGTTGCGGGCGGCACTTCCCGTGCCAGCCGAACAACGCTGGTTCTGGACCGAACGTTGGCAAGAGCGTGAGCGCGAAGTAGATGACTTCATCGATAAGGGCGACGTTGCGGTTCATGAGTCAACAGAGGACTTTCTCGATCACCTAGATGCATTAGATTCCGAGTGAAGTTCGAAACGACGCCCGCTTTCGATAGCGACTACCGGCGGCTTATGCGCGAACACGCTCTCGCATTCAAAAACTGCGTGCAGGAAAAGTTTGCGCCGGCTTGTGATGCTTACGCCGACGATCCCTCGACACCTTGGCCAGCTTTGTTGAGGGTGAAGTCTGTGCGTTCGGCGCCAGGGATTCTGGAGATGACATGGTCGTTCGCTAGTCCAGACGGCCGGGCTACATTCGAACTATTTACTGTGAACGGGGAGCTACGGTGCCGGTGGCGACGCGTCGGTGATCACGGCGTTTTCGCCAACCCATAGACGCATTGAATCGGAGACTGTCGGATGTCGTAGGCAGTGTCTACACAAAGCCGACGAAGTTGGATCGAAATTCGCTTGACCCTCACACGATGTAAGGGTGTTCTCTTGACGCCTGGAGGTGGTCGAGATGAACCCACAGAAGCAGACAAACGGCGCTCAGCGCGAGCGCGTCGCGCAGGCGCTTGCGTATGGAGACGCGTCGGTGCGCTTGAAAGCAGCGCTGGCCGCCGGGAGTGATCCCGATCCGGCGCTGGCCCGGAGCCTT
>NZ_DYXM01000212.1 GCF_020742175.1 Dietzia timorensis
CTCGAGGCCCTCGGATTGCAGCTCACGCTTGAGGATCTTGTTCGTCGCCGTCATCGGTAGGGTGTCGGCGAGCCGAACCCACCGCGGCCATGCCTTAGGAGACAGGTCTTCCTGCCGCTCGAGGAATGCCTGGAACCCTTCCGGGGTGAGGTGGGAGTCGTGGCGCGGGACAAGCGCGGCGACGATCTGGTCGCCGACTCCGCGCGGATCCGGCAGCGAATACACAGCCGCCCGCGACACCGCCGGATGGCGCAAGATGATTTCCTCGATGATGCCCGTCGCCATGTTCTCGCCGTCGACCCGCAACCAGTCGCCTGTCCGGCCGGCCATGAAGATGTAGCCGTCGGCGTCTCGATAGGCGAGGTCGCCCGACCAATACATCCCGTCCCGCATGCGCTCGTTGGTGGCGTCCGGGTTGTTGTAGTAACCGGAGAAGAACCCGGCGCCCTCGGTATTGACAAGTTCGCCTATACATTCGTCGAGGTTGGTAACAGCGCCGCTGTCGTCGTACTCCGCGCGCGGACATTCTTCGCCGGTAAACGGATCGAACACGGCCACCCCGGGGAAGGGTTCGCCGATCGATTGGATCGGAGAATTCTCGGTCCGCACCACGATGATCGCTAATTCTGTAGAGCCGTAGGCGTCCGTAACCTTGCACCCGAAGCGCTCAGCGAACGCCGGAATGTCTTTCGACGCGGCTTCGTTGCCGAACGCCACCCGCAGAGTGTTCTTCGCATCGTCGGACCGCGCGGGAGTGTCGAGAATGTAGGCGAGCGGCTTGCCCACATAATTCATGAAGGTCACGCCGTATCGGCGCACGTCGGGCAGGAATCGCGACGCGCTGAACCGCCGCGCCAGCACCATCGTTCCGCCGGAAACCCACGCCGGCCCGACACCGCCGAGGATCGCATTGGAGTGAAAGGTCGGCATCGACAGATAAAACACATCCCGCGCGGAAAGCTCATGTGCATCGGCGAGCATCGAGCCGCTCATCACGACAGTGGAGTTCGCGACCTGCACGGCCTTGGGGTTGCCGGAGGTGCCCGAGGTGAATATCAACATGAACGGATCCCGGGCCCCGCGCTCTGGGAAGAATGACGGCGGAGTCGCGTCGGCAACCAGGTCGTCCCACTCGTCGGAGGCGACGTTGATGATGCGCACGTCCCCGAGATCGAGCCCCTCCAACAGCGGCGCGTAGCGGCCGTCGGTGAGCAGGATCTGGCAGTCGGAGGTCCGAATATCGCGCGCGAGCCCCTCGCCTCGCCGCGTCGTGTTGATTCCCGCGGTCACGTAGCCACCGAGCGCGCCCGCGGCGAGCGCGAACATGATCTCGGGAACGTTGTCGAGCAACGTGCCGACGTGCCGCGGTCGATCGTCGCGCAGCAGAGCGTGTATCGCGCTCGCGCGCCGCTTGGAGCCCGCGACGAACTCACGCCACGTAAAAACCTCGTCGTCGAACTTGATCGCGGGCCGGTCCGAGTCGTGGTGGGAAAGCAACAGGTCCCGCATGGTTTCGGCCATGGTTCCCTCCGGAGAGCTGGGCACTAGAACACATAAAGCTGTGAGCTAGATCATATTCAAAGTCCGGAGGTTTTCACCCGAGTTCGAAAGTTCCACCCGCACAGGGGGAGCGGCGGGCGGCGCTCAGCAGCCCACGGGAGAGCCGGCCCCCTCGGCGGCAGCGCACGCCGACGTCGCCGACAGCTTCCACATGCCGTCGGAGTTGGTGAACACGACCGGGGTGCTCAGCCGCGTCTGACCCTCGGCGGTGTATTCGAGCGTCGCGGTGATGGAATCGCCGGATCGTTCGAGCGGCCCCACGACCCGCGCCTCGCCCTGCGGATCCTCGCCGACACCGAGGCCGGCGAGGAACTGCGGAATGTCGACGCCGAGCATGCCGTTCTCCAGCGACTGCGCCTTCGCCTCGTCAGGGGCGTCGGCGGTGAGCAGGTACTGCACGAGCGAGTCCAGCTCCTCGACGGTCGGCTCCGCCGAGGTCACCGTGAACCCGTCCGCGGGGACGCCGGTGGAAGGCGTCGACTCACCGTCGGTCGGCGGCGCAGTGCTCGCCGAAGTCTCGGCGTCGGTGGCGCTCGGCGCCGAGCTTGCCGACGTGCCCTCCGAAGGCTTAGACGAGCTCGAGGACTTCTCCTCGCTCCGCGTGCTAGAGGTCGTCCGCGAGGACTTATCGCTCCCGGACGAACCGCTGCCCTTCGACGAGCCACCGCTGGACGAATCGTTCTTCGACGACCCTCCGGAGGAGTACGACTTTGCCGATGGCGTCGCCGCAGCCTTCTTCTTGTCGGAATCGCCCTTCTTGTCCTTCTCGGACTCCCCGTCCTTCTTTTTGTCTTTGTCCTTGGACTTGTCGTCCTTGTCATCCTTATCGCCCTTGCCGGGTTCCTCGGACTCGGACGTCTCGGACACCTCCGCGGCGGTGTTCTTCGGCTGCGGATCGTCACCCGTACGCACGAGCGCCGCAATGGCCACGCCCGCCACGAGTGCGATGGCCAGAATGCCGGCGCCGAGTGCGAGAAGCGCCGAGCGCTTGGTCACGGTAATGGTCTCGGAACTGTCGGACGGACTGGAGCTATCGCGCACGGAAAATCCTTTGCGGTTGTTCATCGAATCGGGCCGAAATGTCGTACGCCTTTCACAGCGCCGCCACATGCTAACGGCCCGAAATGGACACCCGAATTCACATCACCGGTTAACTGAGCACGACTTGGCACGCTCCCAGTCGCGACCTGGAGAAGTAAAACCACCTTCGCCTATGACGGCGGACGCCCGAGAATTTTCCCAGGAACGTTTAGGTGAGATCGTCGTAAACTCCCGAGACCCACGCCGCATAGCGGTCGGCCGATCGACGGACCGCGCCGGAGGCATCGGAGAGGACAGAGCCACCGAAGTTTCCGTAGAGCCGCTCGAATTCGTACCGCGACACGTGCTCGGCAATCCGCCGCACGACGGCCGCAGACAGCGGGATCCAATTGGGGTAGGACCGCATGAACGTCACCCAACCGGTGTCGCGGACGGGGCCGATCGTGTCGCCGGCGAAGAGAACCCCAGCGCCGTCGGGCGCGGTCCAGTGCACGACATTGCTGCCGGGGAAGTGCCCGCCGGGCTGCGACGCCCGAACCCCGGGAAGGATTTCGGTCTCCCCCTCCCAGACGATGGTGTTCCCCGGGCGCACCCCGAGCCACTCCTCGTCGGCAGACGAAATGAACACAGGTGCGTCATCGAACGCCCGGGACCACACCGACTGGAGCCCGTACATGTGCGGATGCGAGGGGACGATCGCCGCGACCCCGCCGAGACGTGAGATCTCGGCATGTACGTCCTCATCAATGTAATTGGGTGCTTCGAGTAGCACGTTGCCGCCGGAGGTCTGCAGCAGAATCGGTACCTGGCCTATTCCGGGGCAGCGATGCTGCCGAATACCCAGCACGTCCGGTTCGAACTCGACGATTTCCAGGGAGGCGCCGTTCGCACCCGCGCGTTCGGGACTCGTCCATTCCTGCCCGCCGGGCGGGACGAACTGGCGCTCGTCCGCACAGATCGGGCACTCGTCGGGGAGTGCGTCGCCCGCGCACTCCACGCCGCAGGTGGCGCATTGGACTATGGTTGCCGCGCCGAAGTCGTATGCCATGGTGCAGTGCAGATTAC
This sequence comes from Dietzia timorensis, assembly GCF_020742175.1. GTDB lineage: Bacteria > Actinomycetota > Actinomycetes > Mycobacteriales > Mycobacteriaceae > Dietzia > Dietzia timorensis_A. The sequence goes on from NZ_DYXM01000212.1 coordinate 3,667, forward strand.
ACCCGGACGCTAGGCGTTCACATCGGTTCCGGGGGTGCGTACGGTGATCGGATCGGTCCCGTCCCACGACGACACGTTCTTCGCCTCGGGGATATCGTCGCGGCTGAATACCGGCTCGAGACCCTGCTTGCGCTGTTCGCCGTAATTCGTCATGAGCTTCAGACCGATCTTCGCCAGCGGGATGAGCGCGATGAGGTTGATCGTCGCCATGACGCCCATGAACAGATCGGCGAGGTTCCACACGAGTTCGAGGCTGCTCACCGTGCCGATCACGACCATCACGCAGACGATGGCGCGAAATACGTTGACCCACGTATCGGATTCGCGGATGAACCGGACGTTGACCTCGCCGATGTACGCGCTACCAAGGATGGACGAGAACGCGAGGAAGAAGATCGTGAC
>NZ_DYXM01000213.1 GCF_020742175.1 Dietzia timorensis
ACCTTCATCAACACGTCGTGCCCCGCTGGGTGGGCGACGCGAATTTCATGACCGTCCTCGGGGGCACCAAGGTGCTTCCTCAATTGCTCGGGGAGACGCGGCGCTTGTTCGCCGAGGCCTGGCACACGGTCCCGGGACGCCCGTAGAAAGTGGCGAGTATTTCGCGGCGCTACACAGTGCGAAGAATGTAAAGGTAGGAGATGCTCAGCGAACACGGCAGAAGCGGCGTCAACAAGGTCGCCCCACGGATCGCCGGCGTCTTCGTCAAGGCCGGTATCACGCCGAACATGATCACGCTCGTTGGCATGGCGGCCACCGTGGCCGCGGCCATCGTGCTCTTCGGCAACGGCTACCTGTTCGCCGGTGCGATCGTCATCGGGCTGTGCACCCTCTTCGACCTGCTCGACGGGGCCGTGGCCCGCGCCGGGGGCACGGGCAGCCCGTACGGTGCGCTCGTCGACGCGGTGTCCGACCGCATCGCGGACGGGGCGATCCTCGGCGCACTGCTGTGGTACGTCATCCACCGCGAACCCGACAACTCCATGGCGATCGTGATGTTGCTCATCGCGCTCACCTTTTCCCAGGTCGTCTCCTATTCGAAGGCCCGCGCCGACGCCGGCGGCCTCGCCACTCCCGGTGGACTCATGGAACGCGCGGACCGTCTGGTCATCGTTCTCGTCGGCGCCGGGCTCGAAGGACTCGGCATACCGTGGATGCTGGAAATCGGAGTGAGCATCGTGGCTATCGGTTCCGTGATCACGGTCGTGCAGCGTGTTCTCGGCGGTCGCGCCTCGTACCTCAAGTCCGAACCCCAGGCCGACGGCGGACGTCCGCCGCACGAGAAGGAACAGTAGATGGCGCAAGCTTCTGAGAACTCCGCGAACGAGGTGACGCTTGCCGAGCGGGCTTCCGATCTCGGCTACGCCGCTGGGTGGATGGCCGTTCGCGCCCTCCCTGACCGGGTGGCCCGCGGGCTGTTCAACGCCGGTGCCGATCTGGCCTGGCGGAAGATGGACGACGATGCGCAGCTACGGGCGAACCTCGCTCGCGTGCTGGGTGTCCGCCCTGCCGCCGTACCCGATTGGCTGATCCGCGAATCGATGCGATCGTATGCCCGATACTGGCGCGAGGCGTTTCGACTTCCGACGATGGATCGCAAGGCTCTGGTCGACAACATCACCGAGCACATCGTCGGACGGGACAATCTCGATGCCGCGCTCGAAAGAGGAAACGGCCTTATCTTCGCGCTGCCGCATTCGGCCAACTGGGATCTCGCGGGGCTGTGGCTGACCACCCATTACGGAGGCTTCGCGACCGTCGCCGAACGTCTCAAGCCGGAGTCGCTGTATCAACGCTTCGTCGACTATCGGGAGAGCCTGGGCTTCACCGTGCTCCCGCTCACCGGCGGACAGACCGGGGCGTTTCCGGAACTCAAGAAGGTGCTCGCCGACAACGGGATCGTGTGCCTCATGGGCGAGCGCGACCTTCGCCGCACAGGCGTCGAGGTCGATTTCTTCGGCGCGAAAACGCGCATGCCCGCAGGGCCGGTGAAGCTCGCGCAGGAAACCGGCGCGACGCTGATGTACGCGGAACTGTTCTATGCAGACGACACGTACATGCGCATCGTCGCCAACGATCCGATCGACGTGAGCGGGACTGTCGAGCAGGGCACCCAGCTTTTGGCCGACGCCTTCGCTGCAGGTATCGCCCGACACCCGCAGGACTGGCACATGCTCCAGCCACTATGGCTCGAGGACCTCGACGAGGACCGCCAGGCGTTTCTTGCCGGAACCGAGGGGCCTCGCGGATCCGGAGAACACACCTGATGCGTATCGGTGTCGTCTGCCCTTATTCGTTCGACCACCCCGGTGGGGTCCAGATCCACATCATGGACCTTGCGCGCGAGATGCGCGGGCAGGGACACGAGGTGTTCATTCTCGCCCCGGGCGAGCGCGGCACCGAACCGGACGAATTCACCACGCTCGTCGGCAAAGGCGTGCCGATTCCCTATAACGGATCGGTGGCGCGTCTGTCCTTCGGCTACCCCACGTGGCGCGCGACGAAGCGGTGGATCGCCGACATCGAGCCCGACGTGCTTCACATTCACGAACCGAACGCGCCGAGCACCTCGATGTTCGCACTGGCCATCGCAAAGGGCCCGATTGTTGCCACCTTCCACACCTCAACCGCGTCCTCGCTTGTGCTAAAGACCTTCGAGGGCGTGCTCTCGCCGTTCCTCGAGAAGATCCGCGGGCGCATCGCGGTCTCCGATGTGGCGCGCCGCTGGCAGGTGCAGGCACTCGGCTCCGACGCGGTCGAGATCCCCAACGGCGTCGACGTTTCCTTTTACAAGGCCGCACGCGACAAAGTGTGCACGGAGCGGAACCGGCGCGATGACGACGGAGAGCCGCATCCGCCCGCCGTCACCTTCCTCGGTCGCTTCGACGAGCCCCGCAAGGGGCTAGGCGTGCTGCTCAGGGCCTGGCGAACGGTCCGCGAGCGAATTCCCGATGCGGAACTGTGGGTGATGGGCGGCGGCGACAAGGACGAGGCGCTGGCGCTACTCGGAGATACCGGAGGCGTCCGTTTCCTCGGCCGCGTCGACGACGAGGAGAAGGCTCGGACGCTCGCCGAGGCGGACGTGTACTGTGCCCCGAATACTGGGGGAGAGAGCTTTGGCATCGTTCTCGTCGAGGCGATGGCGGCGGGCACCGCGGTCCTCGCCTCCGATCTCGACGCTTTCCGCCGGGTTCTCCGTGACGGCGAATGCGGCCAGCTGTTCGCCACAGGCCGCTCCGAATCGCTCGCCGAGCACCTTGTGGCGCTGCTGGAGGAGAATTCGCGGCGCGCCGACCTCGTCGCCCGAGCGACCGAAGCCGTCGAGGGATACGACTGGCCTGTCGTATGCACGCGTGTGCTTCGCGTGTACGAGACCGTCCGCGCACCAGGGGAAAAGGTGCGAGTGTCCGGGGGCGCACGTTTCCGTGACGTCGTGCGGGCGAATCCCTCCGGCGGACGCGGCCGCGGCGAAGGAGGGGAACGCTAGATGTGGTGGATAGTCTCGATTATCGCCGTGGTCCTCGTGGCGTCGGCGGCGCTGCTCGCCTATCTCACCGCTCACCGCCTCGACCGCCTACACATCCGCACGGATCTGGCCGCGGCCGCCCTGTATGAGGCGTTCCTCCGACGTCATACCGTGGCTGTTGCCATTGCCGAGGGACTCGGCCCACACGACGAGCGTGCCGCCGAATGGCTTCACAGCTGCGCCGCCCGAGCCAAACATCGCTCTGCGGACAAGTTCACCCCTGGTGCCCCCCAAACCGGCATCGAGCAGGCGGAAAACGATCTGACCAGCGCTTTGTCCGATTTGCCGCCGGAGTCGATGGGGCCGCACCTGCGCGCCGAAGCAACAGATGTGGGGGACCGGCTCGAAATGGCTCGGCGTTTCTACAACGATGCAGTTCGGGACACTCGCCGGCTGCGGGAGAAGAAGGTCGTGTCCTGGTTCCGCCTTGCGGGATCGGCGCCGATGCCCGAATACATCGAGCTGGTCGATCCGTCCTACAATTAGACGTCTGGCCTTGCCGTGATCACCGGCGGGGCAAATCGATTCTATGTGAATAGCGTTTACCCAGGAGGCACCTTGAGCACCGCGAACGAGTCCCAGAACGAGCGAGGCACTGCCCGCGTCAAGCGCGGTATGGCGGAGATGCTCAAGGGCGGCGTGATCATGGACGTCGTGACCCCGGAGCAGGCGAAGATCGCCGAGGACGCCGGCGCTGTCGCCGTGATGGCGCTCGAGCGTGTTCCCGCCGATATCCGTGCGCAGGG
>NZ_DYXM01000214.1 GCF_020742175.1 Dietzia timorensis
CGTCCTCTACTTTTTCATAGGGGCCTGGACCTTCACATGGCCTGTCGCCGAACAACCCGAGGGACTATGGATCGGGACCGGCTGGTTCATGTCCGGGCAGGCACTGATTGAGCCGTGGGGAATCATCCTGCACGAGCCTTACCTGGTCGTCTGGCTCGCAACGCTTATCGGCGCCTACCTCCTGACGGCGAAGGTCCGCGCCCCGGAGGCCCCAGGGACTCCCGCACCCTCGAGTGACTAGAACCTCGTGGGCGCCAGCACCTGGGGCAGTCCCGCTACGTCACCGATGACGATGATCGCGGGAGCAGCGATCTTCTCTTCGCTCATCACCTGGCGCATAGACGCGAGCGTCGCATCCACGCGTCGCTCCGTGGTCAACGACGCCGATTCTATGATCGATACCGGGGTCTCGCCGGGCCGGCCGCCCTCAAGCAGGGCATCGGAGATTGCCGGACCGTTCTTCACCGCCATGAGCAACACGACGGTGCCGCGCATCGCCGCCACAGCAGACCAATTGACCAGCGACTTCTCGTGTCCCGGCGGCAGGTGTCCGGAGATCACGGTGACCTCGTGCGTGACCCCGCGATGGGTCACGGACACCCCGCCCAACGCCGGCGCGGCGAACGCGCTGGTCACACCCGGAACGACGAAGGTGGGGATGTCGTGTTCGGCGAGCGCGAGCGCCTCCTCGTATCCGCGGCCGAACAGGAAGTTGTCGCCGCCCTTGAACCTGACGACGAACTTCCCGGCCTTCGCGTGTTCGATAAGCGCAGCGTTGATCGCTTCCTGCGCCATCTGCCTCCCATAGGGGATCTTCGCGGCGTCGATGATCTCCGTGGATGCGGGCACCTCGCTGAGCACCTTTTGCGGCGCAAGGCGGTCGGCGACGATGACGTCTGCGCACATCAGGAGTTCGCGACCACGGACGGTGAGCATTCCATCGTCCCCGGGCCCACCGCCGACGAGCGCAACTGTGCCTCGTAGCGCCTCCGCATCGGCCTTTCTTCCGCCGGCCATGCCCGCGCGCTCCCCCATATGCACATCGGCATCCGCCCACGCCACCGGAATCCGTGCCGCTCGTACGGCAGCCTCGATGGCCGCCGGGAAAACGCCCTCGCCTGCCTCCTCGACACCTGGTTCATCGCCGGTCACGACGATGAGGCCGATTCCGTTCAGCAGCTCCGGCGACCACGGCCCCCGGTGGACGTCCGGGCTCCCGGGAAGCTCTTCGAGGGTGGCGCGAACGTCGCCGGCCACGATGGTCACGTTCGCTCCGCCGTCAACCAGCGAGGACACCACGCGATGCGCACCCGAACCGCCTCCGAGAACGATGACGCCGATACCGTCGACATCGATGGGCGCGACGAAGGATGCACGTACTGCGGAATTGTTCACCTATCAAGCCTAAAGTTTTGTGCCGCACGGACCAATCGCGCCACCAGTTCAGGCGCCCCGGCGGGATGGACATGCAGGTAGGAAGCGTGAATTGTCGACGTGACGTGCCCCTCACTCACACGTCTGCCGCCAGACTGTTCGATCCACCCCCACGCACGGGCATTCGGCCGCGCAGGATGTTCGTCGCCCATGACGGCGGACGTGCGGTGGAATTCGTGGCCGACAACGCGCTCTCCGTTCTCGAAAAGCGGCGAGCCGCTCAGAGCCACGGCATCGCGGTATCCGAGAGTCAGCCGCCGGGAGAATTCGAAGCGTTCGTCAAGCACTCCGACCATGTCGTACCCATCGAGACTGCGGCCGAGATAGGCGTACCCACCGCATTCGGCGTAGACGGGCATTCCACTCTCGACCGCCGCGGCCACCGCCCTCCTCGTGACGACGTTTGCCTCGAGATCGGCGGCGTGCTCCTCCGGATAGCCTCCGGGCAGGACGAGGGCATCGCTATCGGTCGGAAACCCGTCGGTCCGCGGATCGAACCATTCGACCGAGGCTCCATGGGCGAGCAGCATCTCCGCCCACTCCGAGTAGAGAAACCCGAACGCCGGCCCTGACGCAACCGCAATCCTCGGCCCCTCACCGGACAAAACAGACTGCTCTACATTCGAAGAGGGTGTCCACGCCTCGCCAGAAACAGATGTAGAGGCGAGCTGGTGGATCGTGTCGATGTCGACGTGATCGGTGATGGCCGATCCCATCGCCGAGAGTGCACGTTCCGCGTCGCGCAGGGCGTCGGGAGTCATCAACCCCAGGTGGCGAGAAGGCACCTCGAGGTCGAGATCCCGGGGCACGGCACCTATCACAGGCACGCCGACGGATTCGCAGGCATCGCGGAGAATGGCGGTGTGTCTATCGGATCCGACCTGGTTGAGGATCACCCCGGCGGTCCTGGTCTCGGAACTGAACGTCGCATAGCCGTGGACAAGGGCGGCGATGGACTGGCTATATCCCCGTGCGTCGACGACGAGAATCACAGGTGCGCCGAGCTCGGCTGCGACGTGCGCAGTCGACCCGAACCCGGACACGCCGTCCGGGGCGATATGTCCGATCCGGCCATCGAACAGACCCATAACGCCCTCGACCACCGAGACATCAGCCCCCGCACTTCCATGCGCATAGAGCGGACCGATACGTGCGGCGCCTTGGAGGTTCGGGTCGAGATTCCGGCCGGCCCGGCCTGTTGCGAGGCTATGAAATCTCGGGTCGATGAAGTCCGGGCCGACCTTGAACGGTGCCACCTGCCGGCCACTTCCCACGAGCGCCGCCATAAGCCCTGTCGCCACGGTCGTCTTTCCATTCCCTGATGCGGGCGCGCCGATAACCACGGCGCCCGGAATGGCGGGCACTACCACTCGATTCCTCGTTGACCCTTACGTCCTGCCTGCATCGGATGCTTGATCAGCGTCATCTCGGTCACAAGGTCGGCCACGTCGATGAGTCGATCGGGAGCATCGCGTCCGGTGATGAACACATGCTGACGCCCCGGGCGCGAACTAAGGATCTCGGCGACGTCCTCTACGTCGATCCAGCCCCATTTCAGCGGGTAGGTGAACTCGTCGAGCACATAGAAGTCGTGTTGCTCAGCCGCCAGTCGGCGTTTGATCTCCTCCCAGCCATCGGCCGCGTCCGCGGCATGGTCGGATTCATCGCCCTTCTTGCGACTCCACGACCATCCCGAACCCATCTTGTGCCACTCCACGGCTCCGCCGATGCCCTCGGCGTCGTGCAGTTCGCCGAGCTTGAGGAACACCTCCTCCTCGCCGATTTTCCACTTCGCGCTCTTGACGAACTGAAACACCCCGATATTCATCCCCTGGTTCCAGGCGCGGAGCGCGGTCCCGAACGCCGAGGTCGACTTCCCCTTGCCTTTCCCCGTGTGGACGGCCGTAACCGGCAGCATCCGCCGTTGCCGCGTCGTCAGTCCGTCGTCGGGAATCTGTTCCGGATCGAGTTGTCCCTGTGGCATATCGCGCCCCTTTCCTTGACCGGCGAATGTTCACCCAGCTTATGACGTCGGACCTAGCGACTACGCACTAGTTCCGTGATCCCGCCCTCGCTCAACCCATCGAGGGAGACCACCGGGGCGCCCATGGCGCGTGCGAGCCTGCCCGCGGTCCCGAGCCGGACCCTGCCGGCCTCGCAATCGATCACCACCGGCGCGACGTGGGACATCGATCCGAGATGCCTGGCCTCTGCCAGTGCGCGTGTGCGGGCATCGTTTCCGGCGGTGGCGCGGCCGTCGGTAAGCATGAGAACGATCGCGCGACGGGCTGGATCCCGTAAGCGATACACGGTGAGCATGCGGCGGGTCTCCGCGATTCCCTCGGCCAAAGGGGTGCGTCCGCCCGTCGGGGCGTTCCCGAGCGAGGCGACCGCGAGGTCCACCGAACGCGTGGGTGCGAGCGCGACCGAGGCGCCGTGGCCCCCCGCCGTCACGACGCCCACGACATCGCGTCGGACGTACGCGTCGCGCAGCACCGCGACCGCGGAGCGAGCGACGAGTTCCAGGCGCCGACGCGCGGCCATGGAGCCGGAGGTATCGACGAGGAAGATGACGAGATCGCCGGACCTGCCGACGCGCTGCGCGTAACGAAGGTCTGCGCCGCTCACGGACAACGGTGACGCGATACCCGCCTCGCTGCGCTCCCTGGCGTTACGGTGCGCAGCGGAACGTACGGTACGGACGAGGTCCAGGCGGGCCCCTGACGCGCCCGCCCCGGACCTCACCGAGCGACCGGATGTCGTGACCGCCTTCGAACGTCGCCCCCGCGCTCCGCTCCCCGTTCCGGCGAAGCGGAAAAGCAAGGGTCGTGCACCATGGTTGTCGTGGAGATCGACGCCCTCGAGGGCACGGCCTACCGGACCGTCAGAGGCCCGGTCCGGCTCGGAATGCTCCGCGTCCTGCGCAGAAGAGTCTTCCTTGTCGTCTGAGGGATCGGCGCCGCCGGCGTCATCCTGAGGTGTTGGTCGCGGCGGGGGGCCATCGGAGGGGCCTCCGGGCGGACCGGATTCATCACCGTCCCCGTTGTCATCGTCGCCGTGGTCGCCGTCCGGTCCGTCTTCGGTCCCGTCGTCCTCGCCGTGGCAGTTCTCGCTGTCGTCCCCCTGTGTGGAATCGTCGGCGGGCTCGGAGTCCTCGGTCTCGGCGGGGTCGTCCTCGGCCTCGAGCTCCTCGAGCTGGCGGCGAGCCGTCTCAAAGGCCTCGTCGAGCTCGGCCTCGGACATGCCGCTCGGGTCGAACGGATCGCGCCGACGGCGGTGCGGAAGAACAAAGCTGGCGACAGCGCGCACGTCTGCCTCGACCACCTCGCTGCGCCCCTCGAGCACGGCGTGCGCCTTGGCCGCCCGTGCACAGACGACGTCGGCGCGGAGTCCTTGGACATCGGTCTCGATGCAGACAAGCGCGATGCGGCGGAGTTCCCGGGTGGGCACACGGACGGCGGAGAGATGTTCCCTAGCCCGGACTATGCGCGCCGACAGAGCCATTTCCGCCTCCGCATATCGCTCCGCGAATGACGCAGGATCGGCTTCGAACTCGAGGCGACGAGTGATGACCTCGACGCGCTCGGCGGCATCACCCGGCGCCGTCACCTCAACGGACAAACCGAAACGGTCGAGCAGCTGAGGGCGGAGCTCCCCCTCCTCGGGGTTCATCGTGCCCACGAGCGCGAACCGGGAATCGGCCGACGCCGACACACCATCGCGCTCGACGGAGACCTGGCCGGTCGCCGCCGCGTCGAGGAGTACATCGACGAGATTGTCGGCGAGAAGGTTCACCTCGTCGACGTAGAGAACTCCGCCGTCGGCGGCGCTGATAAGCCCCGATTTGAGTTGTGCCGAGCCGTCCGCGACGAGGCTCTGGACGTCCACGGAACCGACAACACGGTCTTCGGTGGCGCTGAGCGGCAACTCGACGAATGCACCGCGCTCACCTGGCACGTGCCCGGGCAAAAGATCAGCGAGTCCGCGGACGGCGGTAGTCTTCGCGGTTCCCTTCTCACCTTGGATGAGAACTCCGCCCAGACGGGGATCTACGGACAGCAGCAGCAACGCCATCCGCAGGCCGGATTGGCCGACGATCGCTGTAAACGGGAAACGCTCCCGGCGCCCCGACTCGTTATCGTTGCTCACGTCTAGCGCTCCTGTCTCGGTAACTCCGTGCTTCACGCCCACTCGTTGTCCGCGCAATAGCGGGGAGGGCGGCAGGTACCCGGTTGCATACCGGGCCCTGCCGCCCCCTTACGAAAAGTGCTCGCGCGGTCTAGGACTCGAGCTTGAGCGCCTTCTGCGAACGCTCGAACTGCTCGTTGTACAAGGTGACGTCCTCGGACAGCGAGCGGCCGTAGGACGGAACCATTTCCTTGATCGCCGAATCCCACGTCGCCATCCGGTCCGGGAAGCACCGGTTGAGCACATCGAGCATCGCATCGACTGCGGTGGAGGCTCCCGGGGAGGCACCGAGCAGACCGGCGATCGAACCATCTGATGAGTTGACGACGGCGGTACCGAATTCCAGCGTTCCGCCGGTCTTCTTGTTCGGCTTGATGACCTGCACGCGCTGGCCGGCGATGACCTTTTCCCAGTCGCCGGCTTCGGCGCTCGGCATGAACTCGCGGAGCGTCTCAACTCGCTTTTCGTGCGTCTTGGCGAGCTCGGTGACGAGGTACTTCACAAGACCGAGCTCGGTGACGCCGACGCCGGCCATGGACAGGAAGTTGTTCGGGCGCACGGACAGGGGAAGATCGGTGAACCTTCCGCGCTTGAGGAATTTCGGGGTCCAGCCCGCGAACGGCCCGAAGAGCAGCGCGCGCTTACCGTCGATCACGCGGGTGTCGAGGTGCGGAACCGACATCGGCGGGGCGCCCACGGCGGCCTGGCCGTACACCTTTGCATTGTGCTGTTCGATGAGCTCCTCGTTGGTGCAACGCAGCCACTGTCCGCCCACCGGGAAGCCGCCGATTCCGCGGATCTCCGGAATTCCGGACTTCTGAAGCAGGTGCAGAGCACCGCCGCCGGCACCGACGAAGACGAACTTCGCGTTGATCGTGTGCTCCTCGTCGAGGGCGCGATTGATGTACCGGACCTTCCACGAGCCGTCGGTGCTGCGTTCGAGGTTCTTGACCTCGGCCTGGTAGCGAACATCGGTCCCCGTGCGTGCCAGATAGCCGAGCAGTTGGCGGGTGAGCGCACCGAAGTTCACGTCGGTGCCGCCCTTGATGTGGCTGAGTGCGACCTTTTCGTCGGGGTTACGGTCCTTGCCGACCAGCGGGACGAGCTTGCTGACCTCGTCGATGTCCTCGGTGTGCTCGAGGGTCTCGAACAGCGGGTGCTTGCTCAGCATTTCGAAGCGCTTGCGCAGGTACTTCTGCCCCTCCTCGCCGCGGACGAAGCTCATGTGGGCGACAGGGTTGATCCACTCGGACGGATCGCCGAGCAGGTTGTTCTCGACACCGAAGGACCAGAACTGGCGCGAAACCTGGAACTTCTCGTTGACTCCGACGGCCTTGGTGATGTCCACGCCGCCGTCAGCGGTCTTGGGCGTGTAGTTGAGTTCGCACAGCGCGGAGTGTCCCGTGCCGGCGTTATTCCATGCGTCAGAGGATTCCTGCGACGGGCCATTGAGGCGCTCGAGGATCTCGATCGACCAGTCCGGCTGCAGCCGCCGCAGCAGAGCGCCGAGCGTCGCGCTCATAACGCCCGCACCGATGAGAACAACATCTGTATTCGTTTGCTTATTGCCCTGTGGGACCGTCACTGGCAGCCATCCTCGTACGCTATCGATTTCGGTAATTTTGCGCCCACGAATTCCGGCGGTTACCGCCAGGTAGTGAACGCGCACGTCTCTTAGCGTACTCACACCGAAGTGCGGTCGGTACCGTGGTGGTGTGCAAGGAATCTCACACCACGCCATCGACACGGACCCGAGTCCGATACCAGGCAAAACAGGCGCTGCGACGCTCGGAGAATGGGGATCCGACCGGTTGGGGGACGATTATTCGTCGCTGACAATCGATCTTGGGGACGATCCCGAGGGCGAAGGACACATCACAGCCACGCTCGTGCGCTACGATCCCGCGGTCCGAGAGCGCCCGCGCGCGGTCGTGCTGTGGGTGCACGGTTTCACGGACTACTTCTTCCATTCCCATGTCGCCGAGCGCCTCTCCGACGAGTCCATCGCCACTTACGGAATCGACCTGCGCAAATGTGGACGCTCGCTCCGGCCGGGCATGAGCGCGCATTACTCGACGAACCTCTCCCGCTACGGGGCCGAGCTCGACGCGGCCATCGCCGCGATCCGCGCAGACACCTCCGCCCCAATCGTGCCGATCTGCCACTCGACCGGAGGCCTCATCGTTCCGCTGTGGCTGGCCGACCGGCGCGACGCCGGCGCGTTCCCTGACGTCGCCGGTCTCGTCCTCAACAGCCCCTGGCTGGAGTTTGACGTCGACGCGTTCGTACCCTTCAGGGCAAGCCGCATCATGCCCGCCGTCGACGGTCTGATCGCCGCCCTCGGCAAACTCGCCCCGAAACGCGTTCTCCCCCTGCCGACGAACGAGACCTACGGTTCGTCGCTCTCGTCCTCGCGCCTGGGGGAATTCGACTACGAGCGCGCGCTCAAGCCCATCGACAGCGCCGGTGTGCGTCCCGGCTGGCTGGCCGCAGTCCGGCGCGGGCAACTGCGGCTGCAGAAGGGTCTCGACCTCGATCTGCCCGTGCTCATGCTTCGATCGGAGCGTTCGAGCAGATGGCGCACCGACGCCGACCTCATTCTCGATGTCCGTTCGATGAAGAAGTACGGGCCACGCATTTCACGCTGCTTAACCGACACGCCGCTCGCCGGCGCGAGGCACGACGTCCTACTCTCGACGATCGACGTCCGCGAAAAGGCGGTAGCCGAGCTCATCAGCTGGATGGACGCCCAATCGATCGGTGTGTAAGCACCCTCATAGATTCATAGCCAAAGGAGACACGACACAACATGTCCGAGAATTCGGTCGACGAACACTTCGACGTCATCATCATCGGCACCGGATCGGGAAATTCCCTGCCGAGTGAGGACTTTGCAGACAAGAAGATCGCCATCTGCGAAGAGTGGACGTTCGGCGGCACTTGCCTCAATCGCGGGTGCATCCCGACCAAGATGTTCGTCTTCCCCGCCGACCAGGCCGAAGCCGCGTCCACCAACGCCCGTCTCGGTATCGACACGCAATTCGGCGGGGCGAACTGGTCCGAGATCGTCGACCGGATCTTCTCCCAGCGGATCGATAAAATCGCCGAAGGTGGCGAAAACTACCGCCGAAACGAGTGCGAGAACATCACCGTCTACGACGGCCATGCCCGGTTCGTCGGTCCCCGCACCATCGATACCGGAACCGGGTCCACCATCTCCGCAGACACGATCCTCATCGCCGCCGGTGCACGTGTCGCGGTTCCGCAGATCGTCACCGACTCCGGGATCGATTACCACACGAGCGACACGATTATGCGCATTCCCGAGCCGCCGAAATCCCTGGTCATTCTGGGTTCTGGGTACATCGCCGCAGAGTTCGCGCACGTGTTCTCAGCCTTCGGCACCTCCGTGTCGGTGATCGGTCGCTCGGGGCGCCTTCTCAAGCACACCGACACAACGATCAGCGAGACCTTCACCGAGGCGGTGTCCGATAAGTGGGATCTGCACCTCGGGAAGACGCCGCAGAAGGTGTCCGCTCGGGCCGACGGCACGGGAGCCAAGGTTGATTTCCCCGATGGCTCGTCCGTCGAAGGCGACATGCTCCTCGTGGCCACGGGCCGCAAGCCCAACGCCGACCTTCTCGACGCCGAAGCCGCGGGCATCGAGCTCGACGGCGACCGCGTCAAGGTCGACGAGTTCGGACGGACTTCGGCCGATGGCGTGTGGGCGATCGGAGATATCTCCTCCCCCTACCAGCTCAAGCACGTAGCAAACCACGAGCTGCGCGTCGTCCAGCACAACCTTCTGCACCCGGACGATCTTCGTTCGTTCAATCATGACGTCGTCCCGTACGCGGTCTTTTCCTCGCCGCAGATCGCCGGCGCGGGCATGACCGAAGAGGAGGCTCTCGCCGCCGGTCACGACATCACGGTCAAGGTGCAGCAGTATTCCGATGTCGCCTACGGCTGGGCCATGGTGGAGCCGGTCGGCATCGTCAAGCTCATCGCCGATCGCTCCACAGGCCGCATCCTCGGCTCGCATATCCTCGGCCACGAGGCCTCGATCCTCATTCAGCCGCTCGTCCAGGCGATGACATTCGGCCTCGGCGTCCAAGACATGGCGCGCGGACAGTACTGGATCCACCCCGCGCTCACCGAGGTCGTCGAGAACGCACTGCTCGGACTGGATTTCCCTGACCGCGGCTTCTAGCCGGCAACGCCGGGCCTACTCTGCGGGCTCCTCGCCGCGAGCGAGCCGTAGGGTCGGCCCGAACCGTGGCGCGGACGAGGCCATCTCGACGATCGCGTCCACGTCCAGCGCCTGTTCAACCGCATCGGCGATGACGTCGAGCTGCCGCATTCGCTCCGACGCCACGCACGTGTCGTCCGCAACGATGAATCCGGGGACACGCGCCGAGAGTGCGCCGCGCAGGAAAACCCGCCGCCACTCGTCGTTGGCGAACAGGCCGTGAATGTGGCTTCCGTAGACGTTGCCACGGCGCGCGCCCTCGGGAGCGCCTGCGACGGCGTGCAGCGGTTCGGCGTCATTCCTACGCACCTGCCCATGGTGGATCTCGTACCCCTGGACCGTCATGTTGCCCTCGAACAACCTCACCGGTCCCTCGAGGGACTGCACGGTTTTGCTGCTGCTGAACTCGATATCGACGGGGAGAAGGTCGAGGCCGCTCACGGGTCCACCAGGGTGCTGGGACTCGACGGCGTCATCTATCCGGTGGGACAGCATCTGGAATCCACCGCAGATCCCGAAGATCACGGCTCCGTCGCTATGCGCGTCGGCGATGGCGACGTCGAGGCCCCGCTCGCGGAGCCATGCGAGGTCGGCGACCGTCGACTTGGAACCGGGGATGACGACGAAATCGGCGGCGCTCACGTCGGCGGGGTTGTCGACCCAGCGCACGCGCACCCCGGGCTCCATGGCAAGTGCCTCAACGTCCGTAGAGTTCGAGACCCGCGGCAACCGGATCGCGGCAACGTCGAGCCACCGACTCCCCGCGGGTGGCTGAGGGCGGCCGACCGTCGCCCCCGGGGTAACGCCTAGCCCGTCTTCGGTGTCGATCCAAAGGTCGGTCAGGAACGGGACGACACCGAGAACGACGCGGCCCGTGGTCTCCTCGACCCAGTCGAGCCCAGGTCTGAGTAGGGATAAATCACCGCGAAATTTGTTGACGATGAACCCGGCAACCCGAGTTTGATCGTCGGTGCCAAGTGCGGCGAGCGTGCCTAGGAAGTGTGCGAGCACTCCGCCTCGGTCGATGTCGCCGACGATGAGGACCGGAATGTCCGCGGCTTCGGCGAGACCCATGTTCGCGATGTCGCTGTCGCGGAGGTTGACCTCCGCGGCAGACCCGGCGCCTTCGCAGAGGACGACATCATATGTGTCGCGCAAGTCGTCGAGCGCATCGGCTACGACGCTGCGCAAATGGGAACGCCGCTCGTGATAGTCCGCGGCGGTGATGGTCCCGGACACACGACCCCGCACGACTACCTGCGAGCGGTGATCGGACCCGGGCTTGAGGAGAACAGGGTTGAACAGTGTGCTCGGCGCGAGCCCGCAAGCCTCCGCCTGGAGAGCCTGCGCTCTCCCGATTTCTCCGCCGTCCGCCGTCACTGCCGAATTGTTCGACATGTTTTGCGCCTTGAACGGCGCGACGGAGATCCCCCGGCGCGCCAGGGCGCGGCAGAGCCCGGCCACCACCATCGATTTACCGGCGTCCGATGTTGTCCCTGCGATGAGGATGGCCGACGCTGGCACGCCGCTACAGCTCCGGGCCGAAGGCCTCGATCCCGCCGGTGGGGACGGTGAGGATCTC
>NZ_DYXM01000215.1 GCF_020742175.1 Dietzia timorensis
ACCAGGGAGAATGAAATGAACGAGCGCGCGCGTGCAGGCCGCTTGGCCAAGCGTATTGCCGAGATCGTCGCCACGGCGATCGAGCACGAGATCAAGGATCCCCAGCTCGAATTCGTCACCGTCACCGATGCACGGCTGACCGCGGACCTGCGCGATGCAACCGTGTTCTACACCGTGCGCGGTCGCACCCTCGACGAAGAGCCCGACCATGAGGCCGCCGCCGCATCGCTTGAGCGCGCGAAGGGCCGCCTGCGGAGCATCGTCGGTCGTCAGACAGGAGTGAAGTTCACCCCAACCCTCGCGTTCCAAGCCGACACGGTCCCCGATGCGGCGCGGCAAATGGAAGATCTTCTCGCCAAGGCACGCCAGCAGGACGAAGAGGTTCGGCGCACGGCAGAGGGCGCGAAACCGGCCGGAGACGAAAACCCGTACAAGCTCGACGAAGACGAGCAGTAGTCGAAGTCGGCGTGCACCACGACGAAAGAACCGAGGAACACACGCGCCCGGCGTCATTCGGGAAGACCCTATTTGGTCTTGCCCTGCCGGTATTGCCGGTGCTCGCGGCGGAACCGATCTACCTTCTGGTTGACGGCGTGGTCGTTGGACGCGTCGGGTCGACCGAACTCGCGGCGCTCGGCATCGGTTCGCTACTGCTCACCCTTCTGGGCACACAAATGAACTTCCTGTCCTACGGGACGACGGCGCGTGCCGCACGTTACTTCGGCGCCGGCCGAACCGACCTCGCGGTACGCGAAGGAATACAGGCCTCCTGGATCGCCGGGGGAGTCGGGCTCGCGGTGGTTGCCGTCCTCCTCGTGCTTCTCGGCCCGATCACCGGGGCACTCACCCCGGATCCACACGTGGCGCAGTTGGCGCGGAATTGGCTGCATATCGCGGCCTGGGGCATTCCGCTCATTCTCCTCACCGCGGCCGGAAACGGCTGGTTGCGCGGAGTGCAACGCACCCGGGAGCCTCTGGCCTTCGTAGTTGGCGGTATCGCGGTGTCCACGGCCCTGTGCTTCGCCCTTGTCCTCGGTCTCGGGCCCTTCCCCGAACTTGGGCTCCAAGGCTCGGCTATCGCCAACATCGTCGGGCAGGCATGCGCTGCATTCGGCATGCTCGCAGCGCTCTTCGCACAGAAGCATCGTTACGGTCTTCCTATTCGTCCGCTGCCCGACGTCATCGTTACACAACTACGTCTCGGCGGAGATCTCATCGTCCGGACCGCAGCGTTCCAGGTCACGTTCTTCGCTGCGACCAAAACCGCCGGTGAGGCGGGAAATGCCACTCTCGGTGCCCACCACCTCGGCGGCCAGGTGTGGAACCTCATCTCCCTCGTGCTCGACTCGGTAGCGATCGCGGCTCAAGCCGTCATCGGACAGGCCCTTGGAGCTTCCGACAGCGAGCGGGTTCGCCGATTCACCAAGCTCACCGTCACATGGTCCTTGGGGCTCGGAGTCGCGCTCGCGATCGTCATCGCGGCGCTGCACGGACCGATCGTGTCGATGTTGACCTCCGACCCGGATGTAGCCGAACGGTTCCGCGTTGCAGTTTTCGCGGCGGCGCTCCTGTGCATTCCGGCCTCCGTGGTGTTCGGGCTCGACGGGGTTCTACTCGGCGCCGCCGATGCAGCCTTCCTACGCAAGCTCACCGTGGTCACCGCGCTGGGGTGCTACCTCCCGGTGCTAGTCGCGACCCACTACTTTGGATGGGGGCTGGAAGGGATCTGGGCCGGTCTCGGCGCATTTATCCTCGGCCGGCTCGTCGGCGTCGCACTTCGGGCTCGTTCCGAAACGTGGATGCGGATGGGAACGCCGCAGGGAGGGAGCATATGAGCTCGAACTCGAAAGACAACAGCGCGGATCCCGTCGTCAATCCGGCCGATCCCGAATCGGTCGCCGCCGCAGCAGATTACCTGTTGTCCGGTCGTGCTCACGCTTTTTCTGCGCCGGACGCCGGCGCCGCAAAGACGCCTGAGGCAGGCACCGATGTCGACCCCGGCCACGCCACGGTGCGGGCCATCGCCGACCTGCATGCCGCGAGTCGCGGAAATCGCTCGGTTGTCGCCGGCCTTCAACCGTCGCACCCCGGAGACTGGCTCATCGTCGCCGGCGACGTCGCCGAACGTCTCGCGGATATCGCCGACGTCCTCGCCACGCTCGCCGAGCGATTCGCGCGCGTCATCTGGGTGCCCGGCAACCACGAACTGTGGGGAGGACGCATCGGCCTCGACGGTCTTGCCGCGCCCACGCGCTACGCCGTCATGGTCGAGATCTGCCGGCAGCTGGGCATCGATACTCCCGAGGACCCGTATCCGCTCTGGGAAGGTGCCGGCGGCCCTGTACGCATCGTCCCTTTGTTCCTGCTCTACGACTACTCGTGGCGCCCGGACCCCCACGCGAGCATGTCCGAGGCGCTCGCCGCGGCGAGGGAGCGGCGGGTGGTCGCCACCGACGAGTACCTCATCGACCCGGCACCGTTCCCTTCGGTGTCGGCGTGGTGCTCCGAGCGGCTCGCGGAAGCGACGCGGACGCTCTCCAGGCTCGATCCGAGCGTTCCTACGGTACTGATCAATCACTGGCCACTGCACCGCGAACCGACCCGCATGCTTTTTCTGCAGGACTTCGCGATGTGGTGCGGTACCGAACACACCAGCCAATGGCCGCTCCGCTACAACGCGCAGACCTGCGTCTACGGGCATTTGCACATTCCACGCAGCCACATCGTCGACGGCGTCCGCTTCGAGGAGGTCTCGCTCGGGTACCCGCGCGAATGGCAACGGCGTGGCTTCCCCGAACCGTTGGCCCGCCAGATCGTTCCGGTACCGCAGGCCCCGCCGGTGCGGTGGCTGGATGACGGCGAAGGGCCTCATATCGCCGGACCGGGGGAGACCGGGCATCCGTTCCGGGAGGACATTACCGCCGATCAATGGGCAGAGGTGGCCGGAAAATGAAAAAGCCACGAGGTACCACGGGCGATGTGCTGCGCTCGGTGTTCCCCGACGGCGTGCGCGTGTCGTCCTGGGACGAGCTTCTCGCTGCGGGCCGGGACGAGGACGCCGCGATCGACAACCTGTGGCCGGCCGAGGCCGAGGCGAGCGCGACGTACGCGCCTCGGCGTCGTGCCGAATACGCGTCGGTGCGCGACTGTGCGCGCGAAGCACTGCGAGGAGAGGGGATTGCGCCGGCCGCGATCGTCAAGGGTCAACGAGGTGCCCCGGTGTTCCCGCCGAACGTGGTGGGCGCGATTACCCACACCGATGGCCTCCGGGCAGCCGCAATCGCCAGACAGGAACGGTTCCGCAGCCTCGGCGTGGACGCCGAACCCCACGAGGGGCTTCCGCCCGGAGTTCTCGACGCCGTTTCTCTTCCGTCCGAAAGGGACTGGGTTCGCGCCGTGCTCGCCGGAGAACCGGAGCTACGCGTGGACAAACTACTCTTCAGCGCGAAGGAGGCCACATACAAGGCGTGGTTCCCGCTCACAAGGCGATGGCTTGGTTTCGAGGACGCCGAGTTGACCTTCTCCACGGAGGATGTAGCTCACACCGCTGCGGGCATAAGCGCTCGAGGTACGTTTTCGTCTCGGATTCTCATTGCGCCCGACGTCATCGACGGAGGTGCCCCACTACATGCGTTGAGCGGCCGTTGGGTCATCGATACCGGATTCGTGGTGGCTGCTATAGCTGTAGAGCAGAGCGCGCCCGATAGGCTGTGAGCATGGCCGGAAAAGCGAAAGTCCAACGACCAGCACCGCCGCCGGGGATCGTCGTCGTCGACAAGCCCACCGGTCTCACCAGCCACGATGTGGTCGCGAGGTGCCGCCGGTTCTTCGGAACCCGAAAGGTCGGGCACGCCGGGACGCTTGACCCGGATGCGACCGGGGTGCTCGTCGTGGGTATCGAGCGTGCGACCAAATTGCTCGGACACCTCGCATTGACGAGCAAGTCCTATGACGCCACGATCAGGCTCGGCGCAGCCACGAGCACCGACGATGCCGAAGGAGAGGTCATCTCCGGAGCGTCTGCCGCCGGACTCGGCGAGCCCGAACTCGGTGCCGCTATCGCTGCTTTGACCGGGGAGATCATGCAACGCCCGTCGGCGGTCTCGGCGATCAAGATCGCGGGAAAACGCGCGCACGAACGCGTCCGCGAGGGGGAGAGCGTAGAGATCCCGGCTCGCCCCGTTACCGTCCACCGATTCGATGTCCTGGCGATCCGCGCAGCCGGGGATTACCTCGACGTCGACGTCAGCGTCGACTGTTCGTCGGGGACCTATATCCGTGCCCTCGCGCGGGACCTCGGCGAGGCGTTGGGGGTCGGTGGGCACCTCACCGCGCTGCGCCGGACACGGGTCGGCAATTTCGACCTGTCCGTCGCGCGCACCCTCGACGAGCTCGAGGAAGCCCCGACGCTGTCGGTACCGCTCCACGACGCCGTGCTGGCGAGCTTTCCGCATCGCGATATCTCAGCAGACGAGGCCGCGGGACTCGCGCACGGCAAATGGCTCGAGACCGTGGGCAATGCGGGAACCGTGGCCGCCGTAGACCCGGAGGGCACGCCGATTGCGTTGCTGGTCGAATCCGGCAGGCGGGCGGCCTCTGTATTCCTCGTCGACCCACAGTAGGTGCGATCGTGGCGGGTGCGCGTAACCTAGACTCCGTGCAATTGTGGCGAGAGTTCACCGATATCGACACCGAATCCGGTGTCGGCTCGCATGGCGCGAGCGTGGCCATTGGCGTGTTCGATGGCGTCCATAAGGGACACCAGAAGCTTCTGGCACACGCAGTCGGCGATGCGAAACGGCACGGCACCATGGCCGTGATGGTCACCTTCGACCCGCACCCGGTCGAGGTGATCATGCCCGGCAAGAGCCCCGAGACGCTCACCCCGTTGGTGCGTCGCGCCGAATTGGCCGCCGAGTACGGAATCGACGCCGTGTTCGCGATTCCCTTCGACAAGGAGATCGCCAGCTGGACGCCTGCCGAATTCTTCGACCGGTTGCTGGTCGAGCGTCTCCACGCGCGAAGTGTGGTCGTCGGAACGAATTTCACCTTCGGATATAAGGCTGCCGGCACCGCGGAGACCTTGAAGTCGCTGTGCGAGGCACGCGGCATCGAGTGCCATATCGAAGAGCTGGTCAGTGACGGCGAGGGAATTGTGTCCTCGACGGCGATCCGTCACGCCCTCGCCGAGGGGGACGCCCGGCGTGCAGGGCAGATGCTCGGCCGCCCGCACCGCGTCACAGGTGAAGTGATCCACGGAGAGGGACGCGGAGGCAAGGAACTCGGATATCCGACCGCAAACCTCAGCGCCGACATGCACGAATGCGTCCCAGTCGACGGTGTCTACGCCGGATGGTTCACCGTTCTCGATGACGGCGACCTCGAGGGATCCATGAAGGCAGGCACGCGCTATCCAGCTGCGATTTCAGTGGGCACCAACCCGACGTTCGACGACGAAGCCCGCACTGTCGAGGCGTTCGTCCTCGACGAGTCCAGCGATTTATACGGTCGCCACGCCGCGGTTGACTTCGTCGGGCATGTCCGCGGGATGGAGAAGTTCAACGGCATCGACGAGCTGCTCGAGGCCATGGACCGCGACGTGAAGATCGTCCGCGCGATGCTCGACGGCTGCGATGAGACGACCGGCATCTCGCGCGAGGGCCAGGGCTGATCGGTACCTCCGACGTCATACGATTAACGCCCGCGCCGAGGCGACGGGTAGAGTGATCACTCGGTCTTGCTGTGGTTCGCGGCGGCAGGACCCACTTACGTTCGCGAACTGGAACAACGGAGAACATCATGGCTTTGTCCACTGAAGAGAAGAAGAGCATCCTCGCCGAGTACGGCATCCACGAGTCCGATACGGGCTCGCCGGAGGCTCAGGTTGCGCTGCTTACCGCGCGCATTTCCTCGCTCACCGAGCACCTCAAGGACCACAAGCACGACCACCACTCCCGTCGTGGCCTGCTGCTCCTCGTCGGTCGTCGCCGTCGCCTGCTCAACTACGCGGCGAAGTCGGACATCCAGCGCTACCGTAAGCTCATCGAGCGCCTCGGCCTCCGCCGCTAGGACGCCGGGAGCGCCTCTGCGCTGACCAGCATACTTTTCTGTGCCCCTGTCGAATAGGCAGGGGCACAGTGCATTTCGATTTCCTTTCCGACCGAAGATGAACCTCGCTCCAACCGCCGAAGTGAAAGCGCTAGAAGTGCGGTAGATCACAGGCTAATGTTTGCGATGTAGGGCCCCTCTTCGTGTTTATGCAGGTGAAAGGATCGACACCATGGCCGCTGCCATGTCTCACCGCCTGTGGGCGGAATTTATCGGAACGTTCTGGCTCGTCCTCGGTGGCTGTGGTACCGCAGTCCTCGCGGCAAAGGTGGTACAGGACGGATCTATCAACATGGGCGTCGGCTTCGTCGGCGTCGCGCTAGCATTCGGCCTCACGGTTGTCACGGGCGCGTACGCCCTCGGACATATCTCCGGCGGCCACTTCAACCCGGCGGTGACATTCGGCTGCGCGGTGGCAAGGCGCGTCGAATGGTCGGCAGTCCTGCCCTACTGGATCGTCCAGATCGTCGGAGCATCCGTCGCCGGTGGCGTTCTTTTCGTCATTGCCTCGGGCAAGGACGGGTTCTCAGCGTCCGAATCGGGCTTTGCGAGCAACGGCTATGGCGAATTCTCCCCGGACGGCTACTCGTTGCTCGCGGTGATAGTCACGGAAACCGTACTCACCGCGGTGTTCGTCTGGGTCATCCTCGGGGTCACCTCGAAGAAGGCACCGAATGGATTCGGGCCGTTGGCTATCGGTCTCTCCCTCACACTGATCCACCTCATCGCCATCCCCGTGTCGAATACCTCGGTGAATCCGGCCCGTTCGCTCGGCGTCGCATGGTTCGCCGGCGGGGATCACCTCGCGCAGGTATGGGTGTTCATTCTCGCTCCGCTCGTCGGTGCCGCCATCGCCGGGATCAGCTACGCGGTGCTTACCGGCGACGAGGACGAGACGCCTGCCGAAGAGGAGGCTCGCGTCGGAGCGGAGGGCTAGAGGCTTCTTCGATTCAGCGTGTTGCAGGGGCGGGGACCTCAGTCGATGGGGTTCCGCCCCTGCGGCGCGCCGGGCTTGCGCCGCTGGTCGAACGGCAGCGATGGGTGATAGCCTGGCATTTGTCCGCGCAGGATATGGGCGCAGAGCGACCAAGGGGCTCGGTCCTCGGTAGTGGCAGCCGAACATTCGCGTAGAACGCGCAGGACTTTCCCACTCTTTCGGCTGCTTCGATCGAAGGCCGCCCACCTTACTCTGCACCCTGGCTGCTGCGTAGACGTGTGTTTGCACCATCTACAGTCAGGAAAGTTTTTCATGTCTTCACATAAGGCAACGGAAGTCGAAGAAGGAGTCTTCGAGTCCGTAGCTGTCATCAACAACGGCGCGTTCGGCACCCGCGAGGTGCGGTTCGAGACGGGCCTCCTCGCCCGCCAGGCCGCCGGTTCCGTCGCGGCGTACCTCGACGAGGAGACCATGCTTCTGTCGGCAACCGCCGCCGGCAAGCACCCGCGAGAGGGTTTCGACTTCTTCCCCCTCACGGTTGACGTCGAGGAGCGCATGTATGCGGCCGGCCGCATCCCCGGTTCCTTCTTCCGTCGCGAGGGCCGCCCCTCGACCGATGCCATCCTCACCGCACGCCTCATCGACCGGCCGCTGCGTCCGAGCTTCGTCTCGGGTCTGCGCAACGAGATCCAGGTCGTCATCACGGTGATGAGCCAGAACCCGTCCGACCTGTATGACGTCGTCGCGATCAACGCGGCGTCTGCGTCGACGCAGCTGTCCGGTCTGCCGTTCAGCGGACCGATCGGTGGCGTGCGCGTCTCCCTCATCCCGACCGCGGAGAACCCGAAGGGCCAGTGGGTCGCATTCCCGACCGTCGAGCAGACCGAGGCCTCCGTCTTCGACATGATCGTCGCCGGGCGCGTGGTCTCCGGTTCCGGAGCCGACGCCGACGTCGCGATCATGATGGTCGAGGCCGGCGCCTCGAACACGGTGGTCGACAAGGTCAACTCCGGCCTGCAGGCTCCGACCGAAGAGGTCGTCGCCGAGGGGCTGGAGGCCGCCAAGCCCTTCATCGCAGAGCTCTGCGGCGCGCAGGCCGCGCTCGCGGACGTGGCAAAGAAGGAAGCGCGCGAATTCCCGCTATTCCCCGAATACGCCGACGACGCCTTTGCCGCCGTGGAGAAGGCCGCCGGCAAGCGCATCGGCGAGGTCATGTCCATCGCCGACAAGCAGGAACGCGACATCGCGATCGCCTCGCTGCAGGAAGAAGTCCTCGACTCGCTCGCGGGCGACTTCTCCGATCGCGAGAAGGAACTCGGCAACGCGTTCCGCTCGCTCACGAAGAAGACCGTGCGTAGCCGGATCCTCACCGAGCACTTCCGCATCGACGGCCGCGGCACCACCGACATCCGCGCGCTGAGCGTCGGTGTCGACATCGTCCCGCGTGCTCACGGCTCGGCGCTGTTCGAGCGCGGCGAGACCCAGATCATGGGCGTCACCACCCTCGACATGGTGAAGATGGCCCAGCAGATCGACTCGCTCGGTCCCGTCACGTCCAAGCGATACATGCACCACTACAACTTCCCGCCGTACTCCACCGGTGAGACGGGCCGAGTCGGTTCGCCCAAGCGCCGCGAGATCGGCCACGGTGCGCTCGCGGAGCGCGCCGTCGAACCGGTTCTGCCATCGGTCGAGGAGTTCCCGTACGCGATCCGACAGGTGTCCGAGGCGCTCGGCTCCAACGGTTCGACCTCGATGGGATCGGTGTGTGCCTCGACACTGTCGCTGCTCAACGCCGGTGTTCCCCTCAAGGCGCCGGTCGCCGGCATCGCCATGGGCCTCGTGTCCGACGAGGTCGACGGTGAGACTCGCTACGTCGCGCTCACCGACATCCTCGGCGCCGAGGACGCGTTCGGCGACATGGACTTCAAGGTCGCCGGTACCGCCCAGTTCGTCACCGCCCTGCAGCTCGACACCAAGCTCGCCGGCATTCCGTCCGGCGTACTCGCCGCGGCGCTCAAGCAAGCCCGCGATGCACGCCTGACCATCCTCGAGGTCATGTCCGACGCGATCGACGAGCCTGACGAGATGAGCCCGTACGCCCCGCGCGTGCAGTCCATCAAGATCCCGCTCGACAAGATCGGCGAGGTGATCGGACCCAAGGGCAAGAACATCAACACCATCACCGAGGAGACCGGCGCGAACATCTCCATCGAGGACGATGGCACGGTGTTCATCGGCGCCACCGATGGCGAGTCGGCGCAAGCCGCAATCGATCGAATCAACTCGATCGCGAATCCGCAGCTGCCGCAGGTTGGCGAGCGATTCCTCGGAACGATGGTCAAGGCGGCCCCGTTCGGCGCGTTCATCTCGTTGCTGCCGGGCCGTGATGGCCTCCTCCACATCTCGAAGATCGGCGGCAACAAGCGCATCGCCAAGGTCGAGGATGTGCTCAACGTCGGCGACAAGATCGAGGTCGAGATTGCCGAGATCGACAACCGCGGCAAGATCAGCCTGATCCCCGTGGAGAACGAGGCCGCCGAGGAGCAGGCCGAGTCGTAGGCATTAACCTCGGGCAGGTGAACACTGCCAAGAAGGTCACCGAAGGGCCCCGGATCTCCGAGCTGTCGTCGGGCGTACGCGTCGTCAGCGAGGAAATGCCGGGGCTTTCCGGTATCACCTGCGGGGTATGGCTCGGAATGGGCTCGACCGATGAGCGCCCTGGGACCGGCGGCCACAGCAGCGAGCACGGGGGAATGCACTTCCTCGAGCACGTGCTGTTCAAAGGCACCACACGTTTCGACGCCTTCGAGATCGCCTCACGCACGGATGCCGCCGGCGCGGAGATCAACGCGTTCACTGCCAAAGAACACACCTGCTTCCACATGCAGGTTCCCACCGGGCACGAGTGGGAGGCCCTCGATGTTCTCGCTTCGGTGGTGGTCGAGGGGACGTGCACCGACGAGGCCGTGGACGTGGAGCGAGGCGTCATCGCCGACGAGATCGCCGGTCGCGATGACGACCCGGAGGACCTCGCCGGCGAGATCGGCTACTCGATGGCGTTGCCCGGCCATCCGCTCGGCCGCTCCATCCTCGGGGATTCTCGCGAACTCGACGCGCTCACCCCGGCAGCTCTGCGCCGCCTGCACTCGCGCGCAATGGACGCGGAAAACATTGTCATAGCCGCGGTCGGCCCAGTTGATCACGACGAACTGTGCGCCCGCCTCGAGGACTCGCCGTTCGCGGATCTTACGTCCGGCCGCGCGGAAGAGCGCTACGCAGAGCGCGCATTCGGCTCGCCACGCCTGCACGCCGCCCGTGGAGCGCTTGCCGCGATTCGCGTCGAAGGACAGCAGACCCACGTCGGACTCACGGTGCTCACCCCGGCGCGAGACGACCCCCGCCGCCCGGCGGTTCACGTCGCCGCGGCGGTGCTCGGTGCGGGCGTGTCGTCCCGGATGTTTCAGGGCATCCGCGAGAAATACGGCGTCGGATACAACGTCTTCGCCGGGGTCGACCAGTTCGGGCCGGCCGGGATCCTGCAGATTGGTGCAAGCGCTCCGGCGAACAGGGCACAGCACTTGATGACGGCGGTCGCAGAGGAACTCCGCGCGTTCGACGTCATGCCTCCGGACGAGGCGGAACTGCGACGAGCAACGGGCTACCTGCGCGGTGCGATCCTCCTCGGTTACGACGACCCGATGGTGCGCATGGGAAGGTTGGGCAGACACCTTCTCGAACGCGGGCGACTCACCACGGTCGAAGTGTCGATCGAGCGGTTGCGCCAGGTGAGCGCCGCCGACGTCGCCGAGGCCTGGGAACTGGTCACCGCGCGGGGCTGGCACACCGTCGTCGCCGGGCCCGGACGCGAGCGCGGGTTACGCAAGGTCGCGTCGCCACTGGCACGGCACATAAATGACGCCGGACGCGCTCGGTAGAGTGAAGCGAAGAGGAATTCGGCACCAACAACGTAGGGGAGTGACGATGAGCGAAACACTCAAGGTCGGAGTGCTCGGCGCGAAGGGACGCGTGGGGTCGACGATCTGCGACGGCGTGGAAGCGGCCGAGGACATGGAGCTCGTCGCGCGGATCGATGACGGCGATTCGCTGGAGAACCTGGTCTCCGCCGGTGCCGAGATCGTCGTCGACTTCACGCACCCGGACGTCGTTCTGGGCAATCTCGAATTCCTGGTTGGGCACGATATCCACGCGGTCGTCGGAACTACCGGGTTCACCGAGGAACGCCTCGAGAAGGTGCGCGGGTTCCTGTCCAAGCACCCGGGCACCGGCGTGCTTGTTGCGCCGAACTTCGCCATCGGTGCGATCCTTATGATGCGCTTCGCCCAGCAGGCCGCGAAGTACTACCCGTCTACCGAGATCATCGAGCTCCACCACCCGCGGAAGGCAGACGCACCCTCGGGAACTGCGCGGCTCACGGCCGAACTCGTCGGGCAGGCGCGCAAGGACGCCGGTCTCGGTGAGCAGCCCGACGCCACGTCGACGGAACTCGACGGCGCGCGCGGTGCCGAGGTCGACGGCGTGCCGGTGCATTCGATCCGCCTCACCGGACTCGTCGCCCACCAGGAAGTCTTGTTCGGCACAGAGGGGGAGACGCTCACGATCCGCCACGACTCCATGGATCGGACCTCGTTCGTGCCCGGCGTGCTGCTCGGTGTCCGGAGCATCAAGGCGCACCCGGGGCTCACGGTGGGCCTCGACAACTTCATGGACTTCTAGAAGGAATCGCTCGCTGTGCTGAAGTACGTCAAGCCCGCCTTGATGGTGTTGGTGATTCTCGGTCTGTTGCTCGCGTTCGGCCTGCTCATCGCCCAGGGAATCGCCGGGCTTCGCAGCTCGGAGGTAACCGAGAAGGGCTTCGGTATCGGGCTCATCGTCCTCGCGCTCCTGGGCGCGTGGAGCATCTGGGTGCTGGTGCGCAACGGTTTCGAGTTGCAGAACATCTCGGCTCGCGCCCGCGCCGAGGGCTTCGAGTTGGACACCTCCGGTCTGGAGCGGCGCCCATCGGGCCGCATCATGCCCGGCTCGGCGGACGCTCTGTTCGCCGAGGTGTCGAAGGAATACGAGGCGGACCCGGACAATTGGCGCGTGCAGTACCGACTTGCGCGCGCATACGACCACGCCGGGGACCGCGCCAGAGGGCGTGAATACATGAAAAAGGCGGTCGCGGGAGAGGCCGCGGAGAGAAAGGCATCGCGTGGCTAGCTATACGCTTCTGCTCGTCCATCACACCCCTTCGCCCGGAGTCGAGTCGTTGCGGGAATCCATGATCGAGGCGCTCGGGCAAGAGGGGCTTGAAGACATTTCGGTCACGTGCGTTCCCGCGCTCGGCGCCACGGCATCCCACGTACTCGAGGCCGATGCCATCTGTCTGCTCACCCCGGCGAACATCGGATACATGTCCGGAGCTCTCAAACACTTCTTCGACCAGATTTATTACCCGTGCCTGGACGCGACCAAGTCCGTGCCTTACGGGGTCGTCGTCCACGGTAACGACGACACCACCGGAGCGGTGAAATCGATCGAGAAGATCGCCGGGGCGTTGCAATGGAAGCAGGCACAGCCCGCGGTCGAGATAATCGGCGACGTCGGAGCGTCCGAAAGGGAACAGGCGGGGGAGGCTGCAGCGGGAGTCGCCGCGTCGCTCTTGCTCTAGCCGCCATCGCGCGCACTTCCCGAAGGGCCGGATGCCAATGGCGATAGCCCCGAACCACAACCATCGACTAGGAGACACACCAAGGATGAGCGAGCTACTGAGCCGGCAGGTGAAGGTGGTTGCCCACACCGAGTTCTTCCCACCGGAGGACCTCGGGTGGGACGCCGATGCCACGGGCGGCGAAGCGCTCGCCGAGTTCGCAGGTCGCGCCTGCTACCAGTCCTGGGACAAGCCCAATCCGCGCACGGCGACCAACGCGGCGTATCTGCGACACATTCTCGAGGTGGGCCACACCAGCGTCTTCGAGCACGCGAGCGTGTCGTTCTATATCACCGGCATCTCCCGGTCCTGCACCCACGAGCTGATCCGGCACCGCCATTTCTCCTATTCGCAGCTCTCTCAACGATTTGTGCCCGAGCACGATTCGAAGGTCGTGCCTCCGCCTGCCATCGAGGACGATCCGGAGCTGCTCGCCATTTTCGAGAGGGTCGCGGATTCGTCCCGCGAGGCGTACGCCGAATTGTTGACGGCGCTGGAGGCGAAATTCGCCGACGTCCCCAACCCGATGTTGCGCCGCAAGCAGGCGCGACAGGCGGCGCGCTCGGTCCTGCCGAACGCGACCGAGACTCGCATCGTGGTGTCTGGCAACTACAGGTCGTGGCGGCACTTCATCGGCATGCGCGCCACCGAACACGCGGACACGGAGATCCGCGGTCTCGCCATCGACTGCCTGCGCAAGCTCCAGGACCTCGCACCGAACGTGTTCGCAGACTTCGAGATCTCCCAAATGGACGATGGCTCCGAGATCGCCATCAGCCCGTACGTGGTCGAGGGGTAAGAGGTGCCGCCAACAGCCACGTCGATAGCGGTCGATCGCCCGTTGCAGAGTAGTATTGGCAACCATGGCTGAAAGCGTGAGGACCGAAATGCGTCGCGGCAGTGGAACACAATCCACCCGCGGCGCCGCTTTCGGCACGGTACTCACAGCCATGGTCACGCCCTTCGCTCGCGATGGCAGGGTCAGCTTGTCCGGAGCGAAGCAGGTTGCGGAGCATCTTGTTGCTTCCGGGTGCGATGGCATCGTCGTCTCAGGCACCACCGGGGAATCTCCCACCACGACGGACGACGAGAAGATCGCCGTCCTCGATGCGGTGCTCGAGGCGGTCGGCGACCGCGCGTACGTCATCGCCGGCGCGGGGACCTATGACACGGCGCAT
The DNA here is from genome assembly GCF_020742175.1 of Dietzia timorensis. Classification (GTDB taxonomy): domain Bacteria; phylum Actinomycetota; class Actinomycetes; order Mycobacteriales; family Mycobacteriaceae; genus Dietzia; species Dietzia timorensis_A. The sequence continues at coordinate 13,937 of NZ_DYXM01000215.1, forward strand.
TCGGTGCATCTGGCGAAAAGAAGCGCGTACTCCGGTGCGCACGGACTGCTCGTCGTCACACCGTATTACTCCAAGCCCTCACAGGCGGGGATTGCTGCGCACTTTTCGGCGATCGCCGACGCGACCGACCGACCGCTGATGCTCTACGATATTCCGCCGCGCTCGGTTATCCCGATCAGCGCGGAAACGCTGATCCAACTCGATGCGCATCCGAATATCGTCGCGGTCAAGGACGCCAAGGGCGATTTCCACGATGCGATGCGAGTGATGAACTCGACGACGCTGCAGTACTATTCCGGCGACGACGTGCTCAATCTGCAATGGCTCGCCGCCGGCGCCGTGGGGCTGGTGTCCGTCGTCGGACACGTCGCCGCGAGCAGGCTGCGCGAGCTCTACAACGCCGTGCGGGCTAACGATCTCGCCCAGGCGCAACACATTAATAATTCGCTGCTTCCACTTTTCGACGCCCAGGCTCACCTCGGCGGCGTCTCGATGTCGAAAGCAGCCCTTGAACTTCTCGGAATCCCGGCAGGTGTGCCGCGGCTTCCACAATTGCCACCGACCGAGCAGCAGCGTGAGTACCTCACGCAATGGCTGCAGAGAGCAGGAGTAACTACATGACGGAATCCCAGAATCGCAGCCGGGGACGCAGCCGCGTGAAGCGCAATGCAGGACCCCCGAGCGAGAATCGGGAACCGCAGAACACCAACGCCGACGGCGCGCAGAATAATGCGCCCAAGAACGCGCCGACCTTCACCGAGCCCCAGGAGCCCGCCACATCCACCAAGGATTCGGGCAACCAAGGTTCGGACAAGTCGGACAAGAGCGGCGATAAGGGTGTTCGCGGCAACAACTCGAATAATTCAGGAAACGGCAACAACGGCAACAACGGGGGATCGGGCCGCAATGGCGGCAACCGCAACTCCGGTCGCGGAGGTAAGAACAACTCCGGCCGTGGCGGCAACCGCAACTCCGGTGGCCGTGGCCGCGGCGGCAACAACAATGACACCGCCACCGCGCAGCACGGAGGGATGAAGTCGATGCAGGGTGGCGACATGACCGCTACCCTGCCGCGGCCCTCGAAGCCGAAAAAGGGCGCCCTACGCATCGTCGCGCTCGGCGGCATCTCGGAGATCGGCCGCAATATGACGGTCTTCGAGTACAACCGCAAGCTACTCATCGTCGACTGCGGCGTTCTGTTCCCGAGCTCCGACGAGCCCGGCGTCGATCTGATCCTCCCGGACTTTTCGATGCTCGAGGACCGCCTCGACGACATCGAGGCGCTCGTGCTCACGCACGGCCACGAGGACCACATCGGCGCGATCCCGTTCCTTCTCAAGCTGCGCCCGGACATCCCGGTCATCGGTTCGCGCTTCACGCTTGCGCTCGTCGAGGCCAAGTGCCGCGAGCACAGGATCCGACCCAACGTCGAGGTCGTCAACGAGTCCTCGAAGACGAACCGTGGCGCTTTCAACGTCGAGTACTTCGCCGTCAACCACTCGATCCCCGATGCGCTCGGCATCGTGATCCAGGTCGGCGGAAACCGCATCATCCACACCGGCGACATCAAGCTCGACCAGCTTCCGATGGACAAGCGCCCGACCGACCTTCCCGCGATGGCCAGGTACGGCGACAAGGGAGTCGACCTGCTGCTGATGGACTCCACCAACGCGACAACGCCCGGTGTGTCCGAGTCGGAGTCCGGCATCACCAAGTCGATGGAGCGCGTCATCCGCGGCGCACGCAAGCAGGTCGTCGTGGCCTGCTTCGCCTCGAACGTCTACCGCGTCCAGCAGATCATCGACGCCGCTGCGCTGGCGGGCCGCAAGGTCGCGCTCAACGGTCGATCCATGGTCCGCAACATGGAGATCGCGATGGACCTGGGCTTCCTGAACGCCCCGGACAATGTGGTCGTCGACATGGACCATGCCGCGAAGCTTCCACCGGAGAAGCTTGTCGTCGTCACGACCGGAACTCAGGGTGAGGCAATGGCTGGTCTGTCCCGCATGGCCCGCCGCGAGCATCGCCAGGTCAATCTCAACAGCGGAGACACGGTTGTGTTCTCCTCGTCGCTCGTCCCGGGCAACGAGGAAGCGGTCTTCGGCGTGATGAACCGTCTGTCGCAGATGGGCGTCGAGGTCATCACGAGCCGCGAGGCCAACGTCCACGTCTCCGGCCACGGTTACGCCGGTGAGCTGCTGTTCATCTACAACGCGGTGCGTCCGCGCAACGTCATGCCCGTCCACGGCGAGTGGCGGCACCTGCGTGCGAACAAGGATCTCGCGATCAAGACGGGCGTGCCCGAGGCGAACACGGTTCTCGCGCAGAACGGCGTCGTCGTCGAACTGCTCGACCGCAAGGTGTCCGTGGTTGGCCAGATCCCCGTCGGCAACCTCTACGTCGACGGACTGACGACCGGTGATATCGGCGACACGGTACTCGCCGACCGTACTGTCCTCGGCGAAGGCGGTTTCATCGCCGCAACCGTGGTCGTCGATCCGCGCAATGGCCGCCCCGTCTCTCGCCCGCAGCTCGTGGGTAAGGGTTTCACCGATGACCCGGGTGCCCTGTCGCCGGCAGTCGAGCTCGTTGAGAGCGCCCTGCTCGACCTCGCTGGCGAGGGTGAGAATGACCCGTACCGAATGGCGCAGGTCGTTCGTCGTGTGATCGGCAAGTGGGTTTCCGACAAGTGGCGCCGCAAGCCGATGATCGTCCCCACTGTGATCACCTCGGCAGTGCCCGCGGAATAGCGATGCCGCCGCGCCCGCTGCGCGGCACGATCGTTCCGATGACGGCGGAGGAAGCGTCCCCTTTGCGGGGCTGCTGCCTCCGCCGTCATATATTTCGAGTTCCCCAGTCCGCGCGCCGACCCGACCTGGGTGATACTGGACACATGGCAACAGCAAGCGAACCCGGCCCATTTTCGTCCCTCCACAAGAAGATGCAGCTCAAGCCGGGAACTCAACTTTGGGTCTGGCCGGAGGCGGCAACGGCGCCTGAGCTCGCCGACACCCAGGACCTCGTCCGCGCAGGCCTCGACGAGGCAAACGCTGCGGTCCTCTTCGTCGAGGGCTCCGCGGACGTCGAGAAGATCATGGCCGACTACCGGCCGCGGCTCTCGGAACTCAAGGTTGTGTGGCTCGTATACGCAAAGGGCAATAAAGCCCCTGTGAACAGGGATACGCTGTGGACTCGATTGCTCGGACATTCGTGGCGGGCCGTGTCCAATGTGTCCTATTCGGACTCGCTTTCGGCCATCCGAATCCGGCCGTTGAAGACTGGTGAAGAGGTGCGTCAGCCATAAATCGGGCGGTACGGCCGTGCCTACTGTTACTGATGTGACTAGAGAGTTTAGAATGGGCGCATGGCACTTGGAACCCACACGTCCCCGACACGTACGCCGAGACGCGCTAGCTCCGGGTCCACGCAGACCTATAAGAATTCCGGACGCTCGGCCAGGAGCGGCCGGGGTTCAGTCGTGAGTGCACCCCGCGGCTCGAGGGCTGCCCAGCCGGAACGGACCGGCGGTGCCTTCGGGGCCGTCGGTCGAGGATTGACGACGATGTGGCGCGGAACCGCCAAGGGCGTGGGATCGGGAATGAGGGCCGTGGGGACACGCGCGCGCAACTCGATCGAGGAAACCCCGCGCGCAGATCTGACCACGCACCGCCGTGACGGCGTGGCGCTTGTCCTGTTCGCCGTCGCCATCATCGTCGCGGGTGCCGTGTGGTTCTCTGCCGCGCGGCCGGTCGGGGAGTGGGTGGAAATCGCCGCCCGCACCATCATCGGCTCCGCGGCCATTCTTCTTCCCGTCGCACTCGCCGTGTGGGGCGCCCTGCTCATGGTCCGTGAGCCGCACCCGCAGACGCATGCGCGGTGGCTCGTCGCCGTCGTGGTGATTACGACCGGTGTGCTCGGCGTGTGGCACATCGCCGCCGGTTCTCCATCGGATGCCGGTTCCGTGCAGCACGCGGGCGGCGTCCTCGGCCGCGTCGTGGGTGGCGGCCTTGCAGCAGGGCTCACCGGCTTCGTCGCCGGACTGCTGCTCGTATTGCTCGTGGCCTTCGGCGTGTTGATCCTCGTCGGTCGTCCCGCTCGGGAGATCCCGGGCCTGGTCCGTTCCTACTTCAGCGGCGACCGACAAGACGAAGACGAAGACGAAGACGATGTCGAATTCGATACGCCGGGTGCCGAGTTGGATACCAAGACGCACGCGGCGCCTTCGCCGAGTCTTCGCGGCCGCTACCCCGCCAATGCGCCCGGAGGGGCGTCCGGGCTCGCGGACGATTCCGAGACGACGATTTTCGCCGACGGTGCCGACGAGGATTTCGACGTCGAACCAGACCAGGCTCGAGTCCCGGCCTCTCGTCGCCGAGGCGCCGGTGCGCTCGGTGGTATCAAGCAGTTCTTCGGTTTGGGGATGACGGCGAGGAACGACTCCGCCGACGACGACGCGCTCGACGAGTTTTTCGACGAGACGCCGGGGGAGTTGGAGCAGACCTCGGCTGGACGCGATTACCCCGGCCGCGACAACCGGACGCGCACTCTGCCGGCGGCGGACGACCCGCGACTGCGTAGCGACCCATGGACCGACTCGCGAGCGCAGGCAGCTGAAGCCCGTCAGGGGCGGCAGCGTCCCTCGACAAGTATCGGGACTTCGGCCGCATCGGATACGGCCGGAGCCGCCGGTGCCACCGCCGCAGCGGCGGGCGCCGCAGCGGCTGCCGGGGCAGCGGGGGCCGGGGCAGCGGGGGCCGCCGGCGCATCCGCAGCGCCGACCGAAGGTGTTGCCGCTCGCGAAACGTCGCCAGCCCGCCGTCAGGCCTCGGCTCCGCAGGAGTCCGCGCCTGATCGCAAGCCCGCACGAGCCGAGCGCGTCTCGCCGTCATCGACTCCGGCGAAGCCCGCGCCTCGTCCGGCTCCGCGCCCCGCGACCATGAATTCGGGGGAGACCTACGAGCTACCGTCGCTGGACCTGCTCGAGCTCGGTGACCCGCCGAAACAGCGAAGTGCCGTCAACGATCGCATGATCGAGGCGATCGGATCAGTCTTCCGCGAGTTCAACGTCGATGCCGTGGTCACCGGGTTCACCCGTGGCCCGACGGTTACGCGTTACGAGGTCGAGCTCGGCCCGGGTGTCAAGGTCGAGAAGATCACGAACCTGGCGCGAACCATTTCGTATGCAGCGGCCACAGACAACGTCCGTCTCCTCACCCCGATTCCCGGAAAATCTGCGGTGGGTATCGAGGTGCCGAACTCCGACCGCGAAATGGTGCGTCTGGCCGACGTATTGCTGGCACCCGAGACGCAGAAGTCCACCAATTCGATGCTCATCGGGCTCGGTAAGGACATCGAGGGCGAATTCGTGTCCGCAGAACTGAACAAGATGCCGCACCTACTCGTCGCCGGTTCAACGGGCTCGGGTAAGTCGAGCTTCGTCAACTCGATGTTGGTGTCGCTGCTCGCCCGTGCGACCCCGGAAGAGGTGCGCCTCATCCTCATCGACCCGAAGATGGTCGAGCTCACCCCCTACGAGGGCATCCCGCACCTGATCACGCCGATCATTACCTCCCCGAAGAAGGCGGCTACGGCACTCACCTGGCTCGTGGAGGAGATGGAGCAGCGTTACCAGGACATGAAGGCTGCCCGCGTCCGCCATATCAACGACTTCAACAAGAAGGTTCGATCCGGTGAGATTTCCGCTCCGGCGGGTTCGCAGCGCGTGTACGAGCCGTACCCCTTCATCGTCGCGGTCGTCGACGAGCTCGCGGACCTCATGATGACCGCGCCGAAGGAGATCGAGGACGCGATCGTCCGGATCACGCAGAAGGCGCGCGCCGCGGGCATCCACCTCGTGCTCGCCACGCAGCGTCCCTCGGTGGACGTGGTTACCGGTCTGATCAAGACGAACGTGCCGTCACGTCTGGCATTCGCGACGTCCTCGCTCACGGACTCGCGAGTCATTCTCGACCAGCCGGGCGCCGAGAAACTCATTGGTATGGGTGACGCGCTGTTCATCCCGATGGGCGCGCCCCGACCATTGCGCATGCAGGGTGCTTTCGTCTCGGACGAGGAGATCCAGGCGGTCGTCGACGCCGCCAAGGACCAGGCCGAACCCGACTACAACGAGGCGGTCACCGAAGAGAAGGGCGGCAACAAGAAGGAGATCGACGGTGATATCGGTGACGATCTCGACGATCTCCTCGCGGCCGTGGAACTCGTGGTGTCCTCTCAGTTCGGTTCGACCTCGATGCTGCAGCGCAAGCTTCGCGTCGGTTTTGCGAAGGCTGGCCGACTCATGGATCTCATGGAGTCGCGCGATATCGTAGGCCCGTCCGAGGGGTCGAAGGCTCGGCAGGTGCTCGTCAAGCCCGAGGATCTCGCCGGCGTGCTCGGGGCAATCCGTGGTGACGACCCGCTGCCCTCCGGCGACGAGGACGACTACGACGACGGCGGGGTTCCCGAAGAGATCTAGTTTTCGCCGGCTTGCAGGGCGTTTCAGGACAGCTACCGGTCGTGAATGTCCGGCGAGAGCGGAACTTACCTTAGGGTAGTAGTTGTGAAATCAGCGTCCTCGACTCCTGACGTGCCCGTGGTGAATCTCGCCAACGTGCTCACGGTCCTCCGCATCCTGCTCATCCCGTTGTTCGTGTGGGTGCTGTTCCGCCACGGCGGAGAGGACACCGCATGGCGCATCGGTGCGTGGGTAGTATTCGCCGTTGCCATGGCAACCGACTGGTTCGACGGATGGTATGCGCGGTCCAGGGGACTGGTCACCGACTTCGGTAAACTCGCCGATCCCATAGCGGACAAGGCCATGATGGCCGCCGCGATGATCGGCCTTTCCCTCCTCGGCGAGCTGTTCTGGTGGATCACGATCGTCATTCTGGTCCGAGAGATCGGCATCACCATCTGGCGGCTCGTCGGGGTGGACTACGTCGTCGCCGCCAGCCCCGGCGGCAAGCTCAAGACCGCGGCACAGACGCTCGGTGTGGGCTTGCTGATCCTGCCGCTCCCGTACTGGGTGTGGCCGTTCGAGTGGCTCGTCATGGCGGTCGCTGTGGTCCTCACGGTCTATACGGGAGTCGACTATCTCGTCAAGGCTCGTCAGGCTGCGAAGCAGCAGGGAAACCCGGCGTAAGCTGTATTTGGACTCGCAACACCCAGGTATGACGTCGGAGGCACGTAATGGCCCAGGACTACACCGAGCTCCCTCTGTCCCATGATCCGACAACGAGCGTGCTGTTCGACACGGCCTCCGGTCTCGTCGCCGGTGCTACGGACGCGGGGCTCACGATTGCGACCGCCGAATCTCTGACGGCCGGGCAACTCGCCGCGACAATAGCGGACATTCCTGGCGCGAGCGCGGTTCTTCGCGGTGGCCTCGTGGTCTATGCGACCGATCTCAAAAGGACTCTTGCCGGCGTACCCGAGGACGTACTTTCCGAATTCGGCCCGGTGTCACCGGAGACTGCGGCCGCACTTGCCAGGGGCGCGTCCGATAGATGTGGAGCGGATATCGGAATCGGCCTCACCGGGGTAGCGGGTCCCGATTCGCAAGATGGAGTGGCCCCCGGCACGGTATTCCTCGGCTTGTCTCGCGGTATGTCGGTCACCGTGCATAAGCTGGAGATCAACGGAGACAGGGCACGAATTCGCGCCGCTGCCACGCTCGCCGGGCTTGATCTGGCGCGGTCGGCGCTATAGCGGTCCGTTGCGCGGTTTCGGGGAGCGTAGTTCTCTGGAACATTTCGCGGTCGGATCGCGTTGGAGTAGGTGATGCAGGAAATGACCATAAGCGTCGATACAGTCGGCCATTCGTTCTCAAGGGCTGCAGATGTACGCCCTCGGCTTTTTCGTGAAGCCCTCGGATCGGTCTTACGCGCCGTTCGCACTGAGTCCGGTCGTACACTCCGGGACGTTGCCGATGATGCACGTGTGAGCCCCGGCTATCTCTCCGAACTCGAACGCGGCCGCAAGGAGGCCTCGAGCGAGTTGCTCGCCGCGATCTCGGGCGCACTCGATATTTCGTTGGGGGAGCTTCTCATCCGGATTGTCGCGGAACTTGCCCCCGATCATCTCGGACAGGAAGCGGCCCTCGCCGGGCAACCGGGCTAAGCGACACCCTTTTCAATAGAAGTTTTTGGGCGGCACACCTTGCTGTCCGCACGCCTGTTTTCGGTAACGTAGAGTGCGACGTGATGCAGGCGGGACCGAGGCGGAAGCCACCGCCGCCCAAATGCTCATAGACCAGAAATAAGGACTGACTCCGATGGCTAACCCGTTCAGCAAGGCGTGGAACTACCTCATGGCGTTGTTCGATTCCAAGATTGAAGAACACGCTGACCCGAAGGTCCAGATCCAACAGGCCATTTCGGATGCTCAGCAACAGCATCAGCAGCTTTCTCAGCAGGCGGCTGCAGTCATTTCGAATCAGCGCCAGTTGGAGATGAAGCTCAAGCGTCAGCTTGAGGACATCGAGAAGATCCAGGGCAGTACACGTCAGGCGCTTCAGATGGCCGACCAGGCTCGTGCCAATGGGGACGAAGCCAAGGCCACGGAGTACGAGAACGCTGCCGAGGCGTTCGCGGCCCAGCTGGTCACGGCGGAGCAGAATGTCGAGGACATCAAGGTGCTCCACGACCAGTCTCTGCAGGCGGCCGCGCAGGCCAAGCGCGCGGTCGAACAGAATGCCATGCGGCTGCAGCAGAAGGTGGCCGAGCGTACGAAGCTCCTCAGCCAGCTCGAACAGGCCAAGATGCAGGAGCAGGTTAGCGCTTCCCTGCGTTCGATGACCGACATGGAAGACAACTCGTCGACGCCGAACCTTGACCAGGTACGCGACAAGATCGAAAAGCGTTACGCAGACGCGCTTGGTAGCGCGGAGCTCGCAGAGAATTCGGTCCAGGGCCGCATGGCCGAGGTGCAGCAGGCGTCGGTGCAGATGGCCGGACACTCCCGACTCGAGCAGATTCGTGCTTCGATGAAGTCGGACGCACCCGGACAGCCAACGGCCGCGCCCGCTGCGGCCAACCCCGCTGCAGCGAACCCAGCCCAAACCGGCAATAACCCGGCTCAGGGCCAGGCTCAGCCGGAATAACGCTTTCCGAGGTTTCAGTACGTTCATATGGCAATGACGCTGAGCGACTTCAATTCGCTGACGCACGAGGTGTTCGGCTCATCGCGAGCCGACCATCTGGTACGTACACACGTCCTCACCGAACTGGGTGGGCGAACCGCCGAACAGGCGATAGATGATGGTTTCGAACCCAAAGAGGTGTGGTTGACTCTCTCCGCCGAATTCGATGTGCCGGAGATCTACCGCTGAGAAATTAGCGACGTGACCGCGGGTTCGAACACGCCGAACATAGTTCTTTGAATCGAACATACATTTGGCTATCGTGGCCTTAGAACACACGGGACAAAGAAGCGTCCCCATTTTGTCGGGGTCGGTTCGTAGAGTGTGGGCACGATAGGAAATCGCACACTATTCAGCGTGGAGGACGAACAATGGCTGCAAAGTCTCAAGCAAAGCCGGCAAGCCGCGAGCAGGCTTTGGACATGGCGCTCGCACAAATCGACAAGGCGTTCGGCAAGGGCTCGGTCATGCGCCTGGGCGACGACAATCGTCCCCCGGTGGACGCAATCCCGACAGGCGCCCTGTCGTTGGACGTCGCTCTCGGCGTCGGCGGTCTACCTCGCGGTCGCGTCGTGGAAATCTACGGCCCCGAATCCTCGGGTAAAACGACTGTAGCGCTACATGCTGTTGCGAACGCACAGGCCGGCGGCGGTATCGCGGCCTTTATCGACGCCGAGCACGCTCTCGATCCCGAGTACGCGAGCAAACTCGGTGTCGATACGGAAAACTTGATCGTTTCCCAGCCCGACACTGGTGAACAAGCGCTCGAGATCGCGGACATGCTTGTTCGCTCGGGCTCTATCGACATGATCGTTATCGACTCCGTTGCAGCCCTCGTCCCTCGAGCAGAGATCGAGGGTGAGATGGGCGATAGCCATGTCGGTCTTCAGGCGCGCCTCATGAGCCAGGCTCTCCGGAAGATGACCGGTGCTCTTCACTCGACCGGAACCACCGCCATCTTCATTAACCAGCTGCGCGAGAAGATCGGTGTTATGTTCGGATCCCCCGAGACGACCACCGGCGGTAAGGCTCTCAAGTTCTACGCCTCCGTTCGTCTCGACGTCCGTCGCATCGAAACGCTCAAGGATGGTGCCGACGCGGTCGGAAACCGGACGCGAGTCAAGGTAGTAAAGAACAAGGTCGCGCCGCCCTTCAAGCAGGCTGAGTTCGACATTCTCTACGGCCAGGGGATTAGCCGGGAGGGCTCGCTTATCGACATGGGCGTCGAGCACGGGATCGTGAAGAAGTCCGGTTCCTGGTTCACGTACGACGGTGACCAGCTCGGCCAGGGCAAGGAAAACGTCCGTCGATACCTGAAGGACAACCCGTCCGTACGCGACGAGGTTCAGGAAAAGATCCTTGCCAAGCTCGGTTTCGGCGTGGAACCGGGGGAGGAGTCTCAGGCTCCGGCTGTGGAAGACGAAGACGCTCCGGTCGACGTGGTTCCGGTGGATTTCTAAGTAGATGACCGCGTCGTCTTCGGTACCGAAAAGCCTCGAGGAGCTCCAGGCTGCCATCGCGGCGATTGAGTCGCCCGCGCCGGAGCCGGAGCTACCTCCGCTTTCGGATGAAGGAAGTAAGGCCACCAAGGCTGCGTTGCGTCTGCTGAAGTTCCGTGCGCGAAGTAGGCATGAACTGCATGGCAGGCTCGTTGAAAAGGAATTTTCGGAGGCCGCCGTCGCGGAGGCAATGGAACGTATCGACGCGTGGCAACTTCTGGATGACGCAGACTTCGCGCGCCAATGGGTGGAGCAGCGTTCGGTCGGCAAAGGCGCGACTAGAACGCTGCTTCGTCGAGAACTCGAAGCAAAAGGTGTGGAATCTGCTCAGATTAGCCAGGCCCTGGAAGACGTTTCCGATGAGGATGAGCGAGCGCGTGCGCACGAGCTCGTCGCACATCGGATCGAACGGCGTGAGAATTCTGACTTGTCCACAATGGAGCAGCGCACGAAGGTTAAGCGGCGATTGGTGGAATTCTTACAGCGGCGTGGCTATTCATCGGGAGTAGCCCTGTCAGTGGTCAACAACGAGATCGCGAACGCCCGTCAATTTCTCTAGGCCCCGGTTCACGCGTAACGTTACACGGTAATACGACCACGATGAACAGGAGTGTCGGCGCAGGTGAGCGAGGTTCTTTTCGATAAACGCAGCCGCGAGGCGGAAGGGGACACCGCGGAGTCAAGTGCGGAGCCGCTTCGCTATCAGATTCGAACGTTTGGTTGCCAGATGAACGTTCATGATTCCGAGCGGCTGTCCGGAGTCTTGGACGAAGCCGGATACGTACCTTTCGAAGGCGAAGCCGACGAGGATGCTGGAGTATTGCCGGACCTTGTTGTGTTCAATACCTGCGCGGTGCGTGAAAATGCCGACAACCGTCTCTATGGCACGTTGGGCAACATGCGGCCGTGGAAGGACGCCAACCCCCGCCTTCAGATCGCTGTCGGCGGATGCCTGGCACAGAAAGATAAGGACGTCGTCGTCGATCGCGCGCCGTGGGTCGACGTTGTTTTCGGTACCCACAATCTGGGCCACTTGCCGTCGTTACTCGATCGCTCTCGGCACAACGACGAAGCAGCCGTGGAGATCGCGGAATCCTTACAGCACTTTCCGTCGAACCTCCCGGCGAAGCGTGATTCCTCGTACGCCGGATGGGTATCAGTGTCCGTCGGCTGCAACAACACCTGTACTTTCTGTATCGTCCCCTCTCTTCGTGGAAAGGAAGTCGACCGCAGGCCGGGCGAGGTCCTTGCCGAGGTGGAAGCGCTAGTGGCCGAGGGCGTACTGGAAGTCACTCTGCTCGGACAGAATGTCAACGCCTACGGCCGATCGTTCATCCACCCAGATGAGCCGGCAGACAAGGGCGCCTTTGCGGAACTCCTCCGTGCGTGTGGCTCGATCGACGGGCTTGAGCGGGTCCGATTCACGTCCCCGCATCCCGCAGAGTTCACCGACGATGTCATCGCCGCAATGGCAGATACTCCGAACGTGTGCCCGCAACTTCACATGCCTCTTCAGTCGGGATCGGACAAGGTTCTGCGTTCGATGCGGCGTTCCTATCGCCAGAAGAAGTTTCTCGGCATCATTGAGAAGGTCCGAGAGTCGATTCCGAACGCAGCCATCACTACGGACATCATCGTCGGTTTCCCTGGGGAAACCGAGGAAGACTTTCAGCAAACACTTAAGGTTGTCGAAAAGAGCCGGTTCACCAGTGCGTTTACTTTCCAGTACTCGCCTCGTCCGGGCACTCCCGCTGCCGAGATGGAAGACCAGGTTCCCAAGGCCGTCGTACAAGACCGTTACGACCGGCTACTGGAGCTTCAGGAACGTATCACCCTCGAAGAAAACCGGAAGGTCGTTGGGCGCCGCGTCGAGCTACTCATCGTTGATGACTCTGGACGAAAGAATTTCGCTACCTCACGGATGAGCGGTCGGGCGCGCGATGGAAGGCTTGTCCATTTCGACCCCAAACCAGCTTACGCAGCGGCAATCGATCGTTCACTCCGCCCGGGTGACATCATTGAAGTCGACGTGACGGCGGCGGCGCCACACCATCTTCTTGCGGACTCCGGGGTCATCACGCATCGCCGAACGAAGGCTGGAGACCACTACGAAGCCGGAATCGTGCCGACGACCGAACCGGTGGGGGTCGGGCTCGGTCTGCCCACCATCCGATCCGGCGCGGAATAAAGATCGCGTTTTTGGTCAGGACTATCAGCACAGTCAGCAGAAAGTGACGGCAAGAACCTTGAGCTACGAAGACAATCGGCAGGACCCGATCCAACAGGTTCGAACCACTCTGGAAGAGGCGAAATCGGAGTCCCGTGAAGCCGATGCGTTCTGGGCTGGACGCGTGGAGGTGGGACGTCCGTTTCTCGTTGCACTCGTACTTATCGTCCTACTCGCCGGTGTGCAACTTCTTCCGCACAGCGAGGGCGTCAGTGGACTCGACGTACTGTTCTGGACCCAGGCAGCACAGGATCAGGAATTGTCGCTGCCCTCTCGCGTATTCGTCACCTTATTTTCGGTCGGCGTCATCGTTTTCGGGGCCGTCACTATCTTCACTCAACGCTGGTGGGCCGCAGGAATTGCCTGGTGTACCTCGTGTGTGTCCGCGGTGTACGGCGTACTGGCCATTTGGCTGCGGCAAGATGGACGAGGACCAAACCCCGATTTTCAGAATTTCGGCGGGCCGGGGATCGGCTTGTACCTGTCGGAGATTCTCGTCGTCTGCTTGGCGGTGACATTCTCGATACTTCTTTGGTCGAAATCCGAGAAGCAACGGGAGGCCGAAGAGCTCGTCCGCGAGGAAAGCCGAAAGCTCAAAGAAGCAGCTGAACGTCAACGAGACGACCGCCGCACCGATGGTGATGGCGGCATCCAAGATCTGTAAATCGATGTTCGCGCCCGCTATCGCCTAGCTTTGGCGCACGAAGAAACTAATTCGGCCCCGCTGTCCGTGCATGGAGGCGGGGCCGGATTATTTCTTTGGAACGATCTAGGCTTCTAGCGGTCTTCGACAGCGGTCTCGGCTGCCTGCGCCCACTCCCGCCATTGCTCTGCCTGTGAGCGAAACTTCTCGGCGTCCTTTTTCTTGCCGGCGGCTTCGGCTTTCGCCGCCTGATCCTCGAACGCCGTTACTCGATCCCAGAACTGCCCAGCACGCGCCTTGACCTCCGGGTCATTTCGTCGCCATTGTGTCTGTTCCTCGGCATCGACGCGTTTTTCAAGGTCGCGAATTCGCGACTCGAACTCGGAAATCCGATTACGAGGGACCTTGCCGGCAGCCTCCCATCGCTCCTGAAGTTCGCGTAGCGCTCGCTTGGCGGAATCAAGTCCTTGGCCGGGATCGATTTTCGAGTCGTACTCGGCCAGCAGAGCCTCTTTAGCTTTCGCGTTCGACTCGAATTCGGCATCTCGCTCCGCAGCGGCCGCATGCCTGGCATCGAAGAAAGTGTCTTGCGCCTTCTTGAAGCGGGCCCATAGCTGATTATCGGCATCCCGCGGAGCCCTGCCGGCGGCCTTCCACTCATCCATCAGTTGCCGGAAGGCGCGAGCGGTGTCGTTCCAATCGGTGTTGTTGGCCATTTTTTCTGCTCGCACGACAAGATCTTGCTTGACGTTGCGTGCGGTGGCCCGGTTCCTATCAAGCTCGGCAAAATGAGAACCCCGTCGGCGGTTGAACGCTTCCCGAGCTTTCGAAAAGCGCTTCCACAGCTCGTCGTCGGTCTTGCGATCGATCCCGCGAATCGTTTTCCATTCGTCGAGAATCGCCTTGAGACGGTCACCCGCAACCTTCCATTGCGTGGAAGACTCGCCGATTTGCTCAGCCTCCGCGGCAAGCTCCTCCTTCCGAGCGATCGCGTTCTCACGGTGAGCGGCCTTGTCTTTTCGCGCTTGTTCCTCGACCTGAGACGAGAACTCGATGATCGCGTGGAGACGTGTTTCGAGTCCCTCCAGGTCGCCGACGACTTTGGCCTCAGGGATGGTCTCCACAAGTGCCTTCGCCGCGGACCGCGTCTTTCGTGCATCGGATGGATGTGTCTCAAGTCGCTGCTCGAGTAACACCACCTCGGTGGCGAGATCGTCGAAGCGCATTCCGAAATGCTGGAGAGCCTCGTCGGCGTTGCCGGCTTGCCAAGAGCCAACCTGGCGCTCGCCGGCGCTCGTGCGCAGCCAGACGCCTCCGTCCTCATCGACGTGTCCCCATTTCCTCGGGTCGCTCTTCGGGGCGGAGGGGGCGGGAACGTGCCCGGGTGAATTTTTCGACGCCACAACTGCAGGAGAAGGAACCCCGGGCTTCGGCGCGGCGGGCTTTGGCCGTACGTCGGCCGTAACCCTCGAAGCCTCCGAACCCTTGTCGACGTCAGACATTGCTCTCCTCGTTCCACCGCGCGAAGCGGATCTCCGACCGCAGTATGCGGCTTAGCCACCAAAATACGTGCGACCACAATCTCACGACTTTCCAGCCAATATTGCCTTGTACGACGGTGTGTTCGCAGGAGTTTGCCTAGAAGTGGGCATCGCCCAAGATCAGCATTCCGTATCCAGTCGTTCGGATACCCTTCTCAACGCGGCTAAGACCGCCCTTCAGGGCATTCCCGTGCGCGGCTAGTAATCTTGAGATGTGGCATCAAAATTCGTCCTCCTACCGGCTGCACCGGTTCTAGTACCCGAACTGTCGGGTGCGGCGTGGGCGGACGTTTCTACACTTGTCGACGCCGGTGTGCGCATTCTTCGGAACGCCGTCGCAGGATCTACGCGGGGCGTAATCGTCGTGGCCCAGGGCCCAGGCACCCATGAAATTGAGTACGGCAACCACGATCTTCGTCGATGGGGCGCGCCAACGGTCGCTGTTGGGCCCTCCGGCCCCGATCAACAGCTGGACGGCCCTTCTCCGATACCCGGTGCCGTCCTTATGGCCTGGTGGTGGATCGCACGAGCAGGCCTCGACATGGATGTGAAGACCATAACTGTCAACGGCACCGCGGGTGAGCACGCGAACTCGGTCCGTTCGGTGCAGCGGACGATCGATGCACATGACGGCGTGGTGGTATTCATGGCCGACGGGCCGGCCGCTCTTGCACCGAAGGCACCAATTCCTCTCGACGAATCTGCGGTGGAGCTGGATCGGGAGCTTTCGGCCTTCGTCGAGGGAGCAAGCAGACTTCCGGAACTGGGCGAGACAGCGGCATCTTCGATCGGTTGGTTCTCGCAGCCCATATGGACGCTTTTATCCGGCTACGTGGAGGGATTCTCGCCGCGCGCGGCGTCTCATTCCGCGCCCTTTGGGGTCGGCTATCATGCTGCAGGGTGGACGATCCCGAGTGCGAAGCAAAACGCTGCTCTGCATACAACCGGCGCAAAAGGGGCGACTTCCGACGAACACGCGCCCAGGCCAGTCGTCATCGTTGGACCCACAGGAACGGGGAAGTCGGACCTGGCGCTGAACCTTGCCGAGGAACTCGGCGGTCAGATCGTGAATCTCGACGCGATGCAGCTCTACAAAGGTATGGATATCGGCACGGCGAAAGTGCCGCAGGCAGACCGTCGAGGGATCCCGCACCACATGTTGGACGTCCTCGACGTCACCGAGACCGCGTCGGTAGCCGACTACCAGCGAGAGGCTCGTGACGTCGTTGAACGCGTCCGATCAGGCGCACAGACGCCCATAGTCGTCGGCGGTTCGATGATGTACTACCAGTCGCTCATCGACGAATGGAATTTCCCGGAGACTGATCCGGTCGTTCGGGGACGCTACGAGTCAAGACTCGATGAGATCGGTGTACAGGCGCTACATGCCGAGCTTGCCGAAAAGGATCCCGAAGCCGCTAAGACCATCCTCGACACCGATCCTCGGCGCACCGTCCGCGCGCTCGAGGTAATCGAACTCACCGGGAAGCCGTTCGCTGCATCGCGCCCGAAAATCGGGAAGCCACGTTGGGACGCGGAGATCATCGCACTCGACATGGCGACAGGCGAACTCGATGCGCGGTTGGAGCAGCGCACGAGAAAGATGTTCGATCAGGGGCTCATCGAAGAAGTCCGTTACCTGGCTCGAAACGGGCTCAGAAATGGAGTCACGGCTCAACGAGCAATCGGCTATTCGCAAGTGTTGGAGCTCTTGGACGAGTTCGAAAACAGCGAACCAACTGCGGGCGCCATAGAGGAAGCCCTCCATCGAACGTTTATCGGCACGCGCCGCTACGTTCGGCGCCAGCGCTCATGGTTCAGGCGGGACACACGGATCCGCTGGTTGGACGCCAATCGGGATGCGACGGAGCTTCTTGTGGACCAAGCTCTTCGAACAGTGAGGAAACCCTCGTGAGTACTCGGGAAACGGTGCAGTCGGTTACTCGCGCCGTTGCGATCATCGAAGCAGTTGTGTCCGAAGGCGGGATCGTCTCACTCAAGACCATCGCCGAAAAGACCGGGCTCGCCGCGGCGACCGTCCACAGGTTGGCCTCGACACTTGTAGAGACAGGACTTCTCCGTCAAGCGCCGGGGCGCGAGTACGTCCTTGCCCCGACACTCATGTGGGCCGGCGGCGCAGCGCAGTTGGTGACCAAGCGCTGGGCTGTTCCCGTCTTGCAGCAGGTTGTAGACGCAACGGGGGAAACAGCCAATCTTGCCGCCCGGGAAGGGGACAAGATCGTCTATCTCGCACAGGTGCCGAGTCCGTACTCGATGCGGATGTTTACCGAAGTCGGAAGACGAGTCGATCCCCATTGCACCGCCGTCGGTAAAGCCCTGTTGGCGAACCGGGAAGATGCCGAAGTGCGCAAACTATTGGAGCGAACCGGGATGCGGCGCTACACCTCTTCAACGATTACCTCGCCTGATGAATTCATCGCTGAACTCGATACTGTTCGAAAGAATGGGTTTGCCGGTGATGAATCCGAGCAGGAAGAAGGCGTTCGATGCGTGGCGGTGTCTCACGGCTCCGGTCGCTCGGCGATCGCAATATCGGTATCAGGCCCGGAAGCCCGCTTTACGTATGACAAGCGAGAGGGTGCCGCCCAGACGATCGCTTCGGCTATTGCGGCGAGCCCATTCCTGCCGCCGGATTAACGGGAATGTTCAGGACTGCCTAGCACGAGGAAGCGCCCCGGAGGATCGCCACATAGGACGATCACTCGCGGGGCGCTTTGGCGCTATCAGGCTCTAGCCGAGCGCAGCGGTGTTGTTCGCACCGTGCTTCGCCTTGAACTCGCGGCGACGCGCGTGCAAGATCGGCTCGGTGTAGCCGGAGGGCTGCTCTCCGCCCTTGAGGATCAGGTCACGCGCGGCATTGAAGGCCACGGAGTCCTCGAAGTTCGGGGCCATGGGGAAGTAGTTCGGGTCCCCCTCGTTCTGGCCATCGACCAGCTGAGCCATGCGCTTGAGCTCTTCGAGGAGGAACTCCTCTGTGATCACGCCGTGGCGAAGCCAGTTCGCGAGCATCTGGCTCGAGATTCGAAGCGTTGCACGGTCCTCCATGAGATTGACGTCATGGATGTCCGGCACCTTCGAGCAGCCGATGCCCTGGTCGATCCAACGAACGACGTAACCGAGGATCGATTGGCAGGAGTTGTCGACTTCCTGCTTCTTCTCTTCCTCGGTCCAATCGGTCGACGGAGCGAGAGGGAGCTCGAGAATATCCTCGGGCTTAACCCTGCGTCCTGCGGAACTCAACTGCTCCTGAACCTCGAGGACATTCACGCGGTGGTAGTGCGTGGCGTGCAGCGAGGCGCCGGTGGGTGAGGGGACCCAGGCAGTGTTGGCGCCGGCCTTCGGCTGACCGATCTTCTGCTCGAGCATCTCGGCCATGAGCTCGGTCTTCGCCCACATGCCCTTGCCGATCTGAGCGCGACCGCGGAGGCCGGCGGCGAGGCCCTCATCCACGTTGTAGTTCTCGTACGCGGACATCCACGCGGCTGAGCGCATGTCGCCCTTGCGGACCATCGGTCCGGCCTCCATCGAGGTGTGGATCTCGTCGCCAGTGCGGTCGAGGAAGCCGGTGTTGATGAACACGCAGCGGGTATCCGCAGCGGCGATGGCGCGCGAGAGGTTGGCCGAGGTGCGTCGCTCCTCGTCCATGACACCCATCTTGATGGTGTTCTCCGGCAGACCGAGAAGCTTTTCGACACGGCTGAAGATCTCCGAGGTGAACGCGACCTCGTCGGGGCCGTGCTGCTTCGGCTTCACGATGTAGATCGAGCCCGAACGGGAGTTGCGGTGCGCATTACTCTCCGCGATGCCGTGCAGTCCGCAGAGCGAGGTGACGATGGCATCCATGATGCCCTCGGGGAGCTCATTGCCTTCGGAGTCGAGGATGGCCGGGTTGGTCATGAGGTGCCCGACGTTGCGCACGAGCAGCATTGAACGCCCATGAAGGGTGAGCTCTCCGCCGTCAGGCTTGGTGTAGGTCCGGTCGTCGTTGAGAACGCGCGTGATGGTCTTGCCGCCCTTTTCGAGCTTGTGGGCGAGGTCTCCGCGCATCAGGCCGAGCCAGTTGCGGTAACCGTGGACCTTGTCCTCGCCGTCGACTGCGGCGATGGAGTCCTCGAAGTCCATGATCGTCGACACGGCGGACTCGACGACAACATCGGATATGCCGGCCGAATCCGATTCGCCGGATGGGGTGGAAGCATCGAAGACGATGTCGATGTGGAGGCCGTTGTTGACCAAAAGCACGTTGGAAGGTGCGGAGGCGTCGCCGAGGTAGCCGGCGAGTTTCTCCGGATCAGCCAGGCCTGTGGTGGAATCATCGGCAAGGGTGACCTGCAGCGCGCCATCGACGATCGCGAACGCCTTCGCGCCGACATAGCTGCCGGACGCGAGCGGGACGACGTCGTCGAGGAATTCACGAACCCAAGCGATGACCTTGTCGCCTCGGACCTTGTTGTAGCCCTTACCCTTCTCTGCGCCGCCGTCCTCGGGGATAGCGTCGGTTCCGTACAGGGCGTCGTACAGCGAGCCCCAGCGTGCGTTCGCGGCGTTCAGAGCGAAGCGGGCGTTGAGGATCGGCACGACGAGCTGAGGTCCGGCGATCGTCGCCAATTCCGCATCGACGTTCTCGGTGGTGACTTTGGCGTTGTCGTCCTGAGGAAGCAGGTAGCCGATCTCACGTAGGTAATCGAGGTACTTATCCTGGTCGACGGCCCCCGGGTATTCGCGGTGCCAATTGTCGAGCTTGGTCTGGAATTCCTCGCGTACGTCGAGCAGCTCGCGGTTGCGCGGAGCGAGGTCGGTGAAAATCTCGGATACGCCCTGCCAAAACGAGTCGGCGTCAAGGCCTGTTCCCGTGATGGCCTCGTTGTTGATGAAGTCGTAGAGGACCTTGTCGATCTGGATATTGCCGACGGTAATGCGCTCAGTCATGTGCGCTGACCTCCCTGTTAATAGTGGGTTGGATCGCGTTGTTCCTACCGCCGAGTTTAATTGGCTCGTTCTTTGGCATGGTAGGTCAGGTTCCGCATTGCGGAATTACTTTGGCCAGGCATTATCATCTCGATTATGACGAGTTTCGACCTGACAGCGACACCACCGGCAGGCGCGACGGAGCCCGCGCGCGAGATCCGCTTCCTCAAAGGACACGGGACGGAGAACGATTTCGTAGTCGTTCTCGACGAGTCGGCGTCGCTGCGGCTCTCCGAGGGGTCGATTCGCGCGATCACGAACCGCCGGTCGGGTATCGGAGGCGACGGTATCCTGCGCATCGCGCGTGCCGGCGACCTGCACTCGGTCGGTGAACTCGACGCCATTCCCGATGACGTCGACGGTGGCGATTGGTTCATGGACTACCGCAACGCCGACGGCAGCATTGCCGAAATGTGCGGAAACGGTGTCCGCGTCTTCGCGCACGCTTTGGTGGCCACCGGATTAGCCGATGCCGGTGAGATCCGCGTTGGAACGCGTGCCGGGCTGCGTCCCGCCACGGTCATCGACGCGACCGCGGAGTCGGCAACGGTGTCGGTGTCCATGGGAGTTCCCGAGGTGATCGGAGTTTCGACGGTTTCTTTCGAGGGGCACACGTTCGCAGGTCTGGCGGTGGACGTCGGTAACCCGCATGTTGCTGCGATAGTCCCACGAATGACGGCGGAGTCTCTTTCCGCCTTGCCAATCGACGTCCCACCGAGCTTCGACGAAGAGTTCTTCCCGAATGGCGTCAATGTGGAGATCTCCACCCCGTTGGTCGACGGCGAGGTGACGATGCGTGTGCACGAACGAGGAGCAGGAGAGACCCGATCATGTGGAACGGGCATCGTCGCCACCGCAATTGCGGCGCTCGCCGACGCTGAACAGAACGACGGCACGGTGCTCGTCAACGTCCCGGGCGGCCGGGTACAGGTCGAAATCCTCGACGGGCACGCGCAGATGACGGGGCCCTCGCGTCTAGTCGCCCTGGGAACTCTCGGTGAACATTTGTTGAAGGCGGATGACGTGCGAGAATAGAACTCGTATGACGAACCCTTCACATTCTGATCATGACCCATCCACGGGCGAACTCCAGCTTGAGGAACGCTCTTCGCTTCGACGCGTTGTCGGGCTGTCTACCGAACTTCAGGACATCAACGACGCGGAATATCGCCAGCTGCGCCTCGAGCGCGTCGTCCTTGTTGGCGTGTGGACCGAAGGGTCGTCCGCGGAAGCTGACTCCGCCATGGCGGAACTCGGCGCGCTCGCCGAGACTGCCGGATCGATGGTTCTCGATGCGGTGATCCAACGTAGAGACAAGCCGGACGCGGCGACGTATATCGGATCCGGAAAAGTGAAAGAACTCCGCGAGATTGTGGATTCCACTGGCGCCGATACCGTGATCTGCGATGGTGAACTTACGCCGGGACAGCTGATCGCCCTCGAAAAGGCTGTCAACGTGAAGGTGATCGATCGAACGGCGTTGATCCTGGATATCTTCGCCCAACACGCAACGTCTCGTGAAGGTAAGGCGCAGGTCTCACTCGCACAGATGGACTACATGCTTCCGAGGCTGCGTGGTTGGGGTGAGGCGCTCTCACGACAGGCAGGCGGCCGTGCAGGTTCCAACGGCGGCGTTGGGCTTCGCGGTCCTGGTGAGACCAAAATCGAAACCGATCGCCGTCGAATCCGCGAGCGCATGGCCAAGTTGCGCCGCGAAATCCGCGGAATGAAACAAGCCCGACTCACCAAGCGACACCGCCGGAGGACCACACCTGTGCCCTCCATCGCTGTTGCCGGATACACGAACGCGGGGAAATCCAGTCTCGTGAACGCGATCACCGGCGCCGGGGTATTGGTGGAAGACGCGCTCTTCGCGACCTTGGATCCCACGACGCGGCGAGCTGAACTTCCCGACGGTCGGGCCGTGGTGTTGACCGACACGGTCGGGTTCGTCCGACACCTTCCGACTCAGTTGGTGGAGGCATTCCGTTCCACCCTTGAAGAAGTCGTCGATTCGGAGCTACTCGTGCACGTCGTCGATGGCTCACACCCATTCCCGATGGCCCAGATCGATGCCGTCCGGGCGGTAATTCGCGACGTCGTAGCCGAACAGAATGCGGAACAACCTACCGAACTGCTCGTCATAAACAAGATCGATGCCGCCGACCCATTGGTCTTGGCCGAGCTGCGCGCCGTGTTCAAGGATGCCGCTTTCGTATCCGCGACAACGGGCGAGGGGATTGAGGAACTCCGCCACACCCTTGCCGAGTACATTGCGGAAACAGACGTCACGGTGACGTTGGAGATTCCCTACTCGCGGGGCGAGGTTGTCTCGCGCGTGCACTCCGAAGGAGCGGTTGTCCGGGAGGAATATTCGGACGAGGCGACAGTTGTCACCGTCCGTCTCCCGGAATCGGTGGCAGGCGAGTTGGACGAGTTTCGCCGTTAGATTCGGCGGAACACCATGATTACCTTGCCGAGAATCGTCGCGTAGTTACCCGGAATCGGCCTGAAAGCCTCGTTGGATGGCACCAGCCACACACCGCCGGATGATTTGTCCAGGGTTTTGACGGTGGCCTCGCCATCGATCATCGCGGCGACGATGTCTCCGTTCTCTGCAACCTGCTGCCTCCTGACGACGACGTAATCCCCGTCGAGGATGCCCGCGTCCCGCATCGATTCACCGACGACTTTGAGAATAAACGTTTCGCCCGAACCGACGAGCTCCTCGGGCAGGGGGAAGACCGCTTCGATCTCTTGCTCCGCAAGGATCGGCCCACCCGCAGCGATCCGACCCACGACCGGCACGAAAGCGGGCTGTGATGCACCACGCGGCAATTGTGCTCGACGCGACGGCTGGCGCGTCGAGCTGGGCGAGCGCACGTCGACCGCGCGTGGCTTGTGCGCATCTCGAATGAGATAGCCCTTCTTTTCGAGCGCGCGCAGCTGGTAAGCGACCGAAGAGGTTGACTGCAGGCCGACCGAGTCGCCGATCTCTCGAATGCTCGGCGGGTAGCCGTGCTCCTCGATCGCGTCATTGATGACGGTCATGATCATTCGCTGCCGATCGGTCAGCGATTCCTTACTGGTGCGTGCCATGCCGGGTTCCTCACTGGGTAGCTCGAGCGGGCCACTTTCGAACATTGGGCCGGTGTGCGTGTAGCTTCATTCGATAGCATACCGTTCGAATTGAAATTCCGGCATACACTTGTTCGATCCGCGTGTTGCGCGTAAACGTCGGTCGGGAATGCAGGTCAAAGATCTACGCGCGCCAATCGGGGGTAGTTTCTGCCCCTACTGCACACTCCGACAGCCGAAATTGTCGGACCCGTTTCGTAGAACTAAGACACGAACAAAAGCGGTACGTATTTTCGATACACCGCATCAGACGAAGTGTGGTCCGAAAGGAATGAGAAATGACTACTCACATGGAACGGCTGAGTGTCCCCGAAAAGGCAACCTCCGAACGCGAGATCATTCAGGAGTCGGGCTTCGGCGCCGAACGCTTCGAGCAGGTTAACGGGAATCGCCCTCGGATTGGTAAGCAGCGCGTCGCGACGCTTCGCGACTATGGCCAAAGGAGCCGGGAGGTCGGCAAGGAGGAGAGGTTCGAACGACTTAGTGCAGGTCGCGATGAAGTTCGCCGGTTCGATACCTTATCGCCCGTGGAGACGCGTCTGGCTTCTCAGCGGGATCCCCTCTCCAGCGTCAGCTTCGATCGTCGCACCCGAGGCGCCTGCATGCCTACGAGCGCACGCGGCATCGACAAAGTCCAGCGTGGAACCTTTGAGAACGCCGCGCCGGCGCAACGGTCGATCGAGCGCATGCAGACTATTACGGCTGCGGCACTGGGGATCATCGTTGGCTTCATCCTCTTCCTTTTTCTCCTGTACGCGGGTTAGTCAAAGCTTCCGCCCAAGTGATGGAGGAGTGGGGCGGTTGCCGCGTAAAGCGAATAGAGAGGATCGAAGTTACTCGAGTAATCTCGACCCAACATCTAGTGGTGAGTATCGAACTAGGGGACCCGCGCGTACCATAGGTTGTAGCCGAGACGGCAACAAGCGTCGTCGTGGAGCTACGAGGAGTCCCGAGATGTTTTGCCCCATGTGTCACAAGGCCGATTCGCGAGTCATCGACTCACGAACCGCCGACGAAGGCCTTGCGATTCGGCGGCGACGAGAGTGCACGTCCTGCGGCCATCGATACACCACGATGGAAGCCCCTGTACTCATGGTGAGCAAACGAAGCGGCGTCACAGAACCGTTCAGTCGGGACAAAGTTATCCGCGGAGTCCGTCGTGCATGTCAGGGACGAGACATCACTTCCGACGATCTACATATGCTGGCGCATAGGGTCGAACTTGCCGTTCGTGCCCAGGGCGTATCGGAGGTGCCAGCGCACGAGGTGGGCCTGGCCATTCTGGAGCCGCTGCGTGATCTCGACGAGGTCGGATACCTGCGGTTCGCTTCCGTCTACAAGTCGTTCGATTCGGCCGATGACTTCGAAAAAGAGATTTCACTCCTGCGCCAGAACCGTCCCGTGTGAGCCATTCGGCCTGCTCCCGACTTGCTCGTGACGTCAAGGCCTTCCGGAGCTAGGTGAAAGAAGCGCACGGATGGTCTGCCTGATCTTCTTCTCTGATATCGACCCCGCTGTACCAAGTTGCTGCGTATAAACGCTTACCCGATATTCAGCAAGCAACCAGCGCAGTTCCCTTGACTGTCGGGCGCCACCCTTTCGCCGCGTTAAGGCGCTGCACGCCTCTTCGACCTCATCTTCGATGCCGACTACGCGGGCCCGAAGGCTATCGTATTTCGGCGGATTGTCGACCGCTAGCTTGATCCGTGCCGCGATGGACGTCATGTGGCGCTCGAGGTGCTCCAGCCGGCCACGGGCATGGCGAGCCAGGAATCCACGGCCGACGAGAAAGTCGATCTCGGCACGCAGCTCGTCGGCCAACTCATTATCTCGCATTGACATGAGGGAACGCTGTACGTCGAGAAGGATCACCAGCGCAGGCAATACCTGTGCAATCATGCGGGCCACACCACCCGGAACTTCGGCCTTCGCGGAGTCCCGCACTTTAGCGAAACCCGAGGCAGTCAGCGGCGCGCCTCCACTGGAAGACAGGACCCTGCCGATCATGACGACGACGGCGTCTGCGACTAGCGCATCCATCCCGCCGTACGGGTATTGCGTCAGCGCCAACCGTTGTGCCGGGGGACGGCCCTTGAGCAACTGTGATGTCGACACCAACCCTGGGCGAAGCATTTCGATAACAGCCCGAGACATCGCTGCCGAACGCTTTTGCGGCGTTGCACACACCGTCTTGTGGATCCCGTCCGATTCGACGACCAGCGCCGGGTACGCGACGGCCCGGACCCCACCGATGTCCCGAGACACCTCTTCGGGAAGGTCGCCGATGGTCTCGGCCGTCCACTCGCGGAACGGCCCGTCGTCGTCAACAAGCGAATTGATGAGTTGATCCTGCGAGCGGGCCGAGAGTTCCTGCTGCAACTCGGTGAGAGAATAGCCGGAGGACACAAGGGAGCCGTCGGCGCCGATAACTTCGAAACGCATCCGGAGATGGTTGGGTAGCGCTTCCGGGTGGAACTCCGAGGCGGGAATCGTAGTCCCCACTCGGGCCGAAAGCGCCTCGCTGACCGATACAGCGAGCGGAGCCTTTCGGGGCGTGATGTCGTCAACGAGGAGATCGGCGAACGAGGCCGCCGGAGTGGCGAGGCGGCGGTACATCTTCGGCAATGTGCGAATGAGCTCGGTGTATAGCTCGGCGCGAAGCCCCGGAACGAGCCATTCGAACCCCGCGGGTCGCACACGAGCGAGCTGTGCGAGCGAGATCTTCACGACGACACCGTCGGCCTCGGAGCGGGGATCATATGTGTACTCGAGATCGAAGGTGAGGTCACCCTGCTTCCACTGCGGCGGGAAATCGGCTTCCGAGGGCACTGCCCCCTCGCCACGGACATCGCTGTCCGAAAGCGTGAGGGCGGCTTTCTCGGCTTTGCTCGCGGACTTGATCCACGAGTCGAAATGCCGGCCCGACACGACGGATTCGGGAATACGTTCGAGATACCAGCTGACAAGCTGCTCGTCGTCGATGACGACGTCGGCGCGACGCGCACGCGTCTGCAGCTCACGGGCACGTTCCACGAGTTCCCTGTTCGCATGAACTTCGACCGACCTGCTGGTCCAATCCCCATCGACGAGCCCGTGCCTGACGAAAAGTTCCCGCGCCAGCTGCGGATCTACTCGCGAAAGCAGAATCCGGCGACCCTCCACGACCGGCAGGCCCAGCAGTGTGACCTTTTCGTATGCCATCGCAGACCCTTGTTTCGAGGACCAGTGAGGCTCGGAATAGTTTCGCTTCACCATGTGCTCGGCCAACGGCTCGACCCACATCGGATCGATGCGGGCAACATCCCGGGCGAACAGGCGGGAGGTCTCCACGAGCTCGGAGGCCATGATCCATTTCGGCGGCTTCTTCGCTACCGCCGACGAAGGGTGGATGAGGAATGTGATGCCTCGAGGTCCGGCAAACTCCCTGGTGTCCTCCTTCCTCGCACCGATCGACGACAACAGCCCGGCAAGAAGAGACCGATGGACGTCGTCATCGGAAGCGGTGAGCGAGCCGGCATGCCAGCCGTGCTCGCGGCACACCGTGGTGAGTTGGCGATTGAGATCCTGCCACTCCCGGATCCGGAGCCAGTGCAAATACTCGGCCTTGCACATTTTCCGAAATGCGCTTCCGGATAGTTCGGCCCTCTGCTCGGCAACATAACGCCAGACGTTGAGATATCCGAGGAAGTCGGAGGTCTTGTCCCTGAAGCGACTATGCATCGCCGCCGCTTTGTCGCGTTCTTCGGCAGGCCGCTCGCGCACGTCCCCGACGGTCAGCGCCGAGACGATAACGATGACCTCTGCGAGTGCGCCATTGTCGCGACCAGCCAGCAGCATCCGTGCCAGGCGAGGATCGAGCGGAAGTGCGGCGATTTCCCGGCCCCGCTTGGTGAGCGTCGGCGCACCATTGGTGGACGTGCGCAGCGCGCCGAGTTCGTCAAGAAGCGACAGTCCGTCCTTTATTGCCTTGGAATCGGGCGGGTCGACGAAGGGGAACGAAGCAACCTCGCCGAGCCCGAGATCAGCCATCTGCAAGATGACCGAAGCGAGGTTTGTGCGCAGAATCTCCGGGTCTGTGAACTCGGGTCTGGAATCGAAATCTTCTTCCGAGTAGAGCCGGATGCATATGCCCTCGGTCACGCGGCCGGAACGGCCCTTACGCTGATTCGCCGAGGCTTGCGACACGGGCTCGATCGGCAGGCGCTGCACCTTCGTGCGCGTCGAGTATCGAGAAATGCGTGCTAATCCCGTGTCGATCACATAATGGATCCCCGGGACGGTAACCGAGGTTTCGGCGATATTCGTGGCCAGTAC
This sequence comes from Dietzia timorensis, assembly GCF_020742175.1. Taxonomy (GTDB): domain Bacteria; phylum Actinomycetota; class Actinomycetes; order Mycobacteriales; family Mycobacteriaceae; genus Dietzia; species Dietzia timorensis_A. The sequence continues at coordinate 41,427 of NZ_DYXM01000215.1, forward strand.
CACGCGGCGCTTCGAATGCTTGCGAAAAGCCTTGTTCTGCTCGGCCGCGCTGAGGCGAGAGAATAAAGGGAATACCTCGAGATCGCGGAATCGCCGCCCCTTGATGGCTTCTTCTGCGTCTCGAATCTCCTGTTCACCCGAGAGGAACACGAGGATGTCGCCCGATCCCTCGGTGAGGAGCTCTGCCACCGCTGCACATAGTCCGTCCATCGGGTCGACCTCGACCGTGCGGTCGTCGAGTTCCTGGACTAGAGGTCGGTAGCGGACCTCGACCGGGAATGTGCGCCCGGAGACCTCGATAATCGGCGCCGGGGCATCGTCTGTGCCGGCGAAATGTTCGGCGAAACGCTCGGGATCGATGGTGGCGGACGTGATGATGAGCTTGAGATCGGGGCGCTTGGGCAAGATTGACGCGAGGTAGCCGAGGAGAAAGTCGATGTTGAGGCTACGTTCGTGCGCCTCGTCGATGATGATCGTGTCGTAGGCGCGCAGGAGACGGTCGCGCCTGATCTCATTGAGCAGAAGTCCGTCAGTGAGCAGCTTGATCGCGGTTGTGCTTCCGGCGCGGTTATCGAAACGAACGGCGTAACCTACCTCATCCCCGAGCTCGACCTCGAGCTCCTCGGCGATTCGCGCGGCCACCGAACGCGCGGCGAGCCTGCGCGGTTGCGTGTGCCCGATAGCGCCGCGGACACCGCGACCAAGTTCCAAACAGATCTTGGGAATCTGAGTTGTCTTACCCGAACCCGTTTCGCCGGCGATGATGACGACCTGATTGTTGCTGATCGCGTCAGCGATATCTTCGCGCCGAGCTGATACGGGCAACGACTCAGGGTACGAGACCGTTGGAAGCGTCTCCCTGCGCTGGCTGAGCTTGTCCGAGGCCGCAGCGATCTCGCCTGCAATGGCGTCCAACTCGCCGGGGTCGGTGGACTTACTGATACGTCGCGAAAACCGGTGCTCTTCGAGCAGCGTTACCCCGGACAGCTCCGCCAGCAGCGCGGAGCGCTTGGAATTGAGTTCAGGGTTGCGTTGGGCGTTGCGAGCGGGTGAGCGGCGTTGGGACGAGCGGGGAGATTTTGCGGGCATGACCTCGCAAGCTTAACGCGAACCGGGCGGACTGCAGATATCGAGCAGGTGCTCGCGCAGCTTGTCGAGCGCATCGACTTGCACGACGAAGAGCATCTCGTCGCCGGGCTCGAGCGGGACATCGTCGTCGGGAACGATGACCCTGCCGCCACGAAGAATCGACACCAGCGCCGAATCGGTGGGCAAACGGAGCTTAGCCACAGCGCGGCCGCCGAAGGCGGTGTGGTCGGGAAGGGTGTAGGAGACCAGCCGGTTGTGTCCGCCCCTCAACGTGAGCAGTTCAACGACGTCTCCGACGGCGACGGCCTCCTCTACGGCGGCAGCGATGAGCCGCGGGGTCGACACCGCAACGTCCACGCCCCAACGCTCACCGAACAGCCACTCGTTGCGTGGCTCGTTGACGCGTGCAACGACGCGGGTGACAGCGAACTCCGTCTTCGCGAGGAGGCTGAGAACGAGATTGGCCTTGTCGTCGCCGGTCGCCGCGACGACAACGTCGTATTGCGACAGGCCGATATCCTCGAGAGAGCCCAGCTCGCACGCATCGGCGGTGGCCCAGCCGGCGCCGGGGACCGGATCGTTGTTGGCCACGTCGACGCGGCGATCGATGAGGAGCACCTCGTGGCCATTGGCGAGAAGCTCTCGGCCGATGGAGCGGCCGACGGCGCCGGCACCCGCGATCGCGACCTTCATCGCGCCGGTGGCGGAGCTCAAGTACGCATCAGTCATCGAATAGTCCTTCTCGGTCGAGAAGCCGTGGGCCGTGGAGGTCTACTGCGTCCGCCGTCACTGCCAGGTGTAAAAGGTCTTCGGCCTGGACCAATACGGTCGCTCCGGGAAGGAAACAATCCCCGTACCGGGTGATGGCGACAACCCTGCAAGAAGCAGCCTGCTCGATATCGCGGACACTCCGGCCGACGATCCGGGCCGTGGCCTCGCGAACGGCGAGGACGACCGAGCCGGTCGGATCGGCCCACGGCTCGGCTTCGGGGGCCCCGGTGAGAAAACGATAGAAGCGTCGGGTGGTCCACGGCGTCGTGGCGATCGTGGGGATGCCCAGTCGTTCGAAGACCTCGGCGCGGCGCGAATCGTAGATGCGGGCGATGACCCGTTCGACGCCGAAGGACTCGCGAACCACACGCGCGGCAATGATGTTCGAATTGTCTCCCGAGGACACAGCGGCGAAGGCATCGGCATCGGCGGCGCCGGCACGCTCGAGAACCGCCCGGTCGAACCCCATGCCGGTGATGGTCTTTCCGGGAAATGCGGGGCCGAGTCGGAGGAACGAGGACTGGTCTTTGTCGATGACGGTGACATCGATGTCCGCTGCCGCGAGGTCGCCGGCGAGGCCCGCGCCCACACGGCCACACCCCATGATGATTACGTGCACGCGTACACCGTACCCCTACGTGCGGCGCGCCCACGCCCCTCTGGCCCACGCGCGCGGTAGGGCATAGTCTTCTACTTTGATGAGCAGGCTCAGTTCGGTCGCGACAGCAGGCAAGCGCCTGGTGTTCGGACGACCCTTCCGTACCGACCGCATGGGCAAGACGATGCTGCCCAAGCGTCTGGCGCTCCCAGTTTTCGCCTCCGACGCGATCTCCTCGGTCGCCTACGCGCCCGAGGCGATTTTCATCATGCTCTCGCTCGCCGGTGGGGCGGCCGTGGGTCTCGCGCCCTGGCTCGCCGTCGTCGTGGTGGCGGTGCTGCTCATCGTCGTCGCCTCGTATCGACAGGTAATTTACGCCTATCCCGGCGGAGGCGGGGACTACGAGGTGGCCAGGCGCAACCTGGGGCCATTGGCCGGGCAGATCACCGGAGCCGCGCTGTTGGTGGACTACGTGCTCACCGTCGCGGTCTCGATTTCCGCGGCTGTGGCCAATCTAGGTTCGGTCGTACCGTTCGTGTCTCGGTACTCAGTGGTCTTCGCGGTCGCCGCGATCGTCATTCTCACCGCCGTCAACCTGCGGGGTGTTCGGGATTCCGGGCGTACATTCGCCGGCCCGATCTACTTCTTCATCGCCTCGATCGCGGTGATGATCGTGTGGGGGCTCGTCCAGTGGGCGTTCCTCGGGGTGGACCTTCAGGCCGAATCCTCCGGACTGAGGTTCGATTCCGGCGCCGCCGAGCAGAGCGGTTTTGCCCTCGCATTCCTCGTGCTCCGTGCATTCGCGTCCGGATCGGCGGCGATGTCGGGAGTGGAGGCGGTCGGACACGGCGTGCCCATGTTCCGCAAGCCGCGCGCGCGAAACGCCGCGTTGACGCTGTCGCTGATCGGCGCGATGACCGCAGCGTTGTTCCTCGGCCTCGTCGCGCTCGCCGAGATCACAGGGGTGACGATGTCCGACACCCCCACGTTGCTGATAGGTGCCGAGGAGAACTACCACCAGAAGACGTTGATCGTGCAACTTGCCGACGCCGTTTTCGCGGGAATGCCGTGGATCACCGGCGTCATCGTCGCGGGAACGGGACTTATCCTCGTGCTCGCTGCGAACACGGCGTTCAACGGTTCGCCGATTCTGGCTTCAGTACTCGCGCGGGATAAGTATCTGCCAAATCAGCTGTCCAACCGCGGCGACCGGCTCACGTATTCGAACGGGATCATCGGGCTCGCCGTGTTCTCGGTACTTGTCACGGTCCTGGTACATGCCCAGGTGTCGACGCTGATCCAGCTATACGTGGTCGGGGTGTTCACCTCGTTCACCCTTGGGCAGTGGGGCATGGTCCGACACTGGACCGGCGAACTGGCCGAGATCACCGTGCACCGGCGTCGCAGGAGGATCTATCGCGCGCGCGGAATCAACGCGCTCGGCTTCGCATGCACGTCGGTGGTTCTGGTCATCGTCATCATCACGAAGTTCACCGCCGGAGCCTGGCTCGTTCTCGTGATCATGGGCATCCTCGTGTTCGTCATGCGGGCGGTATCCAGGCATTATTCACAGATGGCGGCTCGCCTACGCGAATCAGAAAAGCGTCCGGTGCTGCCGTCTCGCATCCACTGCATAGTGCTCGTGTCGAATGCCTCGCTGCCGACGTTGCGCGCTATCGCGTACGCGCGAGCGACGCGCCCCGACTACCTTGAGGCGGTGACGGTGAGTGTCGACGTCGCCGCGACCAAGGCGCTCGTCACCGCGTGGGAGGAGAAGCGGCCGAAGATTCCGCTCAAGGTGATCGAGGCGCCCTACCGCGACATCAACACCCCGGTAATCGACTACATTCGTAGAGTCCGGGCGGATAATCCGCGGGACATCGTCGCGCTGTACATCCCCGAGTATGTCGAGGACAACTGGTGGGAGCGCGCCCTGCACAATCAGTCCGCCAGGCGATTGAGCCGCAAACTGCTCCACGAACCCGGTGTGATGATCACGTCGGTCCCGTGGCGGATGAGCGGACTCGAGGAACCCGAACGCTCCGGCGCTTCCGAGGACGGCCGGGCCTCGACTTCGCAATCCTCGACAGGCAAGGAGAACCCGTGAGCGAAGGCATTATCACCGTCACCGCGGACGGGATCGCCCACGGTGGGGAAGCCATCTGCCGCCACGAAGGCTTGGTCGTCTTCGTTGGGGGCCTGCTTCCAGGCGAAACTGCCGCCGTGCGCATCACGTCGGCAAAGAAGTCCTTCGCCCGAGCAGAGATCGTCGATCTCGTCTCCGTCTCGCCCGAGCGACGCCCCGTCGTGTGTCCTGCGGCCGCCGCAGGCGCCGGTTGCTGCGACCTGACCTATACGACGTCGGCGCACGCACGGACGCTGAAAACCGAGATTCTCCGGGATCAACTGCGTAGACTCGGCGGTTTTTCTTCCGCGGATCGGCAACCACTTCTGGATGACGTCGGGGTCCGCGAAATCGGGGCCTCCCCACACGCGGGTGAACAGGACGCGATGACACGGTGGCGCACGGTCGCCAGGTGGCACTCGGACTCCTCCGGCCGAATCGGGGTACGGCAGGCGGGCGGGAATCGTGTCGTCACCGAGGCGCGCTGCTCACAGGTCGTCCCGGAAATCGCCGCAGCAGTGGATCGTCTCGAGGACGTGGGCGCGCCGAGAGGCGCCGAGATCGTCTTCGCCGCCGGTGTAGATGGAGAGGTTGCCGCGCAGTGGCGGCCCGCCGAAGACAGCGGCGCCCGGAGGCGGGGTGGGCAGCGTGGGCGGACACAGCGAAGGCGTGCGCGTTCGGCCGTCGCCGGGTGGAAGCCGCTCGACGAGAGGGCCGGCATGCCGACGGCAGTAGGCCGCGCTCTTGGGCACGAGCTCATGCCTTCGTGGATCTGGCATCTCGGGGCCTCGGCATTCTGGCAGGCGCACCGCCGCGCCCTGCCGGCGTATGCAGATGTAGTGCGCGAGGCTGCGGCGGCGCTCGTTCGCGGTGGCCAGGAGGAACTTCGCGTCTGGGACCTCTACGGAGGTGTAGGCGCGCTCGGATCGGCGGCGCTAGACTCCGCCACGACCGCCGGTGGACGGGCGCGGATTACCGCCGTGGAGACAGCCGACTCCGCCGTCATCGCCGGCAGGGACACCGCGCGTCGCATCGGTGCAGACCTGGACATCGTCGCGTCCGATGTCGGCGCGTGGCTCGCAGGCAGCGCGGACGTGATGCCGGACCTCGTGATCACGGACCCGCCGCGCGCGGGCCTCGGCGCCGACGTCATCGGCGAGCTGTCCCGCTCCAACCCGAGCACGATCGTCCACATCGGCTGCGATATCGCCTCCTTCGCCCGCGATATCGGGCTCTTCGCCGACGCCGGTTTCGGAATCGAATCCATTCAGGGCATCGACGCATTCCCCGGCACCCACCACCTGGAAGCGGTTGCGGTGTTGTCGACTCGCATCTGATAGGTCCGCCATTACCCGCCGACGTAGACTCGGACACCGACGGCAACGACACGCGAGGAGCGGGGAAAGGGGAGCATTCCGGGCCCATGGGTGCACTCGAACGCATGACCTCCCCGGCCGACCTTCGCGCGCTTCGCCCGCAAGAACTCTCCGCGCTCGCCGCCGAGATCCGCCGATTCCTCGTTGAGCGTGTCTCCGCGACCGGAGGCCACCTCGGCCCGAACCTCGGGGTCGTCGAACTCACGATCGCGGTGCACCGTGTGTTCGCCTCGCCGCGCGATCCGATCATCTTCGATACCGGGCACCAGGCGTATGTGCACAAGATCCTCACCGGCCGCGCCGACGCTTTTGGGACGTTGCGCACCGGTGGGGGGCTGTCCGGCTACCCTTCGCGGGCCGAAAGCGAGCACGACGTTACCGAGTCCTCCCACGCCTCGGCCTCGCTTTCCATCGCCGACGGTCTGGCCAAGGCCTTCGAGCTGCGCGGCGAGAACGATCGCAGCGTCGTCGCAATCATCGGCGACGGCGCTCTCACCGGGGGCATGGCGGCGGAGGCACTGAACAATTTCGCGGTCGCCCCGCACCGTCCGGTAGTCATCATCGTCAACGACAACGGCCGCTCGTACTCGCCGACCATAGGTGGGCTCGGCGCACGGATTGCGGCGCATGGCGTGGAATCCGTCGCCAGCGAGCTCGGCATCGATTGCATCGGCCCGGTGGACGGCCATTCTCTTCCCGACCTTGAGGACGCGTTGCGCACCGCCAAGGACTCCGGCCGCACGGTGCTGGTTCACGCGCGCACGCTCAAAGGTCACGGATTCGCGCTCGCGGAGGGCGACACCGCCGAGCTCATGCATTCCACGTCCGCGATCGACCCGGAATCCGGAACCCCACTACATGGCGCGCCCGGCATGACCTTCACCGACGTTTTCGGGGACGAGCTCTGCGCGCTCGCCGAGCGTCGCAGCGATATCGTCGCCGTCACTGCCGCGATGGCGGGTCCGACGGGGCTCACAGAGTTCGCAGAGAGATTCCCGGACCGCTTCTTCGACGTCGGAATCGCCGAACAGCACGCCGTCGCGTCCGCGTCGGGCCTCGCGCTCGGCGGTATGCACCCGGTCGTCGCGATGTACTCGACGTTCCTCGGGCGTGCATTCGACCAGCTGTTGCTCGATGTTGCGCTGCTCGGTCAAGCCGTCACCTTCACTCTCGACCGCGCCGGAATTACCGGTCCGGACGGGCCCAGCCATCACGGAATGTGGGATCTCGCCCTCGCCGGGATCGTCCCGGGACTTCGCGTCGCCGCTCCGCGCGACGAAGAAACGTTGCGCCGTGCGCTGCGCGAGGCCACGAATTATTCCGACGGTCCGACCCTGGTTCGGTATCCCAAGGGCGAGGTCCCGGCACCGGCCTCAGCCGTTGGAGCCCTCCCGGGAGGCGTAGAGGTGTTTCGCCGGGACGATACCGCCGCCTCTACATCTGTCATGCAAAGCCCTTCGAGTATGACGCCGGAGGAAGCGATCCCCGAGCCCGCCGTACTTATCGTCGGTATCGGAACGATGGCCGAACAGGCGCTCGACTGCGCGCATGCTCTCGGTGAACAAGGAATCGAGGCGGTCGTGGCCTGGGCGCTGTGGGTGCTTCCGGTGCAAGACTCACTCGTCGATCTCGCAAGCAGGGCAAGCATTGTCGCGGTGATCGAGGATGGTGCCGGGCACGGCGGTGTTGGTGGCGCGATCGACGCGGCGCTATCTGCGCGCGGCCTGGATACTCCGCTACGTCGCTTCGCGTTGCCTCAGGAATTCGTCGCACACGGCTCGCGCGCGGAGATCCTCCACGATGCGGGTCTTGACGGCGCCGATATCGCCGAACGCCTGGCGCGCGAACTGCGGCGACGCCAGGAGTAGCCGCCAGACATGCCGGTCTGAGCGCCGGCTTCCGGCCCCGCCGGTCCGGCACGAGTCGCTAGGCTGTGGCGTCCCGGGCTGCGAGCAACGCCGGCGTCACCAAGCGAATCTGGCATGGCGCCGCGCCCGCGCCTGCGAGCGCCGATTCGATGACGTCGACGGGATCTTTGCCTCGACGCCCACGCACATTCGTTCCTGCCTCGGCCCACACCCATTCGCGCAACATCGTCGACGGCAACAGGGTCTGCATTTCGATTTGCGCGACCTCGGACAATTCGGTGAGCTCCTCCCGCGCCTGCGAGAGGAGAGCGTTGGCGCCCGGCGCCTTGACCTTCCACTGACGGTGCGAAGGGCGTTCCTGTGTGTCGTCTCGCGCGGCGCGCTTGGCGGGCAGCTTCTTCGGCGGGATCGCATCCGCCTCCTTGATGGCCGCGGCGAACGTCGGGATCACGCCGTCGACGTCGGAGTCCGCGAAGCCGCCGATCTTTTCGAAGGCATCGAACGATCGGGCGTCGGTACGCGCGGCCTGAATGATCGACCTATCGCGCACGATGCGATGCACCGACACATCGTTGCGGAAGGCGACCTCCTCCCGCACCTCCCACAGCGCTCGGGCGCGTGCGTATTCACGGGTGGAGCGCAGGCTCGAGAGCTTGGACAGTTTCCGCCAAGGCTCGTCCGGCGGGGGAGCGGGGGACCATACCTCCATCTGGCTCATCGCCGCGTCATACCACTCGGCACGGCTCTCGTGCGCCAGCGAACGCGGGTAATGGTCCGGAATCGAAATCGGGACGGTCTCGGTGTCCTCGAGGAGCATGGACAGCAGCTCGGGCATGTACAGCACGTCGCCGAGAGCGTACTCCAGCCATTGCGCGGGAAGCGGTCGCCGCGACCAGTCTGCGCGGGAATACTCCTTGGCCAGATGAACCCCGAGGTAGGACTCGACCAGCCAGCCCAGGCTGAAACCGGTGGTCGACAGCACCTTCGCGGCGATCTCGGTGTCGTGCAGACGCGTCGGCTCGACCCCGAGGGCACGGAGCGAAGGGAGATCGGCACGGCAGGCGTGCAGGCACATGGGCCTCGCAGAGAGCGCGCTCGAGAGCTCGCCGATGTCCTGGCCGGTGGATTCGGGATCGATGAGCATCGGATCGAGGCCGTCGATAACGAGCTGGATGAGAAACGCGCGCTCACCGTATCGATACGATGACGCACGCTCGACGTCGGCGAAGACGATAGTGTCAGCCGGGCGTGCGGAGATCTTCGCGGCCGAGTCCGCGAAGGTGGTCAAATCGGCCTGAACGGGCGGGATGGACGAAGGTTGTCTCACGACCACAGGGCGGAAACCGGCGATCAGGCCGGACCGGAGGGCCTGGTCGAGGCCTCGACCACGCCTTCGGGAAGCATCCCGGCCGCGGCCGCCAATACGCCGGCGAGGGCCTCGACGTGGTCGGAGATTCCCGAATGCAGCGGCGTCCATGACGCACGAAGCTCAAGTTGATGAGTCTCGGGCGGGCCGGAGATGTCGCCGTAGCGCACGGAGGTCGTGCTCGTTACGGTTCCGCCCAGCGCGGTGTATCCGGTTGCTGCGCCGTCGAGCGCCTCGGTCAACCAGGACCAGGCGGCCTTCGGGAGCGCCGGGTCGGACGCCATGTCGTTGTCGATGTCGGCCTGGATGTAGGCGACCAGTCGCAGCGCGCCCTGCCACGCCTCGTCCCCGGCGGGATCGTGGAGCAGGATGAGGCGACCGAATGCATCGCCTTCGGAGAACTCGGGTACATCTCCCTGTTCGGGGTCGCCGTGGAGTACTTCCAGGCCCACTGCGTAGCTGTGCGCGGCGAGCCGCTGCGGCGGCCGAATGGGCGCCACAGACAGTTCTTTGCGCACCTGTGCCGCAGACATCGCCTCGACGGCGTCGCGAAACAGTTCGGGTGCGTCCGAGATTGGCATCGAAGTCACGCCGCTGACGGTACGGCGCACGACTCCGGCTCCGGTGGAGGCGCGCCGTTGCGATAGGAGAGGTCGCCGCGGACGGGCCACCGGTGAGACAATGGCGGGCGATGACTACCTCAGACATAGATCCCGCGTCCTCCCTTACCGCCACCCGTCCTTACATGGTCGAATCCACCGTGGGCGGAGCTGACCGTGTTCCTATCTGGTTCATGAGACAGGCCGGGCGTTCGTTGCCTGAATACATGCGTGCCCGAGAGGGAACGACGATGCTCGAGTCGTGCCTCATGCCCGATCTCGCTGCCGAGATCACCATGCAGCCGGTGCGCCGCTACGGCGTCGATGCAGCGATCTTCTTCTCCGACATCGTCGTTCCCCTGTACGCGGCGGGAGTCGGCGTCGACATCAAGCCCGGAATCGGCCCGGTCATGGACGCGCCCATCCGCTCGCTCGAGGCCGTGCGCGCGCTTCCCGTGCTCGAGGCAGAGCAGATTGAGCCCGTTGCGAAGGCGGTGTCCAAGGTGCGCGCCGAACTCGACGACAGTGTCTCGCTCATCGGGTTCGCCGGCGCTCCGTTTACCCTCGCGTCGTATCTCGTCGAGGGAGGCCCGAGCCGGAACCACGAGCACACGAAGGCGCTGATGTACTCGGAACCCGAGGTGTGGGACCAGCTCATGACCTCTCTCGCGAATATGACGACGCACGTGCTGAAAACTCAGATCGCAGCCGGTGCCGACGCGATTCAGCTATTCGACTCGTGGGTCGGCGCGCTCGACCGCGCAGATTTCGAGCGTTTCGTCGCGCCGTATTCGCGCCAAGTGCTTGCGACCCTGGAAATCGCCGCTGTGCCGCGCACTTACTTCGGCGTCGGCACCGGTGAACTGCTTTCCTCCATTTCCCAGCTCGGCGTGAGCACGGTCGGCGTCGATTGGCGTGTTCCGCTTGACGTCGCGCACACCCGTGTCGAAGGCGGAAAGGTGCTTCAGGGGAACCTCGACCCCGCCTTGCTTCTCGCCGATCCCGAGGTACTCACCTCGAAGGTCACCGAAATTCTCGATGCCGGGCAGCGCGCGATCAACGCAGGGGCTACCGGTCACGTGTTCAACCTCGGCCATGGGGTGCTGCCCGACACGAATCCCGACGCGCTCGCCCGCGTCGTCGATACCGTGCACGCCTTCCGGGCCGGCCGTGCCTACTGACGCCGTGGCCGCTCCTCGTTTGGCAGTAATCGGGGGCGGAATCTCCGGGCTCGTCTCCGCCCTGCGTCTGGCGCAGGCGTTGCCGGAGGCGCGGATCGACATTTTCGAGGCCGCCGGTCAGGCAGGCGGCAAGCTGCGCACCATCGACCTGGACTCCGGTCCCGCGGATGTCGGCGCCGAAGCGTTCGTCGTCCGTCGCCCCGAGGCACTTGACCTGGTGTCCGAGCTCGGCCTGGACGCCGCGGTCCGCAAACCCGCGGGCAGGTCTCCCGCACTTTTTTCCGGCGGGCGGTTGCTGCCTCTGCCTCGTAATCAAGTGTTCGGCGTTCCCGGCGGCACCGACGGCCTGGAGGAACTTCTGGACTCCGACGTCATACGCACCATTGCAGCCGAACCCTGCAATCCGGCGCCCTGGCAGATCGGACAGGACGTTTCGGTGGGCGCGATGGTCGCGGAGCGTCTCGGCCGCCCCGTGGTTGATCGCCTGGTCGACCCCATGCTCGGCGGGGTTTACGCGGCCACTGCCGACGCTCTCGGGGTTCGCGCGGTCGCGCCCGCGCTCGCTGCTCAGCTCGATGCGCAGGCCCATGATGCGGTGCGCACCGGGAAAGAAGGGCGGGCGAGCATCGTCGAGGCCGTTCGCGCAATCAAATCGACGAATGTGGGCGGTCAGGTGTTCGCGGCGCTCGAGGGTGGCTATCGGCGATTGGTCGATGCGCTGGTCACCCGCATTTCCGTATCGGGGAACACGGTGCTCCATCTTGGCGTGCGGGTTGACTCGATCACGCCGGAGGGTAGTGCCGCGAGGTTGGCGTTCTCCGGACAGGTGGCCGGCTCGCCGCAGGTCTACGACGGACTCGTGTGTGCCCTGCCCTTTAGGGCGGCGCTGCCGCTGCTCAACGAGCTTTCGAAGGACGCGACGGAGCCGTTGCGGGAGATTCCATATTCGTCGAGTGCAGTGGTCAGCGTCGCTCTCGCTCCAGGAGTCGAGGTTCCCGACCTGTCCGGAATTCTCGTTGCCGCGGACGCCGGACGGTCTGCCAAGGCGATTACGCTGTCTTCACGAAAGTGGGACCATCTCGACCGTTCCGCATCGGGCCACGGGCACATGTTGCGCGTGTCTTTCGGGCGGTTGGGCGACGAATCGAGCCTGGATCTCGAGGACGAAGAGCTCAGTGCGCAGACACGGATCGAGCTCGCCGAGATCGCAGGAATCGACGCCGCAGGCGCCGAAGTGCGCCCGACGCGGTGGACGCACGGTCTGCCCGTTCCCGGAGTCGAACATCAGCGGCTAGTTGACGGCGCACGGCGCAGCCTCGCGGAGCAGCCTGTGCCCGTCGTTCTCGCGAATTCCGCGATAGCCGGTGTCGGCGTGCCCGCCTGCATATCGGTGGCCCAGACCGCCGCGGCGGAGCTTGCCGCCAAGTGGCAGGATGAGAGTCATGGCACGCCTCGACTATAAGAAACTCAATTCCACACTTCGCTACCTGATGTTCTCGGTCTTCACGATCCGCGCCGGGGAACTCGGCCCCGATCGCGAAAGGGTGACCAAGGATCTCGACGAGTTTCTCGCCCGCTGGGAAGATTCCGATGTCGTCGTGCGAGGTCTCTACAATGTTTCGGGCCTGCGCGCCGAAGCCGACTTCATGTTCTGGACCCACGCCGAACACATCGAGGACCTGCAGAAGTTCTATAACGATTTCCGGCGCACGACGCTGCTCGGTGCTGTGTCGGATCCGTACTGGTCCAACGCGGCACTGCATCGCCCTGCGGAGTTCAACAAGTCCCACATCCCGGCGTTTCTTGCAGACGAAGCGCCAGGCAAGTACATCAGCGTGTACCCGTTCGTCAGGTCCTACGACTGGTATCTGCTCCCGGACGAGGATCGTCGCCGGATCCTCGCCGAGCACGGCAAGACCGCGCGTGAGTACCCGGACGTGCGCGCGAACACCGTCCCGGCTTTCGCGCTCGGCGACTACGAATGGATCCTCGCGTTCGAGGGGCCGGAGCTGGACCGGATCGTCGACCTCATGCGCATCATGCGCGGAACCGAGGCCCGGCTCCACGTCCGTGAGGAGATTCCGTTCTTCTCCGGTCCCCGCGTCGAGCCGTCAGAGTTGATCCGTACTCTTCCCTGACGTAGGCGGAGCCGAGAATCCCGGCCTGCACCTCGCCAAGACGTCCTCGTAAACGACTACGCCGCTCTCCGTAATCACGGGGAGCGGCGTAGTCGTATTTCGAAGGGCGCGTCGCTTTTAGGCCTCTTCGAGGTTGAGCGAGATGCTATTGATGCAGTACCGCAGATCGGTAGGGGTGTCATAGCCCTCCCCGGCGAAGACGTGGCCGAGATGGGAGTGGCAGTTGGCGCAGAGCACCTCGGTGCGGGTCATGCCGAGGGAGGTGTCGCTACGCTCGATAATCGTGTCCCCGGCAAGCGGCGAGAAGAAAGACGGCCACCCGCAATGTGAGTGGAACTTTTCGGTGCTGCGGAACAGTTCCGCGTTGCATGCGCGGCACCGGTAGACGCCTTCGGTTTCGGTGTCGGTGTATTCGCCGGTAAACGGGGCTTCGGTTCCAGCCTCTCGGAGTACGCGGTATTCGTCCGGGCTGAGACGCTCCCGCCATTGCGCGTCGGACAGTGCGACCGAGGCAGCGGATTCGGGTGTAAGTGAAAGATCGTTGTCGCTCATGGCGCCGAGACTACGCTCGCGGGCGGCGGTAGCGCTATGTTGTCGCAGGCGCCTTCACCGATGGGGTGATGAGTTGGCGTCTTTCGGGGTCGAAGTATCGCCATAGCAGCACCACAAGGATTGTCACGATGATGAGCAGCCAGCCGGCGGTCGGGTGGAGAAACTCGACGATCCGACCATGGAAGGGCCATCGCTCGGACTCCCACATGTCCATGGTGAAGAATCCGTAGGCCGCGATCCACGCAGCGGCATTCCGAACGAGGGATTCGCGCAGTACGACCGTGAGCATCAGTGGGATGAGAACCATCGAGTAGTACATCTGCCCGAGAGAACTCACGAGGAATACGGCAGCCATGACGACGCCGGACGTGGTCGACAGCCAGAGGACCTCGTGATTGTGGCGATACTCCATGAGCAGGTACACGGCGACCGCCGCCATCAAGATAACGAGGATCCGCAACGCGAGGATCAGTGGTTCCGGCACACCGAAGTAGAGCCCGGCCCCGGCGAGCGAGGAGTTGTAGTAGTCACGCACCTCGCCCATGTATGGGGTGATGATGTCGAAGTACGACTTTCCGTCGGACGTGAGCCGCCAGCCGGCAGCAAAGGTCACCAGCGGAATGACGACCGCTCCGACGAACGGCTGCCATTGCCGACGCAGCAGCGGGAGGATCAGCAGGGGAGCGAGCATCGGCTTGATGGCCAGCGAAAGCCCCATCGGAATGCCCGCCGCCCAGAGTCGCCGCTCGTGCAGGAGCACGAAGAATGCGGCCTGGCAGAGGAAGATCAAACCGTTGATGTTCGTGAACACGAGCGTGTTCGTCACCGACTCCGTGCAGAACACGGCAAGGAAGACTGCAGGTGTCGCGTAGCTCGAATACGAGATCTTGAACAGGCGCAACAGCAACAGGAGTGCGCCGATGATGCACAGCGCGTTGAAGCCGATGAAGAGCCACCGGGCATAGGTGTACATGTCGATCATGCCGAACGGCGACAGCAGTACGGTAGCGCTGGGCGCGTACAGATAGTGCGGATCGACAACCTGGAGATTTTCCACGTACACGGGACCGCCGTCGAGGAAGCGCCTGGTGGCGGCGTACACCGTTCCGAAGTCGTTTGTCACCGAACCGTTGACGGCGCGAATGACGACGCGGTGGATCATCGTCAGGATGGCGAGCGGCCACAGAATCGTTCTGAGGGTCCGCTGCCACGGCGGAGTGGCTGTTATTGCTGTGGACACGGGGAGTAATTTACCGCTACCGGTGCACTATTGGCCGTGGGCATAGCGGCGCGCCGCTATGCCGGGCAGGCTGTAGGTTCGGTGGCTGCCGGATCGACAAGGAATGCGTTGATCCCCTCGGCGATGCACTCGCCCGTGCCTGCGGCCGCGGACCCGAACCCGCCGTAGCGCAATGGGATCGCCCCCGCGGCTCCCGCCGCGGTGAGAGCCGCCGAGCCGGTGCCGGCCGGGTCCCGACCGGCGAGCGGGTCGCCGCCAGTCGTGCCGAGAACGAGCGCGGGGATCTGGGGCAGCGTGAGCGGCTCGGCGTCGACCACCGGCCAGTCATTGCACAGGCCCGTCCGGATCGCCATGGACCGCCCGAAGGTGGGGAATCGCTCGCCGAGGTCGTCAGTCATCGCTCCACGGTCCTCGGTCGACGCGCGCACGGGAAAATCCGTGCATGTGGAAAATAGCTCGCGGGTACCGATATCTGAGGTCGGCACTGCTCCGCGGGGTGGGTTCCCGCTTGCTGCACCAGCGAACAGTTCGAACATCCTCTTGCGATCATCGGGTTCGGAATTCTGGACCCCGGACAGCGCGCTCGCACCGTATCGAAGCGCAGCTGCCCCGGCAGGGCTCGACTCGAAGTTTTCGAAAGGGGTGGTCGAGGAGGGAACGGGTCCCGAGAGGCAATCTGTGGCCTCGCACTGTCCCGCCCAGCTGCCGAGCGCCATCTGCGCGCCTTCGGCCTGTGCGGAAACCTGTTCGGTGAGGTCCCCGCCGAAGTTCGTGGGGGAGTCGGCCACCATCGCCGCCACCGAGTCTGGGTTGTCGGCAGCGTAACGAAGTGCCGGGCGGATGCCCGAGCCCGCTCCGCCGAGAACGAAATTTTCCAAACCGAGGCGATCGGCGACGATGTCGATGTCGGCCGCAGACCCGCGGGCCCCGAACTCCAGCGCGAGCTCGCCGGTGGCGTCCTGACAACCCCTGGCCACCTCGGTGGCCGTGCGGCGAGTCTCCGGATCCGTCGGCGCTGCGTCCGCGGCGACGAGTTCGTCCCCGGCGACATCCACGGGTGGCTGGCACGTGTCGTGCCCGATGAGCTGTGTTCGGGACTCGATCACGACCACCGGCCACGACAGACCGTCTGCAAGCGCGCGGGCCCAAGTGTCGACCACTGCCGAGAATGACCTGTCCGCCCCCGATGCGATGACAAGTGGCGGCTTGGTGCGATCTGCTTCCGGCGACGTCACCAACGCGGCATATAGCTCCTTGCCCTCGCTCGCCAAGGCACCGCCTGGAGAGAACGACAGGCACTCGCGTGTGACGTCGGCGGGAAGGTCGGAATCGAGATACCGGCATTCTCCGAATCGGGCATCCTCGCCGATCCGCGAGAGTCCCTCGGACCACGATTCCGGGGCCGGCGGCGGCTCGGAGGGGGACTCGTCCGAACCGTCGTTCGACGTGGATTCATGCCCGTCGACGACGGCAAGTGGCGGTCCGGACGACGGTCCGGGCGCACAGCCCGCGGCGAGCGCCGCCGTGAGCCCGATAGCGGTGAGAACACGAAAAAATCGCAAGCAGGACGGAGATCTACGCATCGGCGTCCACGGTCCACCTCGTGTAGAGGCCACCATCGTCCGAACTGAACGCCGACACGACCCGAAGCCGGCGCTGCCATGAGTGCATGTCCGCGCCGCTGGGACGGGGAAGCAGGTGGACGTCTGCTGGGAAATAAAGATGCGGGGACATGCTCAGCACGAGTTCGTCGAGGAGACCAGCTCGCAATAGCGCTTCAAGTAGATGCGGACCTCCCTCGCAGTCGATTTCTCCATCGTTCTCTCGGCGTGCGAGATCCACTGCCCCCGGGAGGAAACCGTCGAGGTCTCCGGGGACAAGGCGGACGTCCACCCCGCATGATGCTGCGTAGGAGCGGAGCTCGGATTCGGCTCCGACGTCGGGGACAACGAGGCTCATCGGTCCGGCGTCCTCGGATGCCGCCTTCTTCGCCCCCGCTATGTGGTCGACATCCTCGCGCCTCAGAGCCCGCGACACCATCCAAACCGCGGCCGGCGCATCCTGGGACCGTAGGTGAGATAACGCCGGGAGAACGGTGGCCGGGCCATACCCCTCGTGTCGGGCCGTAGCCGCACCGACGAGGATCGTGCCTGCCCGCGCCCGCATGCCGTGGAAGACGGCCTGGTCCATATCCGTGCCCAGCCCAGCGGATGCACCCCCGGCGGTAACGGCCCCGTCGAGCGCGGTGATGAACGTTGCCCGCACAGGATGTTCGCCGTCACTGCCGCGGTGCGGCGCGAGCGTATTCCAGAGGGCGAGCGCGCGACCAGGATCAGAAAGCTCGGCACTCATCTGCGCTGGCTGGTGCAAAATCAGGCCCATCCTTCCTATTCGGACGCCGAGGACAACCGTCGGAATGCCCTCGTGTCCAGCGCCGACGGCGAGAGGCTGAATCCGGAATTCAGGGGCCCTCGCGTTAGGCTTACTTTCATGGTCTTACGCCTCGCCGACATTACCCCAGATGTCTCACCCGATGAGCTTGTCGCTCAGCTCGTGCCTCCGTCCATGTTCGACGAGGTTAGCTTCGACTCCTACATCCCGGATCCCAACGAACCGAGCCAAGCCGAGGCCCGCGACGCATGCCGCGCCTTCGCCGAGGAAGTGGTCAAGGCGAAGTCCGGAAAGAAGAAGGGCCTATTCGGCAAGAAGAAACCGGTCGAAGGCCGCGGCATCTATCTCGACGGCGGTTTCGGTGTCGGTAAGACCCACCTACTCGCCTCGATTTTCCATGCGTGCCCCGGGCCGAAGTCGTTCGGTACATTTGTCGAGCTCACGAATGTCGTCGGTGCGCTCGGCTTCAACCGCGCCGTCGAGGAACTGTCGACGCGTTCGGTGCTGTGCATCGACGAGTTCGAGCTCGACGACCCCGGCGACACCATGCTCGTGTCCCGGCTGCTGGCGGAACTGACCGCCGCCGGTGTATTCATCGCCGCGACGTCCAATACCCTGCCGGGCCAGCTGGGCGAAGGGCGCTTCGCAGCCGCCGATTTCCTCCGTGAAATCCGCAAGATCTCAGGCCTGTTCCAGACGCTGCGCGTCGACGGTCCCGACTACCGGCACCGCGATCTGCCGCCGGCGCCCGATCCGATGAGCAACGCAGACCTCGAGGCCACAGCCGAGGCGGTCGAGGGGTCGAGCCTCGACGACTTCGATGAACTGTGCCGGCACCTCGATAAGCTGCATCCTTCGAAATACAACCGTCTCGTCGGCGGGATCACGCAGGTGTGCCTCGAAGACGTGCATCCCGTGGAGAACCAGGCCATCGCGTTGCGCGTCGTAGTGTTGGCGGACCGTTTGTATGACGCCGGGATTCCCGTTCGCAATAGCGGCGCGAAGCTCGACGAGATCTTCACCCCGGAGATGATCAGCGGCGGATATAAGAAAAAGTACCTGCGCGCCACGAGCCGCCTTCTCGCGCTCTCGCGCTTCCAGCCAGGAGACACCCACTAGACGGCCGCGAACCGCCGATCACTGAGGGGACACCCCGCGGCCGCGCGAGGCCTCACGCCTCTACAGGTGTAGCTCGTAGACGACGTCATGGCACGTCTGACCGCCGACAATGAAGGTGCGCCGGCCGCGGTCTGCGAACCCGACCTTCTCGTAGAAGCGTCGCGCGCGGCCATTTTCGACGTTCGTACCCAGCCACAGCGAGTCGAATCCCCGCTCCCGTGCGATGGCTGCGTGTGCGTCGATGAGTGAAGTGGAAAGTCCGGTTCCATGCGCGCGCGGCGCCGCGTACACCTTTGACAGGTACATCGGACTTTCGGCGGCCAAGAGCGCCGCCGCGTCCGCATCCTCGCCGTGGCCGGGAATGCCCAGCGTGTAGGCGAGTGGATCGCCCGCGGCATCCCGCGCGAGCATCACCACGTTGTGCGGGTCCGCGAGGTAGCGCCGGAATGCCGAGGGCGTGAGGTTCTCCTCGATGAACGAGGCCATATCTGCCTTCGAAAGCTGCGGCGGGCACGCCAGCGGAAACGTCAACGCAGCGAGGGATGAAAGATCGGAGGCGTCCGATAACTCTGCGACGTGGATCGGGCCCGCTGAGCAGCCTTGAGGGGAGTGCCGTCCGCCGTCATGAGAAAAGGTGTTGTCCACGCCGTGCGAGCTTACTCGCGCCGGTGGAAGGGAATTGTGGTGGTCCTAGCTGGGTTCGAACCAGCGACCTTTCCGGTGTGAACGGAACGCTCTTCCACTGAGCCATAGGACCGAGATGCGAGGCGGCTGGCCGCCCTGTGCAACGGTTCATCAATCTAGCATGTGCGCGCGAGGGCTCCCAAACCAGCCTTTCCCGATTTCCCGATCGAGCGCCGCCGTCGATCTATGCGGCGCACGGGTGCATTCTGCCCCGGAATCGGACTGCAAGGCGAACGAGTGGTTAACGACGGCGAAATGCTCGCCGAAAACGTCTAGAATAGCGGGCACGCGCCGAGCGGCGAACTGGAGAATAGCGAGCGACACGCCCTGAAAGCAGGGCGATTTGCGAAGCGGTTGTCCATTCGACTAGATTACTTTCTCGCTGGTCAAAAACGACCGGGCGAGAAATCGCCTGGCCCGGACGAGTGTGCGGATGTAGCGCAGCTGGTAGCGCATCACCTTGCCAAGGTGAGGGTCGCGGGTTCGAATCCCGTCATCCGCTCTGGGTAACCGACCCGTCGGTGGAGTGGCCGAGTGGTGAGGCAGCGGCCTGCAAAGCCGTCAACACGGGTTCGATTCCCGTCTCCACCTCGAAGTAAGGGCAGCGATGCTTTTACTCCAAGGTAAGACACGCGCGATTAGCTCAGCGGGAGAGCGCTTCCCTGACACGGAAGAGGTCACTGGTTCGATCCCAGTATCGCGCACCGCGCCGGCCCAAAAGGCCGGCGTTTGCGGATGTAGCGCAGCTGGTAGCGCATCACCTTGCCAAGGTGAGGGTCGCGGGTTCGAATCCCGTCATCCGCTCCGGATAACTCCCGTCGGAAACGGCGGGAGTTTTCTTATTTCCCGGGGCCCCTCCATAGGTTTCTCACCTGATAGCTCCGCCCTCGGGAGTCCGGTGTGGTGACCGTTCACCAGGCCGATCTCGTGGGACCAGTAAACTTGCGCCGCGTACGATTCATTCGGGTTTCATGCGTCCGTTCCGCTCGCTCTCGACACGAAGAAGCGAGGGTTCTGACCGAGCCGGGCAGCACCGTATCCTGCCAGGGCATGAGCACACACGAAATAGGAGATGAGCTCTAGAGATGAGCGAGCAACTGCAGACCACGTCCGGATCGGCGCAGAGCCCGGTTCGCACGCTGACCATTCCCGCCGGCGAACCGGCGGGGAAGACTATCGCCGAAGCTGGTCTGCAGACGAAGGGCGTCGATCAGATCGTCGTCGTCCGGGAGTCCGACGGCACGCTGCGCGATCTTTCCTGGACTCCCGAGACGGACACCGAGGTCGAACTCGTCGCCGCCAATACCGAGGATGGCAGGTCCGTCATCCGACATTCCTGCGCTCACGTGCTCGCGCAAGCAGTGCAGGACATGTTCCCGGACGCGAAGCTCGGTATCGGCCCGCCGATCGAGAACGGGTTCTATTACGACTTCGACGTCGCCGAGCCGTTCACCCCTGAGGACCTGACCGAGCTCGAAAAGCGGATGAAGAAGATCATTAAGGCCGGTCAGCGATTTTCCCGCCGCGCCTACGATTCCCTCGATGCCGCTCGTGCCGAGCTTGCCGACGAGCCGTACAAGCTCGAGCTCATCGAGGACAAGGGCCGCGCAGATGCCGGCGAGGGCGCAGCGATCGACACGGGCGAGGTCATGGAGGTCGGCGCAGGGCAGCTCACCTCGTACGACAACCTCAATCCGCGAACCGGCGAACTCATCTGGTTCGACCTGTGCCGCGGCCCCCACGTTCCGACGACGAAGTTCATCCCGGCGTTCAAACTCACCCGCGTGTCGGCGGCATATTGGCGCGGCGATCAGGCCAACGCGGGCCTGCAGCGCATCTACGGCACGGCCTGGGAGTCGACCGAGGCGCAAGACGAGCACCTCGAGCGTCTCAAGGAGGCCGAGCGCCGCGATCACCGGCGCCTGGGCGCCGAGCTGGACCTGTTCAGCTTTCCCGACGAGGTGGGTTCGGGCTTCCCGATGTTCCACCCGCGCGGTGGGATCATCCGTAACGAGATGGAGCAGCACTCGCTGCGTCGGCACCTGTCGGCCGGGTATCAGCTGGTCAATACCCCGCACGTCACCAAGGGCGACCTGTTCCGCAAGTCTCAGCACCTCAATTGGTACTCGGAGGGCATGTTCCCCCCGATGATGCTCGACGGGGAAACCGACGACGAGGGCAATGTCACCAAACCGGCGCAGGACTACTACGTCAAGCCGATGAACTGCCCGATGCACAACCTCATCTTCGATTCTCGTGGGCGCTCTTACCGCGAGCTTCCCTTGAGGATGTTCGAGTTCGGCACGGTATATCGATACGAGAAGTCCGGCGTCATCCATGGCCTGACCCGCGCCCGCGGGTTCACCCAGGACGATGCGCACATCTACTGCACCGAGGAGCAGATGGAGGCCGAGATCTCCACGGTGCTCCAGTTCGTGATCTCGCTTCTGCGCGACTACGGCCTCGACGACTTCTACCTCGAGCTGTCGACGAAGGACCCGAAGAAGTATGTCGGTGACGACGATGTGTGGGAGCGTTCGACCGAGACCCTGCGCAGGGTCGGCGAGGCGTCGGGCTTCGAGCTCGTACCCGACCCCGAGGGCGCCGCGTTCTACGGCCCGAAGATCTCCGTGCAGGCGCGCGACGCGATCGGACGCACCTGGCAGATGTCGACGGTGCAGCTGGACTTCAACCTGCCGGAGCTGTTCGACCTGCAGTACACCGCATCCGATGGCACGAAGAAGCGCCCGGTGATGATCCACCGCGCACTGTTCGGTTCGATCGAGCGCTTTTTCGGCGTCCTTCTCGAGCACTACGCCGGCGCATTCCCGGTGTGGCTGTCGCCGACGCAGGTCGTGGGCATTCCGGTCGCGGACGAGTTCGCCGATCACCTGCAAAGCGTGATCACGTCGCTACGGGCGCGCGGAATCCGGGCCGAGCTCGACGACGGCTCCGATCGCATGCAGAAGAAGATCCGCACGCACACCACCGGCAAGGTTCCGTTCATGCTGCTCGCAGGCGCGCGGGACGTCGAATCGGGTGCCGTGAGCTTCCGATTCCTCGACGGTACGCAGTACAACGGTGTGCCGGTCTCGCAGGCTGTAGAGACCATCGCCCACTGGGCCGAATCGCGGCGCAACGATCAACCGACCGAAGAGAACCTGTAGGTATGACGTCGCACGACGCAGAATCCGGGCCGTCCGAGCGCGACACGATCGTCGACACGGGGGCGGGGGAGGCCGATCACCTCACCCGCCTCTGGGCGCCCTATCGCATGGCGTATATCGCCGAGCCGCCGAAGCCGGTGGAGGGTGCGACGGGGGAGCCGTTCCTCGACATCCCGAAGATGAGTGACGAGGACGGACTCGTCGTCGCGCGAGGCGAGAATGTGTATGTGGTGCTCAACCTGTTCCCGTATAACCCGGGGCATGCGATGGTCATCCCGTACCGCAAGGTCGCCGAGCTCGAGAGCCTCACTGCTGCGGAGTCCGAAGAGCTCATGGCGTACACCCAGCACCTCATCCGTGTCGTAAAGTCGGTCTCGCGCCCCGACTCGTTTAATGTGGGGCTCAACCTCGGCGGCGCGGCCGGCGGCTCGCTGTCGGACCACCTTCATCAACACGTC
>NZ_DYXM01000216.1 GCF_020742175.1 Dietzia timorensis
TGACGGCCGAATGTAGGCCTTGTCGTTGACCGATAGGTTCGCCATGCGGGTCTTGTCGCCGAGAATCGAGCCGCGGGTGCGCGTGGAAGAAGGGTCGACGGCGAGGACGGCCACCTTATGGCCCTCCTCGATGAGTTTCATCCCCAGCGATTCGATGAAGGTCGACTTCCCTACACCGGGTACGCCGGTGATCCCGACGCGCAGGGCGTTACCCGAATCCGGCAACAGCTCCATGAGCAGAGCCTGCGCGCTCGCACGGTGGCGCCTCGCCGAGGATTCGACGAGAGTGATGGCTCGCGCCACCTGCGAGCGGTCGTCCTCGCGAACGGCTGCGGCCAGGCCGGCGACGTCGATCGACGGGCGTTTCTGTACCACGGGAGATCACGCCCCCTTGCCGTGCGTCACTTCCGGAGAATCGGGAAGATTGATGCCGAGGTCGGAGGCCAACAGGCCGATGAGCTCGATCGCAGACTCCGCGATTACGGTTCCGGGCGGGAAGATCGCGGCAGCTCCGGCTTCGCGGAGCTCGTCGAAGTCCCCTGGGGGAATGACGCCGCCGACGGTGACGAGGATGTCTTCGCGGTTTACGTCGGCGAGCGCTTTGCGAAGAGCGGGAACCAGCGTGAGGTGGCCGGCGGCGAGCGATGATACGCCGATGGCGTGAACGTCGTTGTCTGCGGCCTGGCGCGCCACTTCCTCCGGAGTTTGGAACAGTGGGCCCATATCGACGTCGAAGCCGAGGTCGGCGAAGGCTGTACCTACGACTTTCTGGCCGCGGTCGTGGCCGTCCTGGCCCATCTTCGCGATGAGAATACGGGGCCTGCGTCCCTCTTCCTTGGCGAAGGCGTCGGCCAGTTCGATCGCTCGGTCGACGTTGTTCACGGCGCCCTCCTTGACGACTTCCTGCCGGTAGACACCCGAAAGCGTTTTGATCTCTGCCTTGTGTCGACCGTAGACCTTTTCCAGTGCGTCGGAGATCTCTCCGCCGCTGGCGTGGGCGCGAGCCGCGTCGACAGCGAGCGCGAGCAAGTTGTTGTCCAACGAGGATCCTGCGGGCTGCCGTGCTGCTTCCGTGAGCCGATCGAGAGCGGCCTGGCAGGCGGTCTCGTCGCGCTCGGCCCGTAGCTTTTTGAGCTTCTCAATCTGTTCGGCGCGGACTCGGGAGTTCTCGACCTTGAGAACCTCGATCTCCTGGTCCTCGGGCACGACGTATTTGTTGATACCGATGACCGGCTGACGACCGGAATCGATGCGTGCCTGTGTGCGGGCGGCGGCTTCCTCGATGCGCAGCTTGGGAATACCCTCACCGATTGCCTTGGCCATGCCGCCGGCTTCTTCGATTTCCCGGATATTCTCGCGTGCCTTGTCGGCAAGCTGTGCGGTGAGGGACTCGATGTAGTACGAGCCTGCCCACGGGTCGATCGGGCGAACGTTTCCGGACTCCTGCTGGAGGAGCAGCTGGGTGTTCCGCGCGATCCGGGCGGAGAAGTCCGTCGGCAATGCGAGGGCTTCGTCCAGTGCATTGGTGTGAAGTGACTGGGTGTGCCCTTGCGTCGCAGCCATCGCCTCGATGCAGGTACGGGCGACATTGTTGAACGGATCCTGGGCGGTGAGCGACCATCCCGAGGTCTGCGAGTGCGTACGCAACGAGCGCGATTTCGGATTCTTCGGGGAGAATTTCTCCACCAATTCGCTCCACAGCAACCTGCCGGCGCGAAGCTTTGCGACCTCCATGGAGAAATTCATTCCGATCGCCCAGAAGAACGACAGGCGAGGCGCGAACGCATCGATGTCGAGCCCTGCGTCCAAGCCGGCACGGATGTATTCGACGCCGTCGGCGAGCGTGTATGCCAGCTCCAGATCGGCCGTGGCCCCCGCTTCCTGGATGTGATAGCCCGAGATCGAGATCGAGTTGAATCGGGGCATCTTCTGCGAAGTGTAGGAGAAGATGTCCGAAATGATCCGCATCGAAGGTTCCGGCGGATAGATGTAGGTGTTTCGCACCATGAACTCTTTGAGGATGTCGTTCTGAATCGTTCCCGCGAGCTGCTCGGGACTGACACCCTGTTCCTCGGCTGCGATGATATAAAGCGCGAGAATTGGGAGAACCGCGCCGTTCATCGTCATCGACACCGAAACCTGAGACAGGTCGATACCGTCGAAAAGCTCCCGCATGTCGAGGATCGAATCGATCGCGACACCCGCCATGCCCACATCGCCCGCGACTCGCGGATGGTCCGAGTCGTACCCGCGGTGCGTTGCAAGGTCGAAGGCGACCGAAAGCCCCTTCTGTCCTGCCGCAAGGTTACGGCGGTAGAAGGCATTTGATTCCGCGGCCGTCGAGAATCCCGCATACTGTCGGATCGTCCAAGGCTGGTTCACATACATCGTCGGGTACGGGCCGCGGAGGAAAGGAGCGCGGCCCGGGAACGTGTCGACGGGGTACGCCGTGGCGTCGCCGGCAGGCCGGGCGAGCTCGTCTCGGTCCTGCTTGGTGTAGACGCGCTTGACCGAGATGCCTTCGGGCGTTTCCCAGACCCCAGACGGCGCGGCCGCCTTGTCGGTGGCGGCGGCGGGAGTGTCGTCTCCGCGGAATGGGATGGAAGAAAAGTCAGGGATGGTCATGTTTACTTGACTCCTAACTGCGAAGCGATGCCCGACATGATCTCGATGACATCCACCCCCATGGAAAGAAACTCGTCCGGTCTGTTTCGGCCTTCTGCATCGGCAAAGCTCTTCGCCGAGCCGGCGACGTACACGGCATCGGCGCCCGCGTCCCGCAGCGCAGCGACCGCGTTGGCCCCGGACTCCGCGTACCGCTTGTCGGCGCCGCAGAGCACCGCGATGAACGATCCCTGCGCCGAACCCAGTGGAGAATCGACGAAGTCCTTCGCAGCCTGCGCGTATTCGTCGACCGCCGTCACTGCGACGTCGTGAGCGACGATGCCGCCGGCGGCGAAGAGATTGACGACGAAAGTATTGCGCGCGCTACGTTCGGCGATCTTGCCCAGGCCGAAGAATGCGACCGTGGGGCGTTCTCCGGTCTGGTCGAGAAAGTCGTCGGAGCGGTCTCGCAGCGATTCGTAGTCTTCGCCGTAGAAGTATCGTTGCGGGGCTCGCTGCTCCTTCGGGAGGGGGTTCTCCGCGAGATTGGGGAATTCGCTCAAGCCCGTGAGTGGGTGCTTCCTCTTGGCCACGAGAGTAGCGCGGGCCTCGCGCGCGGCCTCGAGGTCGGAGGCGATCTTGTCGGTCGACGAGGTCAAGCCCCCGGCGGACTCGATCTGCTGAAAGTATTCCCATGCCGTTTCCGACAGCTCGGTGGTACGGGACTCCACGTACCAGGAGCCGCCGGCGGGATCGACGACGTGACCGAGATGGGACTCCTCGATGAGAAGAAGTTGGGTGTTTCGCGCCATGCGGCCTGCGAATGTACGCGACGTCCCGGAGAGTCCGCCGTCGAGGGCGGCGTCGAAGGCGTTGACCGTGACGTACTCGGCGCCGCCAACACCCGCGGCAAATGCGGCGACGGTGGAACGGAGCATGTTGACGTAGGGGTCGCGCCGCGTCGAGGCGGCGAGAGAGGTGACCGCATGCTGCGGAGCATCCCCTCGTTCCGGCTCGCCGAGTACCTCACACACCCGAGCCCACAGAGCTCGCGCGGCGCGCATTTTGACGATCGTCGCGAACTGATCGGGGGTCGCAGAGAAACGGAACCAGATCTGGTCGAGAGCTCGGGCGGTCGTCATGCCCGCGTCGACCAGACGCCGAACGTACTCGACGGCCGCGGCCAGGGCGATTCCGAGCTCCTGCCCGTCGGTCGCGCCGCGCTCATGTGCGCTCGCGCCGTCGGCGAGTAGGGTCCGGACGCTTTCGCCCCGCTCTGCGGCGGCGACGGCCAGGCTGGTCGCCTCGTCCGCGCTCGCCGAGGCGTAGCCGAATACGGAAGCGGTCGCGGGGGCGCACGAAGCGAGCACCCTGACGTCCTCCCGCTCCCCGGTCAGCACTCCGGACCCCGCAGCCCCGTCGATAAGCGAGAAGAGAGCCGTGGTGGTTTCGGGAGTGTCGCCTCCTGCGTCAACGATTATGGGTGCGAGTTCGAGGAAAACCCCGTCGAGCACGGAGGGAAGATCCGCGGCGGAGACATCGAGAGACAGCGCGGAGGTGCCATGTCCAAGGGAACTCAGAAGGAGATCGTTCGCGGATTTGGGGTCGCCTTCGCAGCGGAAGTGCTCGGTGACGTGCCAAGCGCTTTCGGGCAGGCCTTCGCGCTTGCCACCGCGAACGAAGGGGAACTGGCCCGGCGCGGGATGCTCAGGAATAGCGTCGAGGCCCGTGTACAGGGGGTTGACCGCGATTCCGTCGGGCGTGGTGTGGATCAACGAGCGCCAGGCGTCTTCCGGCATCTCGTCCGGATCCTTCCGGGACGTCTTGGCGAGAACATTGACGACATCCTTTTCCCAGATGGAAAAGCCTTCGGCCAGCTGCGAATCGCCGGAACTGCCGTGCGGTTGATCAGGTGAAACCACGCCTGATGCCTTCCTGTTGGATATGGACTTCGTCTGCGGAGCAACCTTAGTCGAACGTGTTTCAATTTATAATCGACAGGTTGTGTTAATTAAAGCTAACCGCTGATTGCGTTCCAAATCACAGTGAAAAGTACGGTCCCTGCAGTGGCGTAGATGGTCGCCCAGATGATTGAGCCGACCGTCACCGCAGGAAGATAACGGCGCACCGGCATTCGCATCGCGCCCGCGGAAAAATTGATCGCCGTCTGCAGGCCGATGGTGAGAAAGGACAGCGGGACCGCCGCCACGCCCCATGTCGCCATGATGTCGCGGGCGCGGTACATGGATTTGCCCTCGAGTCGGTTCTGCAGGCGCCGGGACTTTCGGCCACCACTGTCGGCCGCACGACCGAGCCAATAGGTGGCGTTGGCGCGCAGCATGACGATCACGAACAGGATGCCGAACGCCATGGCGAACGGTAATTCACGGATTGCTTCCATATATGGGCGGGCGCCGTGGGTCGGGACGGCACCGTCGACTCTTTTCTACTCGGCCTACGATTCGGCTACCACTGGTTCGAGCGCTCGGAATAGCGCCGTGTTGTGTGCGAAGGCATTCGAGGCGCCGGCGAGCGCCAGGGCGCGGGTGGCCTCGTCCAGCGGAAGCTGATCGAGTGCCGCGCGGTAGGAGTCCTTGAAGACCTTCGGCTTTTCGATGTCGAAGGAGTAGAAGCTCAGCGACTCCGCCGGAATCGAATACGCCCTCGACACCAGGCGGGATACGACTTGGCCGCCCGAGAGGTCGCCGAGGTAGCGCACGTAGTGGTGCCCCGCGAGCGACGCCGCGGCCTCGCGCGAATCCGACGCCCCGAGCTCTCGAAGCTCGGCGACATAAGCCTGCGTGGGAGCATGCGGCTCGCGCTCGAACTCGACGCCGGCGGCGGAGAGCGCATCAAGGTCCGCGCGTAGCGAGGCCGTGCGCTCGAGCCGCGCATCATGCAAGGGAGCAAGGAACTCGGAATTGGCGTGCGCGCCTATTGCGTCTTCGAGCGCGTCGTAGACGTGGAGGTACTGCGCATGGAGAGCGGCGAGCGCGGCCGTTCCCGTCGATGCGTCCAGATCCCCGCGCAACAGGGTGTCCATGAAGATGCTGTGCTCGGCCTCCTCGTGGACTTTCGCGGTAGCACTCTTGAGTTCGGTGGAGAACGCCGTCGCGTGGGAAATCTCAGTTGCGGTCATGTTGTCTCGCTGTCCTTCTGTAGGGCACAAGGGTGGGCTTGTACCCAAGAACGTATTTGACGGGCCCCTGTAGGACATCAACCAAAAGTATGAAAGCCTATCCTATCTTAGACTGATAAAGCTGGTAGCTGGTCGACAGTCGGGGCGTACTACCCTTGCAGGATGACGTCGGACAACGAACCGGTCGATGACCATAAGGACGGCCACGTATCCGTAATGCGCGTGGCGGTCTTCGTTCTCGCGCTTGTGGCGTTGTTCGTCGCGGCCACGATGCTGCCCCTGCCGGAGTTGGCGGACATCCGTGTGTGGTCGGTCGAGCTCGGATCCTGGTTTGTGGTGGCGTTTTTCGTCGCCCACGCCGCGGCGTGCATTCTGCCTATCCCGCGGTCGACCTTCACCTATGCCGCGAGCGTGCTATTCGCGCCAGGCACCGCGCTAGCGGTGTGCCTGGGAGCAAGCGCGATCTCCGCCGGCGCAGCCTTCTACGGCATCCGTCGCTTCGGCTACGACGTCGCCGCGCCCCTGCGAAGCCACCCTCGCCTCGACGGAATCAATACCCACCTGGCCAGACGCGGATGGGCCGCGGTCCTCAGCCTGCGCATGGTCCCTGCCGTGCCGTTCTCTGTGCTCAACTACGCCGCGGCGCTCACGCCGATGGGCTGGCGCCCGTTTCTTGTGGCGACGATGGTGGGAAGCGTTCCGGGAACGGCGGCGGCGATCATATTCGGCAATTCGCTCACCACAGGTGCAGGAGAAAAAGCGATCGTGGCGACGGTGGTCATCGCGCTTCTCGGCCTAATCGGTCTGTTTATCGATTCCCGAGTGCCCACCCGCCCACCGAAATTCCCAGGCGGAGGCGAGCCGGGCGCCGAAGCGCGTTAGCACCGAAGCTACTCGGTCACGAAGTCTACGAGCTGTTCGACGGCGCCGAGCAGCGCCGGTTCGATGTCTCGGAACGAAGACACAGAAGACAGGATGTGTGCCCAGGCATCGCGTGGATCCGTCCAGCCCACGCGCTTGCACACGCCGGTCTTCCAGTCCTCCCCCATGGGAACGTCGGGCCAGGCATCGATTCCGACGACGCTCGGCTTCACCGCCTGCCAGATATCGACATACGGGTGTCCGGTCACCAGAACATACTGGCCGACGTTTTGCACCAGTCGCGACTCCTTCGACCCCTGGACGAGGTGATCGACGAGCACCCCGAGACGGGCATCGTCGTTCGGGGCGAACTCGGCGATCTTCGGCCCCAGATCGTCGATGCCGCCGAGGGGCTCGACCACCACTCCCTCGACCCTCAGGTCGTGGCCCCAGATTTTCTCGACCAGCGCGGCATCGTGCAGTCCCTCGACCCAGATGCGCCCCGCCCGAGCCGTCCTGGCGCGAAGACCCTCTACCCGGCGGGAACCCGAAGCCGTGCGTACCGGTCCCTGCTTCTTGGGCTTGGGCTTTTCCAGGGTCACTGTCTCCCCATCGATGAGAAACCCACCCGGACGCATCTTGAACAGCCTGATCAGCCCGTGACGGTCCTCGAGCTGCGCGAACTCCCCATCGGGGTTGCGAGTCACGCCGACAATCGCCCCACAAAAGCCGCTGAGTGCATCCTCGACGACGAGATCCTTCTCGGCGGCGACTACGCGAAAATCGCGCTTCGACCGTCGCGGGGTGGAGAGAACGTCACGTCCGTATCGATCAGCCATGGCACCAAATATTACGTCGGCCCCCTTCCGAGCTGCGTGATGACACGCGACAGGCGTACCGTTGTCGCCGATGCACACCTGTTTGCCCACTTTCGCCGCGCACCTGCCCTCCGCAGCCTGGGGAGGTGCGGCGATCGATGCCGGAATCCACGCCCTTCTCGGGGCATCCCCGCTCGCGAAAGTCGCGCTAGGCGACGGTTTCGGCCGAGACTTGTCCGCGGAGGGCGCGCACTGGGAGCGCTTCCGCGCCGAGCTGGGCGCGGCAGATGGTACGGCGATGCTCGACGTCGGGAAGCTGTACACGGAATCGGTGCTCCTGCTCCGCGCGATCGCCGCCTCCGATACATCTGTAGAAGCCGCCGAAGTGCTCACCCTCGCGCCCGCCACTGCCGGAGACCTGTCGGCGCTGCCTCCGCACTCCGAGCTCTCAGCCCACGCGATGTCACAGGGCGGCGTCGTCATACTGCGCGAACCCCGTTCAAGTATGACGGCGGTGGTGGCTATTCCCCCGGCCCGCACGGAACACGTCTGGAACGTACGGCTGTTCTCCGAGGTGCCGATGGCGCCACAGGCGCCGTCGATCTCGCACGCCACGGCCGAGCTCACCGATTCGGTTCACGGGGCCGCGGAGATCATCGCCGCGTCCTCCGGTGCCTTCAGAGCGGGCGAAGGTTCCGCACCGGCGATGCCGGAGAACATGCCCACCGATTTACCTTCGGCGTTCGGTGGCCGCGCGGCGCAGCTCATCGAGCGCGCCGACACGATCGAGAACATCAGGATGATGGCCAACGCCGCGGAATCGCGGCGAGGAGCGCCCGCGGAACAACAGCCGGCTTTGTGGAAGCTTCAGTCCGCCGTCAACCTTGCACGAAGGGCCGCGGTGTCCGGCTTCGCGGCCGAACAGCTCGAGCAGTTCCGGGCACGTTCCGGATCGGCGAACTCCCCGGCGTACCGGGATCCGAACGCCCAGTCCTGGGCGAACTAACGACGGCCGGGGATGTCGCAGCACGCGGTCCCACACGAGACGCCGTTGGCGCGGCACCCGTAAGACGGCACTTCTCCGAGCCGTTCGGGGCCCGTGCCGGTTTCGACTTCGGCGAGGAGATCGAGCACCAGGCGAGCGAACTCAGGGGTGTCTCCGGGAGTGGCGACGCGCCTCAGGGAGACTCCGAGCGACTCGCACTCCTCGGCGAGTTCGTTGTCGAGATCCCACACGACCTCGACATGGTCGGAGATGAACCCGATGGGACACACGACGAGCGAGGTCTCCCCCGCATCAGCCAGTGCAGTTGCATGGTCGACGATGTCGGGCTCGAGCCACTGGACCTGAGGCGGTCCGGAACGCGATTGCCAGACGAGGTCGAAATCGTCCACGCCGACCGCCGAGGCAACGAGTTCCGCCGTGGAACGGACCTGACGGCTGTAGAGCCCTCGGCTCTCCTCGCCCGGGCCGGCGGCCTTGTCGGCGGACAAGGGGATGGAATGGGCGGTGAAGACGAGTCGTGGCCGTTCTCCGGCGTCGCGGGCGGCTTCGAGTTGTGCCCTCGTTGCAGCGGCGAATGTGGAGATGAACTTCTCGGTCGAAAAGAATTGTCCCAGCTTGATCATCTCCGGAGCACTGTCACCCACCGCGGCGCGGGCGCGCGCGATGTCCTCGTGGTACTGGCCGCACCCGGAGTATCCGGCCCACGCGGACGTCGCGAACACCGCTGCCCTGGCGATTCCTCGCTCGGCGAGCTCTGCGGTGACGTCCTCGATGTAAGGCGCCCAATTGCGGTTGGCGAAGAACACCGGAAGCTCACGTCCGCGCGCCGCCAGCTCGGCGCGGATATTCTCGATGATCTCGAGGTTGAGGTCGTTGAGTGGGCTTCTGCCGCCGAGGTGATAGTAGTGCTCGGCAACCTCTTCGAGCCGCTCGCGCGGAATCCCCCGCCCGCGGGTCACGTTCTCGAGAAAGGGCATGACGTCCTCGGGCGACTCCGGCCCGCCGAACGACAGCAGGATCAGCGCGTCGACGGGTCCGCTCCCTGCCGCTGACGGGGTGAGGGTCGGGGCCGGGGTGGTGGGAGTGAAAGACGTGTTCTCAGGCGAAGGCAACGGAACCAAAGCCTCCGTCGGCGTAGATCACCGTTCCGGTGGTCGCAGGCATGAGGTCGGACAGCGCGGCGACGACGGTCGCCGCGACCGGAGCGGCATCGTTGACATCCCAACCGAGCGGGGCACGCTTGGCCCATTCGGTCTGAAGCTGGTCGAGCTCGTTTCCGTCCCCGATGGCGGAACCGGCGATGGACTTGGCCGCGAGCGTCTTGATCGGGCCGGCAGACACGAGGTTGGAGCGAATTCCCTTCGGGCCGAGCTCCCGCGCCACATAGCGGTTGATGGACTCGAGGGCGTTCTTGGCTACCGACATCCAGTTGTAGAACGGCATTGCGGTGCGCGGGTCAAAGTTCATGCCCACGATCGATCCACCGCTCGACATGAGCGGCAGTACTGCCTTCGCGAGTGCCGCGTAGGAATACGAGGAGATCTCGATGGCCGTGGAGACGTCGTCGTACGAGGTGTCGAGGAAACCATCTCCCATTGCACTCGGCGGGGCAAAGCCGATCGAATGCACCACGCCGTCAATGTGGTCCGTGTGTTCGCGTAGGCGTTCGGCGAGCGTGGACAGGTGCTCTTCGTTCTGCACGTCGAGCTCGACAACCGGCGGGGTTTCCGGCAGACGCTTCGCAATCGCCTTGACCAGCGACACGCGGCCGAACCCGGTGAGGATGACGTTCGCACCCTCCTCCTGCGCCTTCTTGGCGATGCTGAATGCGATCGACGCGTCGGTGATGACTCCGGTGATGAGAATTGTCTTGCCGTCAAGTGCCGAGCCCATGGTCTCCCCTTTTGATATTTCGAGTGTGAATGCCGAATCCGTGGACCGCCCGGTTAATGGCCCATTCCGAGTCCCCCGTCGACGGGGATCACAGCGCCATTGACGTACGCGGAATCGTCACCGGCGAGCCATGACACGACTCCCGCGACGTCCTCCGGCCGGCCGTAACGTGCCATAGGGATCGCCGCCAGCGCCTGCTCCCGGACGTTTTCCGGCATCTGCGCCGTCATATCCGTGTCGATGAAGCCAGGGGTGACCACGTTGGCGGTGATGGACCGCGAACCAACCTCGCGGGCGATCGAGCGGGCGAGGCCGACGAGCCCGGCCTTCGAGGCGGCGTAATTCGCCTGCCCGGCAGTGCCGGCGAGGCCCACGACCGAACCGATGAAGATGACGCGGCCGAAACGCGAGCGCAGCATGGCGCGGTTTGCGCGTTTGGCCAGACGGAATGCGCCCGTGAGATTTGCGTCGACGACCCCGGCGAAGTCCGCCTCGTTCATGCGCATGAGCAGGGTGTCCTTGTTGGTTCCGGCGTTGGCGACGAGAACCTCGACGGCCCCGTGCTCGGCCTCGACAGTCGTGAAGGCGGCGTCGATCGACACGGAGTCGGTGATATCGCATTCGACGACGAGCGCACCCTCGGGTGCCGATCCGGCCGAGGTGGCACGCGTGGTGACCGCGACCTTGTGACCGTCCGCGAGTAGACGCTCGGCGATGGCGCGGCCGATTCCGCGGTTACCGCCGGTCACGAGAACGGAACGAGCGACGAAGCCTGACGGGTCTTGTGCAGTGTCTGCCATGGCTCCAACCTAACGCACGAGTAGAGTGCTCGTGCCATCTGCGGGGCGGTTGGCCCGGGTTGCCTCTACGGAAGTCGCTGGCTTGTGCTCAGGGAGAGACCCGCGGAGATGAAGGCGAGAATCGACCCCACGATGAGCCAGGGACGACTCGCGTCCGACAACCGGTACTCGTAGCCGATCTGTTCCTCGAGCGTCGAGTACACCTGATCGAGTTCTTCCAGGCTCGACGCCGTATAAGCCTCGCCGCCGGAGAGGTTCGCGATCTCCTCGAGGGAGGCGTCGTCCACCGGGACGGTCTGCTTGGTGCCTTCGATTTCGACGTACCCGTCGATTGTGCCGAAGGAGATCGTGGACACCGGGATCTCCTTCTCCTTGGCGGCACGCGCCGCGCTGAATGCGCCGCGCTCGGCATTTGGATCCTGTGGAATCGTCTCCTTGCCGTCGGAGAGGAGCACGATACGAGCGGGCGGCGCGGCATCGGGTCCGCCGAGGCTCGCCGAGAACGATTCGACGGCCTGCGTGGCGGAGTAGATGGCCTCGCCGGTCGCAGTGCGCTGGTCGAGCTCCAGCCCGTCGACGGCGCGTTCGACTGGGCCTCGATCGGTGGTCGGGGCGACGAGGAGATTCGACGTACCGGCGAAGCTCACCAGGCCGAGGTTGACGCCGGCGGTGAGATTGTTGGCAAAATCCTTCGCTGCGATCTGCGCCGCCTGCAACCGCGAGGGCGCCACATCGGTTGCCTCCATCGACAGCGACACATCCATGACGAGCATTACGGTCGCCCGGTTTCGTTCCTCGCGCTGCTCGGCCTGCGGCGCCCCCAGCGCGATGACGAGTGCCACCAGGCCGAGGACAAGTGCCACTGCAGGCACATGGACCAGCCAGTTTCGTCGATCGGTGCGGCTCGCCCGCAACGCCTGCATGTTGCCGAAACGGATACTGCGCCTGCGCTTGGAGCGCTGCGCCAACACGTACCCGGCGGCGAGGGCGATGGGCACGACGATGAGCAGAAGCCACCACGGGTGTTGGAAATCTGTCACGCTCAACTTCATGGGGTCATCTCCAAATCGGCGAGCGCCCGCTCCCCGTCGGGGAAGGCGCCGCGCCTGCGCATCCCGGCGAACTCGATGACGTCGCGGACCCAGTCGCGGTCGGTCCGCAGTGCGAGGATCGGTGCACCACAGT
Source organism: Dietzia timorensis (assembly GCF_020742175.1). GTDB lineage: Bacteria > Actinomycetota > Actinomycetes > Mycobacteriales > Mycobacteriaceae > Dietzia > Dietzia timorensis_A. The sequence continues at coordinate 12,307 of NZ_DYXM01000216.1, forward strand.
GGCGCAGCGCGGTGACAACCTCGCGGCGATGCCGTCGCGCCGCGTACTGGTAGTTGGCGGCCTGCTCGGCATTGACATCGACATCGAGCACTTCCCCGCTGACCGGATCGCGCAGCGAGACATTGCCGATTTGCGGCAGCGCGACGTCAAGCGGATCGGTGACCCGCGCCGAGACGATCTGCTGCCGCGTCGACAACACCCGCAGCGAGCGCTCCCAGTCCATGTCTCCGAGGAAATCGGAGATGACGACGATCAGTCCGCGCCGGCGTGCTAGGCCACGCAGCGCCGTGGCGCCACGTTCGATACCGGAATCCTTGTGCGGCTCAGGGCGATCAGGCTTGCGCGGCCTAATCCTCTGCCAGGCGCGCGCCGCCCGACCGCGCAGACCACCGCTCTGCGCCCCGGCGTCGGAGCTCCCTCCCCGTCCCTGGCCCGCGTCTTGCCCCGCCTGCGCGGCATCTTCGTCGTCCGTCGGGTCATCATTTATGACGGCGGACGGCGTCGTCGCCACGAGCTCCAAAATGCTGCGAACGTGTTCCTTGCCCGCCGACGGAGGCACGATCACGGGGTCCGCGCCACCGACGATCACCACGCCGACGCGATTGCCCGCGTTGGAGGCCAGCAGGCCGAACGTCGCGGACGCGGCGAGCGCGAGGTCACGTTTGGTGACCACGTTGCCGCTTTCGTCGATATGGCTTCCGGCGTCGACGGACGGAGACAGGTCGACAAGTAGCCACGTCTCCAATTCCCGGTCGGCAATGGTCTGGTGTACGTGAGGGACCGTGGTGCGCGCCGTTACCGACCAGTCCATCAGGCGGACGTCATCGCCGACCTGATACTCGCGACTCTCCCCCGGTTCCGATCCGGGCCCGGGGATCAGACCCTGATAATTGCCCAGCAGGACACCGTCGATCTTTCGCAACACCGTGAGTTCGAGCCGGGCGATACGCGCGCGGGTGCTCGCCGAGCTCAGTACCGTGTCGCGACCTCGCGGCGCCGTGTCCGGGTCTTCCTCGGAATGAGTCGAACGCATTGGGCCCTAGTCCTGCGGGTTCTGCTGCGGGCCCTGCTGTCCCCACGTGGTCGGCCGATCGTGGGCAGCATGCTGCGGGCCGTTCTCGGGACGAGATGCGGCGGGTCCGGCGGCTCCGGGCTGAGCCTGAGGCGATTGTCCGGTCGCAGGCATGGGCCGTCCAGGTCCTCCCACCGGTGCGGCGGGCATGTGAGGTTGGACCGGATTCGGCCCGCCCGACGCGGATACCTGCGGAAGCGGAACCGCGGACAGGACGTGACCGATGATCGACTCGGCATCGACCTCGTCGGCGAGCGCATCGTATGTGAGTACGAGGCGGTGACGGAGCACGGCCGGAAGGACGTCGACAACGTCCTGCGGAACGACATAATCGCGCCCGCGGATCAGAGCGATCGCACGGGCTGCGCTGATGGCGCCGAGCGTGGCTCGCGGTGATGCCCCGTAGGAAAGCCACCGCGACACATCGTTCAATCCGAACTGCTCGGGCGTACGCGTTGCCTCGACGACGCGCACGACGTAATCGATCAGTGAATGGTGGACGAATACCTCGCGCACCCGAGCCTGCATCGTGGCGAGCTGATCGGTATCGAGAAGCTGGGAGGCCTCCGGCGGAGTGCTGCCCATCCGGTAGACGATTTCACGCTCCTCCTCTGCCGAGGGGTAGTCGACGAGAAGCTTGAACAGGAAGCGGTCGCGCTGGGCTTCGGGAAGCGGGTATACGCCCTCGTTCTCGATGGGGTTCTGCGTCGCGAGGACGAGGAAGGGCTTCGGCACGTCGAAAGTGTTGCCGCCGACGGAGACGTGCCCCTCGGCCATGACCTCCAGCAGCGCCGACTGCACCTTCGCCGGTGCGCGGTTGATCTCGTCCGCGAGCACGAAGTTCGCCATCACTGGGCCGAGTTCGACGTCGAAGGTCTCGCTCCCCTGACGGTAGATGCGCGTGCCGACGATATCGGACGGCACCAGGTCGGGCGTGAACTGCAGACGGGAGAACGATCCGCCGATGACTTTCGCGAATGTCTCGACCGTCAGCGTCTTTGCCACACCCGGCACACCCTCGAGGAGTACGTGACCGCGGGCGAGCAATCCCGCGAGAACCATTTCGAGCATCGCGTCCTGCCCGACGATGACTTTCTTGACCTGATAGAGCAGCTGCTCCAGGACCTTGGCGTCATCCTCGCCTGAGGAGCGTGAACTGGACGAGCTTGAAGATATGTCTGTCACGAAACGAGTGCTCCTTATTCTTCGCGGTCTTGCGTCACCCTACCGGCCAGGCTACTGGCCCTGGGCGCGTCGCTTGATCGCCAGCACGAATACGACGATGAGCACGATGATGAGCACTACCGTGCCAGTTGCATAGATCCCCCAGGGCGGAGCCGGCTGGGTGATCCGAGCCTCGAAAGCGGCGGCCGCTTCGATGGGATTGTCCTCCCGGTATGCATCATCCTGCCCCGCCTCGAGGACCGAACGGGAAATCGAGTCCGAATGTGATCCCACGTAATCGGGGGTGAACACGACGATCGTGCCTTCGTGGTCGTTCGACAGCCGGGTCGCCATGTCGCGTGCCTGCGAGTAGACCCCGATCTCCTGGTCGGTGACGACGATGCTGAGGTCTACCCCGTTATTCGCCGCGTGGTCGACGACCGGCTCCAGTCCTTCGACAAGCTCATCGGGGGCTGAGATATTTCCGGCAGACAAATCCGCATTTACCTCGTCGAACTGCGCCCACTCCATCCAGTCGTTGCCCAGCAACGGCATCGGGGGGCGGTCCGCCTTGGGGATGTTCTCTAAATCTGCCACGTCCGTATCGTGCCACGACGACGCCTTGGTACAAGGTTTGGCGCGCCGCCAATGGTGACGATGACAAGTTCCACAGGCCCGACACGCCGCCAGGTGAGACTTTAAATATAACGGGCGTACTGGTAGGTTGGGCGGCAGCGTGAGGTAAGTGGGTACACAATAGTATTGGTGCTTGCGAACGCCCCTTCGGTCTTGTCGGAGGTGGCGGCTTTGCCTCCGCGTCTTCCCTGCCCGGGAGATGCATACGAAACAAATCGAACAACGAGTGGAGCCGACGTGACTGCTAGCCAGAACAGCTTCGACGCTCGCGGAACCCTAGAGGTTGGCGACGAAAGCTACGAAATCTACCGCCTTTCGGCCGTACCGGGAACGGAATCGCTTCCGTACTCCCTGAAGGTCCTCGCCGAGAACCTGCTTCGCACCGAGGACGGCGCGAACGTCACCAAGGACCACATCAACGCCTTGGCGAACTGGGATCCGAGCGCCAACCCGGACACCGAGATCCAGTTCACCCCTGCCCGCGTCATCATGCAGGACTTCACCGGCGTGCCCTGCATCGTTGACCTCGCCACGATGCGCGAGGCCGTGAAGAACCTCGGTGGCGATCCGGACAAGGTCAACCCGCTCGCCCCGGCCGAGATGGTCATCGACCACTCGGTCATCATCGAGGCGTTCGGTGCGAGCGACTCCTTCGAGCGCAACGTCGAGATCGAGTACCAGCGCAACGGCGAGCGCTACCAGTTCCTCCGCTGGGGCCAGGGCGCGTTCGACGACTTCAAGGTCGTCCCCCCGGGCACCGGCATCGTCCACCAGGTCAACATCGAGTACCTCGCGCGTTCGATCATGGTCCGCGACGGGAAGGCCTACCCCGACACCTGTGTCGGCACCGACTCGCACACCACGATGGAGAACGGCCTCGGCGTGCTCGGCTGGGGCGTCGGCGGCATCGAGGCGGAGGCCGCGATGCTCGGCCAGCCCATTTCGATGCTCATCCCGCGCGTCGTCGGGTTCAAGCTCTCCGGCGAGATCCAGCCGGGTGTGACGGCGACGGACGTCGTCCTCACGATCACGGAAATGCTTCGCCAGCACGGCGTCGTCGGCAAGTTCGTCGAGTTCTACGGCGCCGGCGTTGCCGCCGTGCCGCTGGCCAACCGTGCCACCATCGGCAACATGTCGCCGGAGTTCGGTTCGACCTGCGCGATCTTCCCGATCGACGATGTCACCATCGACTACCTGCGTCTGACCGGTCGCGAGGAGAGCCAGCTTGCTCTCGTTGAGGCCTACGCCAAGGAACAGGGCATGTGGCTCGATCCCGAGTCCGAGGAGCCCAAGTACTCCGAGTACCTCGAACTCGACCTTTCCACGGTCGTTCCTTCGATCGCCGGCCCGAAGCGTCCGCAGGACCGCATCGAGCTCTCGGATTCCAAGGCGACGTTCCGCAAGGACATCCACAACTACGTCTCCGAAACCGAGGACGCAGACGCAGCCAAGGCCAAGATGGCCTCCGAGGGAGGCGAGCCGGAGAGCAACCCCGTCGCCGCGAAGCTCACGTTCTCCGAGGGCGACGCGATCGTCGCCGACGCCTCGGCGGGCGCCGAAGGTCGCCCCTCGAATCCCACGGCGCTCGAGCATGAGGGCGAGAACATCGTCCTCGATCACGGCATCGTCTCGATCGCCTCGATCACCTCGTGCACCAACACCTCGAACCCCTCGGTGATGATCGGTGCGGGCCTCCTCGCCCGCAAGGCTGCCGAGCTCGGCCTCAAGGCCAAGCCCTGGGTCAAGACCTCGATGGCACCGGGCTCGCAGGTCGTTACCGAGTACTACGAGCGCGCCGGGCTCTGGCCCGACCTCGAGGCGCTCGGCTTCTACCTGGTCGGCTACGGCTGCACCACCTGCATCGGTAACTCGGGCCCGCTGCCCGAGGACATCTCCAAGGCGATCCAGGACAATGACCTCACCGCGACTGCCGTTCTCTCCGGCAACCGCAACTTCGAGGGTCGCATCAACCCTGACGTCAAGATGAACTACCTGGCCTCCCCGCCGCTCGTCATCGCGTACGCCATCGCGGGCACGATGGACTTCGACTTCGAGTCGGACTCGCTCGGCAAGGACAACGACGGTAACGATGTCTTCCTCAAGGACATCTGGCCCTCCACCGAGGAGATCGAGACCACGATCCAGGCTTCGATCTCCCGCAAGGAGTACACCGAGAAGTACGCCGACGTGTTCGCGGGCGACGATCGCTGGCGCAACCTGCCGATCCCCGAGGGCAAGATCTTCGAGTGGGACGACAAGTCGACCTACGTGCGTAAGGCACCGTACTTCGACGGCATGGAACTCGAGCCGGCTCCGGTCTCCGACGTCAAGGGTGCTCGCGTTCTCGCGAAGCTCGGCGATTCGGTCACCACCGACCACATCTCCCCCGCCTCGACGATCAAGCCGGGCACGCCCGCCGCCCAGTACCTCGATGCCAACGGCGTCGCTCGCCGCGATTACAACTCGTTCGGTTCCCGTCGCGGTAACCACGAGGTGATGATTCGCGGAACGTTCGCCAACATCCGTCTTCAGAACCAGCTGCTGGACGGTGTCTCGGGTGGCTACACCCGCGACTTCACCGAAGAGGGTGCACCGCAGGCGTTCATCTACGACGCAGCGCAGAACTACGCAGCCAAGGAGATCCCGCTCGTGGTTCTCGGTGGCAAGGAGTACGGCACCGGCTCCTCGCGTGACTGGGCCGCCAAGGGCACCCGCCTTCTCGGCGTGCAGGCGGTTATCGCCGAGTCCTTCGAGCGCATCCACCGCTCGAACCTCATCGGCATGGGCGTCATCCCGCTGCAGTTCCCCGAGGGCGAATCGCACGAGACCCTCGGCCTGGACGGTACCGAGACCTTCGACATCACCGGGATCGAGGAGCTGAACAACGGCACCACGCCCAAGACCGTCAAGGTCGTGGCCACCAAGCAGAACGGTGACACCGTGGAGTTCGACGCCACCGTCCGCATCGACACCCCCGGCGAGGCGGACTACTACCGCAACGACGGCATCCTGCAGTTCGTCCTGCGCAACATGATCAAGGGCTGATACCCCTTCACCTGAGACGGCGGTGCGCGGTTCCTCTCGTCCCGACGAGGAGAACCTCGCACCGCCGTGGTGTATTCGGAAGAAAGAGTTGTCATATGCCCAGGGTCAGCCAGGACCACATGGACGCCCGGCGCTACCAGATCCTCGCCGGGACGCGTGACTGCTTTGCCGAGTACGGCTTCGAGGGCGCCACCGTGCGTCGCCTCGAGGAGGCCACCGGCCTGAGCCGTGGTGCGATCTTCCATCACTTCGACGACAAGGACGCGCTGTTTCTGGCCTTGGCGTACGAGGACGCGGCCGCGATGGCCCGGACAGTCGCCGAGCAGGGGCTCGTCCAGGTGATGCGGGAGATCCTCGCGGACCCGCAGGAGTTCTCCTGGCTCGGGACCAGACTGGAGATCGCCCGCCGTAT
>NZ_DYXM01000217.1 GCF_020742175.1 Dietzia timorensis
GTCGCGCCGTGCGCGTGCACCTGGAGGCTCGCGCCGCCCGGGTGCGGGGTCAGGGTCGTGGTGACGACGCCAGACGGAGGAAGCACGCCGGGCCGGTTGATCGCGGTGATGTTCGCGCCGGGCGCGACGACGGCCGCGGCCAGCCCGATGAGCGCGTCGACGCTGGGCACGACGTGCGCCTGCACCTGCCAGGCGTGGCGCCCGTCGGGAAGCGCGACGTGCGCGCCCGGCATCGCGCCCTCGCTCGATCCGCCGCCGATGGTGACCTTCGGCCACAGGCGCTTGCGCTCGAAGCGGGTTCCCGGCACCGGTGCGTAGCCGCGCTCGGCGGGGATCGCGGCGGGGGGCGCGTCCGAGGCGGGCCCGAAGACCATGTCGACGACGGCGCCCATGTCGATGGGATGGCCGTGGACGTAGTGCGTGGCCAGCGCGGCGAGGAGCGAGTCGACCTCGGATTCCTTGCGCTTGAGGGTGTGCACGAGCGCGGGCTCGGTGAGGCCGGCGTCGAACACCGTAGCCAGCACGCTCATCCCCGCGACGGGGTTCGCGTTGAACTCGGCGAACGTCGTGTACCCGGCCTCGACGGCGGTGCGCACGGCCTGGGTGAACCACACCGAGTGCCGCATGCCCTTGACCCAGTAGTCGGTCGCGTGGACCGGCTCGTGGCCGGCCGGGTAGAAGGTTTCCTTGTCGACCGAGGAAAACAGGCCGACCTCGAGCGGGCGCGCGTCGAGGCCCGCGAGCTCTGCGGCGAGATCGCCGAGGAGCATGTCGGTGTCCGAGGTGTGGCCGGCGCCGCGCACCTGCAGCTGACGGGCGAACTTGCCCTGTTCCTCGACCCACGCGACGAATTCGGCGACGGGCTTGGCGCGTCCGCCGACCGTGGTGTGGGTCGGCGCCGCGTAGACGGCGGGCTCGATCGAGGCGAACTCCGGGTGCTCTTCGATGATCTTCGCGACGTCCTCGGCCGAGTATTCGACGAGTGCCATCGCGCCGGCGTCCTCGTCGGACACCGCCGACTCGGCCTCGCCCATGAGGCGCGAGCGCACGCAGATCACGCGGACGGCCTCCTCGAGCGGCAGGCCGCCCGAGGCGTACGCCGCGGCGACCTCACCCATCGAGTGGCCGATCACCGCGCCCGGGGTGACCCCGAGGTCGCGGAAGGTGTTGATGAGCGCGACCTGGATCGCGAAAATACCCACCTGCGAGTTCTCGACTTCGTAGGTCTGCGAGTCGTCGAGGACCATCTCCACGATCGAGTAGCCGGCCTCGAAATCGATGAGCTGGTCGACCTCGTCGAGGTGGCGGCGGAACATCGGGTTCGCCGAATACAGCTGCTTGGCCATCTTGCGGTGCTGGGCGCCGAAGCCCGAGAACACCCACACCGCCCCGCTGGAGGCCGGCGAATCGGCGGACAGCACGCCGGGCGCCTCGATGCCCTTGGCCAGAGCCCGCAGGCCCTCGATGAGCTCGGTGCGGGTGCGGGCGAGCACCGCGCCGCGCGAACGAGCGTGGTTGCGCCGCGCGAGCGTGCGGGACACCGCGGCGAGGTCGAGGTCGTCGCCCTGGGCTTCGAGCCAGTCGGCGAGCCGCGTCGCGGCCTTGCGGCGGCGCGAGGGAAGCGAACCGGACACTACGAAAATAGAGGCGGGCTCGGCGATGTCCTCGAAACGCGCGTTGGCGTCGGCCTTCATGGACTCGGCAATCGAGCCCGAGGCGGCGGACGGCGTGCCGGTTTCGGCATCTCCGCCGTCATCGGTAGAAGAGTCCCCACCGGCGGGCGCGTTGTACTCCGAGAGGACGACGTGAGCGTTGGTGCCGCCGAAGCCGAAGCCGGACACGCCTGCGATCGCGGCGCCCGAGTAGCGCGGCCACGCGGCCTTCTCGGACACGACCGACAGGCGCGCGGCGTCGAAGTCGATGTACGGGTTGGGGCCGGCGAAGTTGATGGTCGGCGGCAGCTCGTCGTGCTGCATGGAGAGCACGACCTTGAGCAGCCCGGCGGCGCCCGCTGCGGACTCGAGGTGGCCGAAGTTGGTCTTGGCCGAGCCGAGCAGCGTGGGCGCCTGGCCCGAGCGGCCGTTGCCGAGGACCGCGCCGAGCGCGTTCGCCTCGATCGGGTCCCCGAGGATCGTCCCCGTGCCGTGCGCCTCGACGTAATCGACCGTGGTCGGATCGATGCCGGCGTCGGCGTACGCGTTTGCGAGGACCTGCGCCTGCGCCTCTGGGTTCGGGGCGGTCATACCGTTGGAGCGCCCGTCGGAATTGACCGCCGAACCGTTGATGACGGCGAGGATCGGATCCCCGTCGCGCTCCGCATCGCCGCGGCGCTTGAGCACGAGGAGGCCGCCACCCTCGGCGCGGCAGATGCCGTCGGCGTCCGAGGAAAATGCCTTGATCCGCCCGTCCGGTGACAGAGCGGCGCCGGTCTTGGCGAAACCCATCGTCGCGGCGGGGGCGATCATCATGTTCACGCCACCGGCGACGGCGACGTCGGACTGCCCGGCGCGCAGCGACTGAACGGCCTCGTGCACCGCGACGAGCGCCGAGGAGCACGCGGTGTCGAGCGTGAGCGACGGCCCGCGGAAGTCGTAGGTATAGGACACGCGCCCGGAGATGATCGAGCTCTGCGAACCCGTCACCGCGTACGGGGTCGCGGCTTCGGAATCGGCGGCGATCATCGACTGGAAATCGGCGGAGGATGAGCCGACGAACACGCCGACCTGCTCGCCCTTGAGCTCGTTCGCGGGAATGTGCGCGTTCTCCAGCGCCTCCCACGTGAGCTCCAGCGCGAGGCGCTGCTGCGGGTCGACCATCTCGGCCTCGCGGGGGCTCATCCCGAAGAATTCGGCGTCGAAGTCCTTGACCTGGTCCTCGGAGAGCCAGCCAGCGCGGCTGGGCGCCTCGGACAAGATCTTCTGCACGTGGGCGTCGGCGGACCACTCCCGCCACCGCTCGGCGGGGCGCTCGGAGGTGCCGTCCTCGCCGGCGGCGAGCAGGTCCCACATGGACTGCGGGTCGTTTGCGCCGCCGGGGAAGCGCGCGGCGATGCCGACGATCGCGATCTCACGGTCTTCCGGCGCACCGGTCACGCCGACGGAGATCGAGGCGGCGACGGGCGCGGCGGTGTCCTCGGCGCCCGGCCCCTCGACGAGGTACTCGGCCAGCGTCGAGATCGACGGGTACTTGTAGGCGACGGTGGCGTCGAGCGTGCGCCCGAGCAGCTCCTCGAGCTCGCCGGACAGAGTCACCGCATCGCGGGAGGACAGGCCGTAGCTTTCGAGCGCGGAGTCGTCGTTGATGCTCGCGACGTCTTGGCCGGTCGCGTCGGCGACCCACTTGCGCAGCCAGTCGCGCACCTGTGCGACGGTCATCTCGTGCTCTGCCATTATGTGGCGGCCTCCAAACTTCCCCGTTGGGTGCGTGCATTCGGGCGGTGACCCGGCCGAACCGTCGTACTTCTCTCAATTTAGCCGCACGCGTTAAACGCGGCGCCCGGCACGGCGCGCCAAGCCTCGATACGGCCCCGAGTTTATCGTCTCGTAACCTTCCCGACGTTACCCTCTCCCCGACCTGCGGGGCACTTCCATACATGACGTCGGAGTCACGAAGAGTGTCTCGCCCCCACTTTCACTCGGCACCGAGAAGCGTGGACAGCGCGCGGACCTGAGCGGCGAACATCCCCTCGCGGATCGCGGCGTCCATGGGCCCCCATTGGCCGAACAGCTCCGCGGTGATCGCGCCGACGGTTCCCGACCACAGCGACGCCGCGACGACCATCGCGCCTGCAGGCAGCGAGGTGCCGAACTGCTCCTGCTCGGCAGCGAGAAATCCCTCGAGCCCCTCGTCGACCTCGAACCGGCGGCCGTGCCCCTCCCCCTCCGCCTGGCCCGCGATCTCCATGAACCGCGCGAGCACCCGCGTTCCGGGCTCGTTCGTCTGTTCGGACGGCGCGGCATAGCCGCGCACCGGGGTGCCGTAGAGCAGAGTCCACCTCTCGGGGTGCGCGGCCGCCCAGCGGCGCATCCGCCCGGCAACCTCGATATATCGCCGTTTCGCATTCTCGTCCGCCGCCGCCCCATCTCCGGCGTCCACGGCATCGCCGACGTCGTTATAGCAGTCCACGACCAGCATCGTGAGCAACTCGTCGCGGCTCTTCACGTACCGGTACACCGCCGAGGACACGACTCCGATCTCGCGGGAGACCTCGCGCAGGCTCAGCGCCTCGACGCCGTCACGGTCGAGCTGAGCCCGGCCGGCCTCGAGGATGCGCCGCATCGTCTCCTCGCGCGCCGCCGCGCGCTTCCCTACCTTCTCGACCACCGGCAACACCACCTTCCAAAATAGAGAGCACTGCTCTTGAAATTTAGCAGAGTCGGGTGTTTACTCGAATTCAGAGAGCACCGCTCTCGTTTCTCCTCCCAATCGATCGGAGCCGCTCATCATGCATTACCTCGTCATCGGAGAAGGCCAGATCGGCCGCGAAATCGTTTCCGCCGCGCTGGAGCGCGGCGACACCGTCACAATCTTCCGGCGCTCGGCCGTCGACGAATCAGCGAGCCGCGCACGCTGCGGTACCGGCGCCGAGGCGATCACGCGCATCGCCGGGGACGTCGCGGACGCCGACGCGGTGGCCGGCGCCGCAGCATCGGCCGACGCGATCCTCGCGTGCTTCCACACCGACTATGACTCCCGCGCCTGGCGCCGCGATCTTCCCGGGCGCGAGCGTTCCGTGCTCGACGCAGCGGCTCGGGTCGGCATCCCCGTCGTGTTTCCGGAGTCGATGTACGGGTTCATCGGGGAGGCCGAAAATCTTCGCGAGGGCGCGGAGTTCAGTCCGCGAGAGGAAAAGGGCCGCATCCGGCAGGAGCTCATCGAGGCCCGCAGAGCACACCCGGCGCGCACGGTCAGCGTCGTCGCCTCGGACCTCATCGGCCCGACGGGAATGACGGGCGGCGCGGCTGTCGCCTGCGCGACGGTGCTCCAACCTCTCGCCGCCGACTCGCGCCCGTTCATTCCGGGCGACCCGA
>NZ_DYXM01000218.1 GCF_020742175.1 Dietzia timorensis
GTAGCTACGAGGTCGTACCGATCTGGTGTGACGGCCTATTCCCGTCTCGGAAGGTGAGAGATGAACGAAGGCACGCCCGAAACAACCGAGGGCATGTGGGGAGAAGACGCCGCACAGCCGGTCAAGTTCCATGCACCAGAGGTCGTTTTCGGCACCGATTCATTGGCGGAGATTGGTCTTGCGGCAGTCAGGCTGGGCGCGCGCAGGCCGTTCGTCGTCAGCGATTCCGGGGTGTCCGCCGCCGGATGGACCGAGGAAACACTCGACTATCTGCGCCGCGAGGGTCTGCGGCCGCAGCTGTGGACCGATGTCACCCCGAACCCGAAGGAGCACGAGATCCAGCGGGGCTACGAGGAGTACATCGATTCCGGGGCCGATGTCATCATCGGCATCGGTGGCGGTTCTGTGATCGACGCGGCGAAGGGCGTGGCGATTCTCGCCGGCAATGGCGGAAAGATTCTCGACTTCGAGGGCGTGGATCAGATCTCCCATCCCATCCCGCCGATGATCATGGCGCCGACGACAGCGGGTACCGGGGCGGACGTGTCACAGTTCTGCGTCGTGTCGGATACCGAGCGCCACATCAAGGTCACGATCCTCGGCCGTGCCCTTGTCCCCGATATTTCCATCACCGACCCCCGTCTGCTCACCACGATGCCGGTCGACCTGGCAGCCGCGACGGGTCTCGACGCCCTGTCTCATGGGATCGAGGCATTCGTCTCCCTGGCCCACAATCCTCTCTCGGACCTGCACGCACTTAATTCCGTCCGCCTCGTCGACAGCCACCTCGTGCGGACCTTGGAGACGCCGGAGGACCTCACCTCCCGCCGCGCGATGGCACAGGCGAGCCTGGAGGCGGGAATGGCGTTCTCCAACGCGATCCTCGGCGCCACGCACGCGATGAGCCATCAGGTTGGCGGTCTCATCGACGCCCCGCACGGGGTGGTCAACGCGGTGCTGCTCTCCCATGTCGTCAGCTTCAATGCACTCGGCTCCCCTGAGCGCTACAGGCCCCTGGCGGAAGTGTTCGGCCTGTCCGAGTCGCGCGCACCGGTGGAGCAGATGGCCCGCGCGCTCGCCGCCTATATTCGGTCCCTCGCGGACCGGGTCGGCGTGCCGAAGGGCCTCGCGGCCCTCGGGGTCACCGAAGCGGACATTCCCCTGCTCACCAAATCGACACTCCACGATGCGTGCCTGACCACCAATCCCCGACTGGCCGACGAAAACGACGTGCACCGTCTGTTCGTCGCGGCGATGTAGCGGCGATGGCCCGGTCCCAGGCCACCAACGATCTCGCACGCCTCACCGGCGTGCGCTCCGGCAAACGGTCCTACTACCGCGAATTCGTTCGCTCGGACGAACGCATGCAGCGCACGGTGCGGGCGTTGGATTCCATTTCGCGAGCTCTCGTCCGAACCAGCCAGGGCCCGCGCGAGATCATGGAGGAAATCGCACGCGCCGCAGGCGAGCAGCTTGTCGCCACGTGGAGCATGCTCGGTCTCCGCGACGGCCGTCTGCCGTGGGCTCAACCAAGATTCGTCGTCGTCGACGAGGCGGGCAGGCCCTGCGGCGAGGACGCGCTTCCCGAGCATGTGGGCTCCGAGCTCGCCGCGCTCCGCGCCGGCGCCGAGCATCGGACGATGGAGGGCCACTGGGTGCGCATCGCCCTGCGGATCGAGGGCGAGCAGATCGGCAGCCTCGTCGTGAGTCACGGGCTCGACGGCAACCCCGAGCCGGACGACCTGTCGTTGCTGCGCATCCTCGCCAATCAGGCGGCGGTCGCGCTGCGCACCGCGGAGCTCTACCAGTCCGGCGTCGATCTCCAGCGCCGCGCCGGCATCCTCTACGACGAGGTCGCGACCTACGCCAGTGACCTCGCGAGCAGCGCGACCCAGCTCCAGCTCACGCGCAAACAACTCGTCGCCGCGGATCAGCGTGCGCTCATCGACTCCGAACGCCACCGCATCGCCCGCGAGCTCCACGATTCCGTCAGCCAGATCGTGCTCAGCGCCGGGCTCGCGGTAGACCTTGCCCGCCTCGACTCGGCCGAGCTCGACTGCAATGCCGGGCACATCACATCGCGTCTGGACCAGGCGAAGGGGCTGACCCAGGACGCGTTGCATCGGCTCCGCACGGCGATTTACGCGTTGCACCACACCGAGCGCGGAGAGGACCCGGCCACTCTCGCCGAGGTGCTCGAGGAGGTCGCCGCCGGCTACCGCTCCCAACTCGATATCGCGGTGCGGGTCCAAGGGACCTACGGGGGCGTGGCGAACGAGCTCGAGCACGAACTCGCCCGCATCGCCGGCGAGGCGTTGTTCAATGTCGCCACCCACGCCGAGGCCTCGAAGGTCGAGGTTCGGGTGAGTTCATCCGAGAACGGCCTCGTCCTTTCCGTTGCTGACGACGGCATGGGTGATCCGCGGGCCCTGCGGCAGATTCTGCGTATCGAGCAAGGGTCTAACGGCACCGTCGGGCATCGGGGTCTGGCGAACATGGCGCACCGCGCGGAACAGATCGGCGCGACGTTCTCGCTACGCCGGTCCAATCTCGGTGGCCTGCAGGTTCGGGTCGCCGTCCCCCGCGAGATCACCGAAAGGGAAACCCCATGAGCACCGATCTCATCACCGTCGTCCTGGTCGACGATCACGCGATCGTGCGACAGGGTCTTCGCGCACTCCTCGAGCGGGAACGCGATATCGAAGTCGTCGGCGAGGCCTCGGACCCGCAATCCGCGATGCGCCTCGTCCAGGCGCTGAGCCCGGATGTGGCGGTCCTCGACCTCAAGCTCTCCGCCGGTTCCGATGCGGAGGGGCTCGCGCTGTGCTCGGAGATCGTGGCGTCACAGCCGCAGGTCGCGGTACTCATTCTCACGACCTTTCTCGACGACCAGCTCATCCTCGATGCGATCAGCCGCGGCGCTAAGGGATACGTCGTCAAGGACGTCGACACCTCATCGGTCGTCAACGCGATCAGGGACCTCAAGGCCGGGGGAAGCTTCTTCGACCCCCGCAGTTCGACGGCCATCGTCCGCGGACTACACGGAACAGAGGAGCCGCGCAGCCACGAACTCACCGGCCGCGAGCGAGAGGTGCTCAACCTCCTTGCGCTCGGACGGTCCAACAAGCAGATCGGCGAGGAACTATTCATCTCCGCCGCAACGGCCAAATTCCATGTCGGCAACATCATGCGCAAGCTCGGAAGCACGCGCCGGGCCGAGGCTGTATACGCAGCCGGCAAGCTGGGGCTGGTCTAAGCCTCGCCTCCACTGGCCGGGTACGTCACCTGCCGGGTCTCGGGGTCCACGACGGCTCCGCGTGTGAGCTCGGCGTGCTCGATCACGCCCGGACGCATGATGTGGCGCACGTCCTCGCCGGCGGCGAGGAGGTTGTCGGCAATCAGCCGGCGGTGACACCGCCACCACACCGCCTCCGAGCACATAACGGCAGGAATCGCGTCCTCCCCGGCCGAGCGTAGCCGGTCCAGGCCCGCGCGGAACTCCGACGTCATCGCCCAATCGGCGTAGTTATGGAAGCTGCGGTTCCGCCAGAACCCGTTGACGTCGAACGGCACTTCCTTATCGCGCCCACGCCGCCCGGTCAGTTCCTCGATCCGCGTGTACCCGACGCCCGCATCGTCCAACGACCTCGACAGCGCATCGGCGTTGAACTGGGGATGGCGATTCGAACCGGGCAGCCGCCGCACATCAACAAGGAGGTCGACCCCGGCCTCGCGCAACAGCCCGAGAAATTCGTCGATCGTTCGTGTCGAATGCCCGATGGTGAAGAATGCCATGTGCTCCCCCCCATGGATGTGAGAACAACGGTGAAGTGTGCGCCCGGGGAGACTTGAACTCCCACGTCCTAAGACACTGGAACCTAAATCCAGCGCGTCTGCCAATTCCGCCACGGGCGCGCGGCCGCTGCGGGCGGCCGTGCCGAAAGCACCCCTTGGGGTGTCCGACCGGAATTAGCATACTTGCCTGTAGGCGGTAACGTTAAACGTGTGTCGGATGTTCGCTCTCACCAGGAACCTCACTCCGCGGCACCGAATGCGGTAGCCGGTGGCGGGGTGCATCCGCTCTTGTTGGAGAAGCCGCCGAAGTCCCGAAAGGCGCCGAAACACAATCGCAAGGCACTCATCGCGCTCGTCGTCCTCGGATCCATCGTCTGCCTCGCCATGGGCTACTGGCAGCTCAGCCGCTGGAGCTCCTCCCAGGGCACGTTCATGAATCTCGGCTACGCCTTCGAATGGCCGTTCTTCGCCGCGTTCCTCGTCTTCGTCTACCGCCGTTTCGTGCGGCTGGAGGACGAGCGCGAGAACGAGGAGCGCATGGGGCGCTCGATTCACGACAAGTACCGTGCCTCGGCCGAATCGGGCCGCCGCGCGGACGGGGTGCAGACGGAGATCCCGGCGAGTTTCCTCCCCCAGCGCCCAAGTCCGCGCGCCGAGGACATCGAGGACGAGGTCGATCCCGGCCTTGTGGAATACAACCAGTACCTGTCCTCGCTCGACACCGAGCCGGGCAACAAGGAAGACTCGCGGGGCTAGCCCAGCCCACAGCGGTGCCGGAAGCACCACCCGAAAGGAACCCAGTTGACCACGCCCGAAAACCACACGCCCAGCGAAGAAAATGTGCTGGTCAAAGATCCGGCGCACCGTTTGCGCAAGCTCAATAATGCGCTGACCCGCTACCGCGTCCTCGCGTGGATCACCGGTGTGTGGCTGCTCATCCTCGTCGGCGAGATGGTGCTCAAGTACATCCTCAAGGTCGACATGCCGGACTGGACCAACTTCATCCCGCCGGCGCACGGCTGGGTGTACTTCGTCTATCTTCTGTGCACCCTCGATCTGGGCATAAAGATCCGTTGGGGTTGGGGCAAGATCATCATCACCTGCCTCGCGGGCACGATCCCGTTCCTGTCGTTCTACTTCGAGCACATCCGCGCGCGCGAGGCGAAGGCCGAGATCGCCGATGCCAAGCGCTCCATCGGGATCGAATAAATCTAGACATCCCAACCCAGCCCACGCCAAGGGCGATAGCCGGGCCGGCGCCTCGCGCGCCGTGCCCGGCTTTTGTCATTTATGACGTCGGAGGTGCTAGAAATCCATGGCGGTCTCGTGGCTCGTCTGCGTCCCGATTTTTTGCAGATGCACGCGCCTGACCAGACGAATTCCCGGACGGATCATCATCTGCACACTGCCGATGAGGAACAACCAGGTGGCCGCGAACGTGGTCGATTCGGAGAAGAAGAGCATCGAACCGACGATGAACCATATGGCGATGACGATGTCGTTGCAGATGCTCACGACCTCGTAACGCTGCCGGATGACGAGCTCCTCGCGCCCGATCTTGATGTTCAGCGGATGATCATGTCGTGGCGTTGTCATTCTCTCATCGTGGCAAAGCTAGAACAGGCCGACAACGAGACTGATCGCGGTGGCCAGGATTCCGGTGCCGAATAGGAACGACATGATCGCGTGCCCGAAAACGATTTGGCGGATCTCGGAGGAGGTTACCGAGTCGGCGGGCGCATACGTCATCCCGATGGTGAAGGAGAAATAGGCGAAATCGAGGTAGCTGGGGAAATCGTCGGATCCGAAATCGATTCCGCCGGGCGGGTTCGAACCGTAGTAGCACTCTGCATATCGCAGTGTGTAGATGGTGTGTAGCAGCACCCACGAGGAGGCGACCGTGACGAGCGCGATCACGGCGAATATGAGCTTCGTCCACCCCTCGATTCGCTCGACCTCGACGATGAGCAGCACGACGGCCACAAGGGAGATGACGTTCGCCGTCAGGACCAGAACCTCACGGACGGCGCGGGAGGGGTCTTCGACGGCCGCATGGGCCTCGGTCTCATCGGGGCCCATCCATCCGATTCGCGCACGGATGTCGACGCTGTGGAAGATCGTTGCGACCGCCCAACCGGCCGCCGGGGCCACCGCCCATTCGCCCCAAAGTCCCACGGCGGCGAAGATGGCCGTGGCGATGATCCCCGTCATGAAGAAGCGGATTCGCTCGTGTTTCTTTCGGTGCGCTCCGGCGTGCTCGGCCGGCATGCTGCGACCCGGATCGCGACTCTCGGCGGTCACCGAGTCTGGGGCGGCGTTGCTCGCACTCGAGGGTTTCTCACGACGCCGGAGGAAAAAGCTTTCCATTTCCTTCTGACCTCCTGTTAACCCCGCATACTACGTGGGCAGCGCCTCCCCTGCGGCGAGAGCGCGAAGAGCCGGAACCAGGGCCCGTAGCGCGCGGCCGCGGTGCGAGGCGGCGTCCTTCTCCTCGGGCGCGAGCTCGCCCGCCGAGCGTTCGGAGCCTTCGGGCAGGAAGATCGGATCGTAGCCGAATCCGCCGTCGCCCTGGCGCGCACGAAGCACCGAACCCGGCCAGCGTCCCTCGGTAACGGTTTCGGCCGCGGGAGTGCGGGCTCCGCCGTCAGGAACGACCAGCGCGCAGGCGGAGACGAACCCGGCGCCCCTGCGCTCGTCCGGGACGTCGCCGAGCTGCGCGAGAAGGAGGTCGTTGTTCGCCTCGTCGTCGCCGTGGCGTCCCGACCAGCGAGCCGAGAGCACGCCGGGCATGCCGCCCAGCGCATCTACGGCCAGGCCCGAGTCGTCGGCGAGGCACACGAGACCGGTGGCGGCAGCGCCGGAGCGCGCCTTGATCAGCGCATTCTCGGCGAAAGTCGCGCCGGTTTCCGGTTCCTCGGGATACTCGGGCACGGCATCGAGACCGACCGGTTCGATACCCGAGATACCGGCGGCGTCGAGTACGCGCCGAAGCTCACGCAACTTCTTCGCGTTGCGACTGGCGACGAGGACCTTCACCGGCGCGGCCGGGCCAGGTGTGGTGGTGGTGTCGCTCATCGCTTGACCGGGGACGGCAGCTCCCCCGGGTAGGGGGCGTCAAGGGCGCGCTTCTGCTCGGCGATGAGCTCGTCGATGCCGTTCTGCCCGAGGTCGAGCATCGCACTCATCGCGTCGCGATCGAAGGGCTCGCCCTCGGCGGTGCCCTGTACCTCGACGAGCTTGCCGCCGTCGAAACCGACGATGTTGAGGTCGACTTCTGCGCGGGAGTCCTCCTCGTAGGGAAGATCGAGGCGCACCTCGCCGTCGATGACGCCGACGCTGATCGCTGCGACATGACCGGTGAGCGGGTTGCCGGAGACGCTACCCGCGGACTGCAGCCACGTAACGGCGTCGGCGAGCGCGACGTAGGCGCCGGTGATCGCCGCGGTGCGGGTTCCGCCATCTGCCTGCAGCACGTCACAGTCGAGGGCGATGGTGTTCTCGCCCAGCGCGGACAGGTCGATGGCGGCGCGCAGCGAGCGGCCGACGAGGCGGGAGATCTCCTGCGTCCTTCCGGACACCTTCCCCTTGACCGATTCGCGGCGGGAGCGGTCGTGCGTGGCGGCGGGAAGCATCGCGTACTCCGCCGTCAGCCAGCCGAGCCCCGAGCCCTTGCGCCAGCGCGGAACGCCCTGCTCGACACTCGCGGTGCACATCACGCGGGTCTGGCCGAACTCGACCAGCACGCTGCCGGCCGGGTGGGAGGTGAATCCGCGGGTGATGGACACCGGGCGGAGTTGGTCTGCGGTTCTACCGTCTGCTCGTAAATTGCTCACGCATCCACCCTAGCGACCGCCCGTCGCCGATCGCCGGTGGTGGCGGCTAGTAGTCGAGCGCGAAGCTCAGTCCGGGCGTGGCGACGAGAATCTCGCCATCGAATTCGCCGCGTGCCTCTGCCTCGACGGCGTCGGCGTCGGTCCACGGCGGGATGTGGGTGAGCACGAGGAGACTCACGCCTGCCTCACGGGCCGTGCGCCCCGCTTCGAGCCCGGACATGTGGATTCCCTCGGGGTGCTCGCCCGGGTGCTCCCACGACGCCTCGCACAGCAGCACGTCGGAGCCGGTGGCAAGGTCGATGAGGTCCTGGCAGAACGCGGTGTCTCCCGAGTAGGTCAGAGACGCGCCGTACGGGGTGTCGAAGCGCAGCGCGTAGCTCAGCGGCGGGTGGTTGACCTTCGCCGTCCGCACCGTCGCGGCGAGCACGCCCTCCTCGTTGCGCAGCTCCACCGGGTTGGCGGGGTCCCATTCGTGCATTGCGAGAGTGTCCGAGACATCGTCGATCGATTCGGCGTCCTCCGCCGAGGCGCGCCCGATTCTCTTGTCCGCACCAGCGGGGGCGAATACCTCGGCGCGCTCGCTGTAGCTGTGCGGGCCGAAACGCCGCCACACCAATAGCGCCGGCATGTCCAGGCAGTGATCGGCGTGCAGATGGCTGAGCAAGACCGTCGCGCTGCCGGGGTCGATGTGACGTTGCAGGCGGCCGATACTGCCCGGGCCGAGGTCCATGACGATCGGCCGGTACCCGGGGATCTCCACCAGGTAGCACGACGCCGTGGACTGCGGCCCGGAGAGGGACCCGGAGCTGCCGATGACGGTCAGTTGCATAAAACCATGGTGCCAGATGTCGCCCGGGGATCTTTGCAATACCGCCGCGCTCGGCTGCGTAGGAAAAGTTAGCCGGGACGGTTAGAGGCCGTTCGCTATGTTCCGAGCTCTACGTGGTCGACCGAGCCGACGCCGGGGCCGAGGAAGCGCGTGGCCATATGGGCGAAGCGGTACGGGTCCCCGGTGGCGAGGAATTCGCGTCGCACGTGAGTGCCGACGTCGGCGCCAAGGGACGTATCCGGCGCGAGTTCATCGCGTTCGGTGAGCACGGCGAGCACGTCCTTCGCGGTTTCCTCAGCGCTCGACACGAGCGTCACGTCCGCGCCGACGGCGAGCTGCACCACCCCGGACAGCAGCGGATAGTGGGTGCAGCCGAGCACGACGGTGTCGACCCCAGCAGCGCGTAGCGGCGTTAGATACGCCTCGGCGAGGCCGAGGATCTGGCGACCGGAGGTGATGCCGCGCTCGACGAAATCGACGAATCGGGGGCACGCCGCGGCGGTCACCTCGACGCCCTCGGCGGTGAACGCCCGCTGGTATGCGCCCGAGGCGACGGTGCCCTGCGTGCCGATCACTCCGATTTTCCCGTTCTTGCTCGCCGCGACGGCGCGCCGCACCGCGGGGCTGATCACCTCGAGCACCGGCACCTCGTAGCGCTCGCGCAATACGTCGAGGCTCGCCGCGGTCGCCGTGTTGCACGCGACCACGAGCGCCTTGACCCCGCGCTCTACAAGCGTGTCGGCGATCTTCACCGAGTGCCGGCGCACCTCGGCCAGCGGAAGCGGACCGTACGGACCGTTCCCGGTGTCACCGATGTAAATCAGGCCCTCCCCTGGCAGCTGGTCCATCACCGACCGAGCGACCGTCAGCCCACCGACCCCGGAGTCGAACATGCCGATCGGACCCGTGCCGGGAACCGCGCCACCAGCAGGTATGACGTCGGACGTCCCGCTCATGCCGACGTGACCTGCGCGCGCGGCACCGGTTTCCTACGCCGGCGGCCGAGGGCCGACGCGGCGACCACGCCCCCGATCGCCCCGCCGAGGTGCCCTTGCCAGGAGATGCCGTCGTTGCCGAAGGGCAGCATCCCGCCGAGCACGCCGACGCCGTAATAGATGGCCGCGATGATCCCGACGATGATGTGCAGTGGAGCCCTCGTGAACAGCCCACGCACGATGACGAAGACGATGTAGGCGAACACGACCCCGGAGGCGCCGATGTGCACCCCGCCACCACCGATGAGCCACGTGATGACCCCGGAGATCGCCCAACCGAAGACCGTGACGAGCGCGAACGTGCGGATCCCGCTGAGCGCGATGATCGCGCCAACGACAAGCAGAGGGACGGTGTTGGCGATGAGGTGCCCCCAGCCGGCGTGCAGAAGAGGGGCAAGGAGAATGCCGGTGAGGCCGTCGGTATTCAGCGGTCGTACACCCTCGGCGTCGAGCCGGCCGCCGAGGACGGTGTCGATGCCCTCGAGTACCCACATCGCCGCGACCAAGATGGCCAGCGCGATGAACGCTGACGCGCGGGGGCCACGCCCCGCCTTGCGCGCCTGGTTCTTGGCGGCCGACGTACGAGCCGTGCCGACGCCTGGATCGAAGGTCATATCATCACCTGTAAAAGGTCGTCCTGCATCATCGCGCACCAGTAGTACGCCTGCCAGGCGGGGAACATCGGGCTGTCCGGATCGGGCATTTCCTCGGGTACGCCCGTGCGATACCAGCCGGGCTTGGGCGAACCGTTGGAGCCGAAATCGGAGGAGCCGGGCGGCTGCTCTGCGCGCATGATGAGCTCCCCGAGCACGAGTCGAACATCGTTGAGCGCCTGCAGCCAGGACTCGGCCTGTTGTTCGTTCAACGAGATCGCCCCGCCCTTGGCGGGGATCGTGCGCATCACCACTTCCCCGGCGTAGAGCTTGGCCTCGATGATCTCCGGTTCGTGCAGCATGCGCATCGCGGCGTTCTCGCGTTCGGTCTCCGCCGGATCGTCCTGCGCAGCCTCGGTGTCGGCCGAATCGGGGGAGGCAGCGGCGACGTCATCGGAAAAATCGATGTTGTCCGCGTCCTCGCCCTCGGAAAAGTTCTCGGCGTGCCCGGCATAGCGCTCGGCGTCGGACTCCCGGGCGCGCGGGGATCCGGACGGCGGGAAGAAGTCGGGGATGAGCCGCGCCAGCGGCGCGTAGTCCGGAGGTTCGGAGTTTCCGGATTTGATGCCGGTGAGCTCGGCGAGCTCGTCCTGGGAGCCTGAGCCGAGTCGGTCGGACAGCAGCTTCATCACCCCGGAGACGACGTCGCGGACCAGGGCGGCCTCTGCGGGCTCGAGGCGCGCCTTGAATTTGACGCCACGAATACCGGACTTGCGCGCGAAACGCGGCGCACGATCCATTCGACTATTCCCCCTTTTGCAAGGTCGCCCACAAACCGGCTTCCTGCAATTTGCGCACGGCGTTTTCCATTTCGTCGCGGCTGCCGGACGCCACCGCCGCCTTGCCGTCGTTGTGCACCGCGAGCATCAAGGTGCGTGCCTTGCCCCGGTCGTACCCGAAGGTGCGCTGGAGGACGAAGGTCACGTAACTCATGAGATTGACCGGGTCGTCCCAGACGACGCAGACCCACGGGTTGTTCTCCTCGCCGACGAGCTCGGTCGTCTCCTCGACCATGGGCGCTGCGGCCGGGCCCGAGGCCAACCACGGTGAATGCGAGGTACCGCCCTCGCTCGCGACGCATCGCAGCGGGGACGGCTCCACTGATCCGGTGTTCGCGCGGTCCATGCCCCCAGGATACTGACGCGTGCACATTCGCGGCGTCCGCTTCCCCGACTTCTCCCCGTATTGTGGGCTGGGTGAACAATTCGACTGCTCTGCTCACGGACCGCTATGAGCTGACCATGATCGAGGCGGCCCTCGCCGCCGGGACCGCCGACCGGCAGTGCACCTTCGAGGTGTTCTCCCGCCGCCTGCCGCTGCGCCGCCGCTACGGGGTGGTCGCGGGGATCGGCCGACTCGTCGAGCGCCTCGCCGATTTCCGTTTCGGCGATGCCGAGCTCGAGGTGTTCGGCGACTCGATGAGCGCCGAGGTGCGCGAGTGGATGCGCAACTACCGTTTCCGCGGACGTATCGACGGCTACCGCGAGGGCGAGCTATTCTTCCCCGCCTCCCCTGTGTTGCGTGTGCAGGGCACGTTCGCCGAATGCGTGGTGCTCGAGACTCTTATCCTGTCGATCCTCAACCACGATTGCGCGATCGCCTCGGCGGGCGCCCGGATGGCGTCGGTGGCTGATGGCCGTACGTTGATCGAAATGGGTTCGCGCCGTGCGCACGAGGAGGCCGCGGTCGCCGCCGCCAGGGCCGCCTACCTTGCGGGCTTCGATTCGACCTCGAATGTCGAGGCCGAGCGGCGCTACGGTGTGCCGTCGGCAGGCACGAGCGCCCACTCGTTCACGCTCTTACACACGACGCAGGACGGGCCGGACGAGGCGGCCGCGTTCCGCGCGCAGGTTGCCGCACTCGGAACGGGCACCACGCTGTTGGTCGATACCTACGACATCACCCAGGGAGTGGAGACGGCCATCGAGGTAGCCGGAACCGAGCTCGGCGCGGTGCGCATCGATTCCGGGGACCTGGGCATGCTCGCCCGCCAGGTGCGTCGGCAGCTCGACGATCTCGGTGCCACCCGGACCGGCATTGTCGTTTCGGGAGATCTCGACGAGTACGCGATCGCGGGGCTCCGCGCCGAGCCGGTCGATGCCTACGGCGTCGGCACTCGTCTGGTCACCGGATCGGGCGCCCCCACGGCGTCGATGGTGTACAAGCTGGTCGAGGTAGACGGCATCCCGGTGGCGAAACGCTCAGCGCACAAGGAGACTCTCCCCGGCTCCAAGGACGCCTACCGAACCTATCGTTCGACGGGCACCGCCCTCGAGGAGGTGCTCGCTCCCGCGGGCGCCGACGTGTCCTCGCTGTCCGAGGGGAATCGGGTTGCCGAGGTGCGCCCTCTCCTCCAACCGCTTGTCGTCGACGGCGATCCGGTGGGCGATGTCCCCACGCTCTCCGAGTCCCGTGCGCACCAGGCGGCCGCGCGAATCACGATGCCTTGGGAGGGACTCTCGCTTGCGGAAGGCGATCCGGCACTGAATGTGCGTGTGCTGCCCCATTAACGTGCGGGTACTTCCACGCTAGGCTCTCGGGTATGAACGAGGTTTCCGGCTCGAACGATGCACGCACTCCGTCCGACGCCTTGCTGGTCGTCGACGTCCAGAACGATTTCTGTGAGGGCGGCGCGCTCGGCGTCACGGGCGGCACGGCCGTCGCCGAGAACATCGCTTCTATGCTTGCAGGCTCGCACGGCTATCGCTTCGTCGTCGCCACCCGCGATATGCACATTGATCCCGGCGCACATTTCTCCGAGACTCCGGACTTCGTCGATACGTGGCCGGTGCATTGTGTACAGGGTTCCCCGGGCGCTCGCCTGCGGGAGGAATTGCGGGACACGCACTTCGATGCGGTCTTCGACAAGGGCGCCTACGAGGCCGCGTACTCCGGTTTCGAGGGATCGGATTCGGCGGGCTCGCCCCTCGCCCAGTGGCTGCGCGACCACGGCGTCAGCAGCGTGGATGTTGTGGGCATCGCCACCGACCATTGCGTGCGGGCCACTGCCGAAGACGCTCTCGAAGAAGGATTTATGACGACGGTGTTGGCGGATTTAACCGCAGCCGTCGACCCGGAGCGCGGCAAGAAGACATTAAAGGAGCTCGCCGCGAAACGTGCCCTGATTCGCGGCGAGCTCAGCACCTAGAGCGCCCGTTCTCCGGGACGCCTTAGAATCTGTGGGCTGTTCGATTTAGTGCGTGGAGTTGAACACCGAGCAACCCCATCGGTCTTGCCAAGAGATGCGCCATCGAGGCTGCCGAGATCGATCGATCCCAGTCCGCTACCGCCCCGCTTAAAGAGCTTGGTCGTACCGTGATTGCCCGTTGCCCCGGCGGCCGGAGCGACCACCGCGCTGTTCCCCAAGGCGCCGATTGCCAACGCGGCGGCCACATTTCGCGCCGTGAACGTACGCTTGCTAACGGTTCTCTGGCAGGCACTAGCCATAGAAATGACAGAAATGACAGATCGGAATTGATCCCCGAGCCCGCTTGATTGCGGTGAACCGAGGCACGTAGAACGACGGGCCGATAGCATCCTCAAACGGCCCGATAATCGCGTCACCACGCGTATTCACTGTCGCCCAGCTATCGCGAACAAGCTGAAGACTCTCCTCGCCCTGCCGGCAGAGACTTGCTGTATTTCGGGCAAACATTCGCGGCCCCGGCCCCGTAATGACACATTTCGGATGTTCCACGCCTTATCCGGCGGCCCTAAAACGGAGAACCGGCATGTTTGAGCGGCGCCCAGATGAGGCTTCGGCTCCGCAGTTTTCCAGACAATCCGCGGCGCTCCAT
>NZ_DYXM01000219.1 GCF_020742175.1 Dietzia timorensis
TTCATCGACAACATCTTCCGTTTCACCCAGGCCGGTTCGGAGGTGTCGACCCTTCTCGGTCGTATGCCTTCCGCCGTGGGTTACCAGCCGACGCTGGCTGACGAGATGGGTGAGCTCCAGGAGCGCATCACCTCGACCCGTGGTCGCTCGATCACCTCGCTGCAGGCGATCTACGTCCCCGCCGACGACTACACCGACCCGGCGCCCGCGACCACGTTCGCGCACCTCGATGCGACCACCGAGCTCTCGCGTCCGATTTCGCAGATGGGTATCTACCCCGCTGTGGACCCGCTGACGTCGACCTCGCGAATCCTCGAGCCCGGCATCGTCGGGGCGGACCACTTCCGCGTGGCCAACGAGGTCAAGCGGATCCTGCAGAAGTACAAGGAACTGCAGGACATCATCGCCATCCTCGGTATGGACGAGCTCTCCGAAGAGGACAAGGTCACCGTTCAGCGCGCTCGCCGCATCGAGCGCTTCCTCGGTCAGAACTTCCTCGTCGCGGTTAAGTTCACGGGCATCGAGGGTTCGGTCGTCCCGATCAACGACACGATCGAGGCCTTCGACAAGCTTTGCAAGGGCGATCTCGACCACCTGCCCGAGCAGGCATTCAACGGTGTCGGCGGTCTTGATGACGTCGAGGCCGAGGCCAAGAAGCTCGGCTACTAAGAGGAGAAGGATCCATGGCAGAGCTAGAAATCGCCATCGTCACGGTGGAACGCGAGTTCTGGTCGGGTAAGGCCGAGATGATCGTCGCTAAGACCACCGAAGGCGAGATCGGTATCCAGCCGGGCCACGAACCGCTTCTTGGTCAGCTCGACGCGGGAGGGACCGTGTCCGTGTACACCGACGGCTCCAAGCGCGTCGCCTCCGTGCGCGGCGGATTCATCTCGGTGACAGGAAGCAAGGTCCAAATCCTCGGCGAGGGTGCGGACTGGGCAGAGGACATCGACAAGGCCGCCGCCGAGTCTGATCTCAAGGAAGCCGGCTCGGACGCGCTGAAGAAGGCCGAAGCGCAGTCTCGCCTCCTCGCAGTCGAAAAGGCGAACGCCTAGACAGCTCCCCGAGCCAGTCTGGGTAGCCCCGTGGGGCCGGTTCCATCAGGGACCGGCCCCACTGCGTTTTTGTAATAGCTGCCGTGGCAAGTAACTTATGTTCTAATCGCGAATCATAGCGAGATGAGGGGGAACCGCATGGTCTGGAAGTTACTCGTTGCGGCCCTCATCGTGTTTGTCCTTCTCATCGCAGTAGCTGCGGTCTACCGGTTCTTTGTCTTCCGCGGTTCGGGCGTGCCCATAGTGTTCCGAATGTGTGGCAGAGAGGGCCAGCCGGGCCAGTGGAGCCACGGGATCATGCGGTTCACTGAGGACTCGGGGCAGTTGGTCAAGTTGTTCAGCATTCGTCCCCGATTCGACGTCGAGCTTGATCGCGCCAGCATCCACCTGGATGCATCCCGAAAACCACAGACGTCCGGAGAGCTCGCCGTTCTCGAACCCGGGGAACTGGTCGTGTCTTTCGAAGCAGACGACCGCAGGGGACGTAAAGTCTCAGGCGACTTCGGACTGGATACGCAAACGCACGCCGCCATGCGATCGTGGGTCGAAGCTTGTTCGATCCAATCGGTCAAGAGGCGGCGTGCTCGCTTTTATTAAAGAGGTAGTCCTTGCGACTTGTAATCGCCGAATGCCAGGTTGACTACGTCGGTCGGCTCACCGCACACCTACCGAGAGCCCCGCGGCTTCTTCTCGTGAAGTCCGACGGATCGGTGAGCGTACACGCGGACGACCGAGCGTATAAGCCGCTCAATTGGATGAGCCCTCCCTGCGCGCTCAAGGAGTTCGATCTCTCGAGCGAAGGCGAGAAGAACGCGGAACTCGCGTCCTTTCCGGACGATGCCCAGTCGGCGTGGATCGTCGAAAACAAGGCGGGGGAGCAGCTCCGAATCGCGATCTTCTCCGTCGAACTCGACACGGCGCACGAGCTCGGCGTGGACCCGGGTCTCATCAAAGATGGAGTGGAGGCACACCTCCAGGAGCTCCTCGCAGAGCACATTGGCACACTCGGTGAAGGCTATTCGCTCATTCGCCGCGAATACATGACTGCGATTGGACCCGTCGACATCCTCTGTCGCGATGCCGACGGTGGCACCGTGGCGGTCGAAATCAAACGGCGCGGGGAAATCGACGGCGTCGAACAACTCACCCGCTATTTGGAGCTTCTCAACCGCGATCCGCATCTTGCGCCTGTCGAGGGCGTTTATGCCGCCCAGGTGATCAAACCTCAAGCGCGAACGCTCGCCGTGGACCGGGGGATTCGCTGCGTGACGCTCGATTATGACGCATTGCGGGGCACAGAGAGTAAGGAGATGCGTCTCTTCTAGGGGCCGCGGACAGGTAAACGCTATGGCACGGAAGAACAGGCGAATGTCCGACGGGCCTACCGATGGGCCGATGCAGCGAGGATTAAACCGTCGTGAGACAGGTCCGCTAGGAGACACCGGTTCGTTTTATACGGTCGTGAGCATCCCGCCCGCGCGAGCGAACAAGGCTTACCGTTGTCCCGGCTGCGATCAGGAAGTTGCCAAGGGGATAGCGCATATTGTGGCTTGGCCCGAGGACGACGAGTCCGGCGACTGGAGAAGGCATTGGCATTCGGGATGCTGGGACGCCAGGGGGAGACGCAGCGTCACCCGAAAGTGGAGCTAGCTGCGGCTGCCTTCATTGCTTTGCGCCGACTCATCGGTTCGTTTCGACGGATACCCGGGAGCGGGCGCATGCGGCGGCGTCTTCTCACTGGTGACGGCGGACGTGGACGAGCTCTCGCCCGAAGCGGATGAACGTTCCTCCTCCCACGGGGAGGGGACAGGCTTGGCGAGCTCGGCAAGATCGCCGTCATACCTGCTTCGGGTAAGTGAGAACGATTCCAGCTTCGCACGGGTATGGGCGATTTCGTCGACGAGTGAATCCCGGACCGCAGCGAGCTCGGCGACCCGAGCGTGTGCGGCGGAGGTGAGGGAGTCGGCGTCGCGGCGAGCGGAGGAACGGATATTCTTCGCATCCGCCGTCGCCTCTTCTCGCCACTTCTTCGCCTCGGCGGTAGCTTCGTCGCGCCAAGTTGCAGAATCCTTGGTTGCCTCGTCGCGCCAAAGGGCGGCGTCGTCCTTCGCTGCGCGGCGTACTACCTCGGCCGCAGCGGCGGCGGCGATGCGCTCCGACTCGATCTCCTGGTTCGTGGCCATCCGGCGGGCATTGGAGGCGATGCGGTAGTCCTCGTCCTCGGAGGCGCGGCGCTGCGAGGCCTCCTCGTCCGCCCGCTTGCGTTCCTGCTCGGCCGCGATGGTGCGCGCGTTGATGTCGTGCTCGGTGGCTGCGATGGTGTGCGCCGATTCCTGGTGCGCCGCATCGAGGATGCGCGTGCGCTCGGCGGCGAGTTGCTCGGCCTGCAGACGCGACTGGCGCACCCGCTCGTCCGCGTCCTGCCGTGCCTGCCACGCGTAGTCCTCGGCCTCGCTTCGCACGAGCGACGCATCCTCGTCGGCCTTTGCTCGAATCTCGGCGGCCTCTTGTTCCGCGAGCGACAACATCGATCGCAGCCGCTGGGACATGTCCTCGCTCGTGACCGGCGCCCTACCGAGCCTGCGAACCTCGCCGCGGAGTTCCTCGATTTCCGCGTGTGCCGCCTTGAGCTCCCCAGCGATCTGATGTCGATGCTCGATCGCCTGATTCCGGTCCGCCTGCAGGAGGCTCGTCTCGGCCTCGAGACGCGAAATCGCCGCTACCACGGCGGCGGGTTCGTATCCTCGGCGAACGGTCGCCAGATTGTGGCGGAGTGCGATTTCGTGGTCGGCGGACATGGCTCCAAGGATAAACCAGAGTGCCCGGTCGGTGGCGCTCCGACAGGCGGCCCGGAATCGGGGAACTACTGTGTGCCAGCGGGTTCGACGAGTTCCAGGAGGACGCCGCCGGCATCTTTCGGGTGGACGAAATTGATACGTGAGTTCGCGGTGCCCTTTTTCGGCTCCGGGTAGAGCACGCGCACGTCGTTGGCGGCGAGGTGTGCCATGACCGCGTCGATATCGGTGACCCGAACGGCCATCTGCTGCAGCCCCGGACCGTTTTTGTCGATGAACTTGGCGATCGTCGAAGCTTCCGAGAGCGGGGCGAGAATCTGGATCATCGCGGCTCCTTCTGCTGCACCGGATGGTGCGAGCATCGCCTCGCGCACGCCCTGCTCCTCATTTACCTCCTCGTGGACGTTTTCGAACCCGAGAGCGTCTCTGTACCACGTAGTCGCGGCATCGAAATCCGATACCGCGATTCCGACGTGATCGACGGCTGTGATGAGGCCTGAGGGGATGCGGGACAAGGGTGCTGGATCAGTTGCCATGAATTAACTGTATCTCTTAATTGTGCTCGTTACACCCCAAAGTGGATCGTTTTCGTACAGTCGAATGCGTCTATAATTGGTGTTGTTGTGTAGGAGAAGTACGTTGAGATCCGAAGCGCACCCGGAAGCCAACTTTCGCGATACCCGGGTCGCACTACCGGCCACTTATCGAGGAGACCGACCGTGACTGCCATCAATTCAAACGATATTGCCGACGATGCGATCGTGATCGTCTCAGGAGCCCGTACACCTTTCGGCCGACTGCAAGGGGCGTTGTCGACATTGAGCGCGCCCCAGCTCGGCGCGGTAGCCATCAAGGGTGCGCTCGAAAAGGGAGGTGTGTCCGCCGACGCCGTCGATTACGTGATCATGGGACAGGTCCTCGGAGCCGGCGTCGGGCAGATGCCCGCACGCCAGTCGATGCTGGGCGCCGGAATCTCACCGAGCGCGCACGCGCTGACGATAAACAAGATGTGCCTTTCGGGACTGTCCGCCATCGCGCTCGCGGGCCAGGCGATCCGCGCGGGCGAGGCCAAGGTCGTCGTCGCCGGCGGTCAGGAGTCGATGTCCAAGGCGCCACACTTGCTTCCGAACTCACGTGGGGGCTACAAGTACGGTTCGGTCGAGGTGCTCGATCACATGGCATTCGACGGTCTGGAGGACGTGCCGACCGACCAGCCGATGGGCGCGCTCACCGAGCAGCGCAACGGCGAGCTCGGCATCGACCGTGCTGCCCAGGACGAATTCTCGGCGCAGTCGCATCAGCGCGCCGCGGCGGCGTGGGAGAAGAACCTCTTCGCCGACGAGGTCGTTCCGGTCACCATCTCCGGGCGTAAGGGCGACACCGTCGTCGACCGCGACGAGGGCGTGCGCGCCGACACCACCGCCGAATCCCTCGGCAAGCTCCGTCCGGCTTTCGCCAAAGACGGCACCATCACCGCGGGCTCGTCCTCGCAGATCTCCGACGGTGCCTCGGCGACCGTGGTGACGTCGGCGCGCACCGCTCGCGAAAATGGTTGGCCGATCCTTGCCGAGGTGGTTCAGTACGGCACCGTCGCGGGCCCCGACTCCACGCTGCAGCACCAGCCGGCCGCGGCCATCAACGATGCTTCGGAAAAGTCCGGAGTCGCCGTGTCCGAGCTTGATGTCGTCGAGCTCAACGAGGCTTTCGCTTCGGTGGGGATCCATTCGATCAAGGAGCTCGGCCTCGACCCGTCGATTGTCAACCCCAACGGCGGCGCCATCGCTCTCGGCCACCCCATCGGTGTCTCGGGCAACCGCGTCGTCCTCACGCTCGCTCTCGAGCTCGCCCGGCGCGGTGGCGGAACCGGTGCAGCGGCGCTATGTGGTGGCGGCGGTCAGGGCGATGCGCTGATCATTCGCGTCCCCCAGCAGAACTGACCGGCGGGCGTCGCTCACCCCTGAGGAAATGGCAGAATCGGACACGTGACTCGACCAGGTAGCCGATCAGCAAACAATGCATCGCCGTCAGATGCCCGTCTCGCCGCCTCGCTGTCCGGGGCGGTGGATCTGTCGGGCCTCAAGGACCGTGCCGATGCGCAGAAGCGCGGGGCCGGGCAGCAGGCTGGCGCGCCTGCGGGCGGCGCCCAGTCGTCCTCGGCGACGAGCGTGCAGGTGACCGAGCAGAACTTCGAGGCCGAAGTTCTCATGCGGTCGATGAAGGTGCCGGTTCTCGTCGAACTCGGCTCCTCACGCGCCCCGACGGCGATGACCGCGACGCTTCAGCAGATGGCCGCCGCCGACGGCGGTTCGTGGGTGCACGCCTACGCCGACGTCGATCAGGCCCCCGGAATCGCCCAGGCGTTCCGGGCACAGGGAGTGCCCATGGTGATCGCCGTCGCGGGCGGGCGTCCCCTCACCGAATTCGAGGGCGAGCAGCCGGAGGACCAGCTGCGGCTGGTTATCGACAAGGTTCTCGAGGTCACCGCCGGCAAGCTCGAAGGCGCGGGGGAGCAGCCTGCGGAAGGCGAAGCCGAAGAGCCCTCCGACCCGGAACGCGATGCGGCGGAGAACGCACTCGCCGAGGGGGATCTGGCCGCGGCGGAAGAGCGTTTCCAGGCGCTCGTGGATTCCCGATCCGGTGACCACAGCCTGACCGAGGCTCTCCGCTTCGTCCAGGTTTCCCGCCGCGTCGCCGACGAGAACGACCCGGCCGCCGAGGGGCAGAGCGAGCAGACTCGCGAGGTTCTGTCGAAGGCGGATATCCAGATCATGGCCGGCAACTACGCCGGAGCCTTCGACGGCGTGATCGCCGCGATCCGCACCAGTGCGGGCGACGAGAAGAGCCTTCTCCGGACCCGCCTCCTCGAACTGCTCGACACGCTGCCGGCCAACGACCCCGACGCGCTTGCCGCACGCCGGAATCTCGCCACGGCTCTGTATTAAAGACACTTCCCGGAATGACGACGGACGTGCCCAGCCCTTTGGCCCGCGACCGGTTTCCACTGCGCGGGCATACCGTCGTCGTCACCGGGGTGAGCCGTCGAGAGGGAATCGGTTTCGCCACAGCTTGCCGTCTCGCGGCTTACGGCGCCGACGTCTTCTGCCAGCACTATTCCCCACACGATGCCGAACAACCCTGGGGTGCGGACGATGTCGACGCGGTGCTGGACGGTGTTCGCGAACATTGCGCCGAGGGCGCACGAATTGTTGGTATGCACGCTGACTTCACCGACCCGGATGTGCCGTCGCAGATGATCGAAGCTGCTGCCGAGGAATTCGGGCGGCTTTCCGGGTTGGTGTGCAATCACGCGCAGTCCGGATCCGACGGGACGCTCGCGGAGATGAGCGCGGATTGGCTCGACTCCCACTGGGCGGTGAACACCCGCGCATCGTTGCTCCTCGCGAAGGCTTTCGCCGCACGCCACCGCGTCCACGACCCTGCATCGATCGTGTTCATGACCTCGGGGCAGACCCAGGGGCCGATGCCCGGCGAAGTGGCCTACGCTGCGTCAAAAGCCGCGATCGCCGGTGTGACCCTGACCATTTCCCAAGAGCTCGCCGCACAGGGGATTCGGGTGAACACGGTTAATCCCGGCCCCGTGGACACCGGGTACATGACTCCCGAGATCCTCGAGGCGACACGTGGGATGTTTCCTTTCGGGCGGT
Source organism: Dietzia timorensis (assembly GCF_020742175.1). Classification (GTDB taxonomy): domain Bacteria; phylum Actinomycetota; class Actinomycetes; order Mycobacteriales; family Mycobacteriaceae; genus Dietzia; species Dietzia timorensis_A. The sequence continues at coordinate 7,516 of NZ_DYXM01000219.1, forward strand.
TCGGCCAACCCGATGACGCCGCCCGTCTCATCGCGTGGCTGCTCACTGCGGAGGCCGAGTGGATCACCGGTCAGGTGCTCAACTCCGAAGGCGGATTCACCCGCTAGGTGTGGCACGCGATCGCCGACTGCCACGGGTAGTGTGATGGATGTGACTACCCCCTCGAGAGACGACTACGACGTCATCAACGAAGACCTCGTGATCGACTTCCGCGGCGCCCAACTGCGTCGTGGCGGCAATTCACTCGTAGGTCCCCTGGACTGGCAGGTGGAGCTCGACGAACGCTGGGTCATTCTAGGCCCGAACGGGGCCGGCAAGACCTCGCTCATGCGCATGGCTGCCGCGAACGAATTCCCTTCGTCTGGCTCCTGCCGCATTCTCGGCGAGCTCATGGGCAAGACCGAGGTTATGGAACTTCGAACGCGCATCGGCCTGTCCTCCGTCGCACTCGCGCAGCGCATCCCGGGCGACGAAAAGGTCGCCGATATCGTCATCTCCGCCGGATACTCCGTGCTCGGACGGTGGCGCGAGAAGTACGACGGCATCGACCACGAGCGCGCTGCCGACACGCTCGAGGCCATGGGCGCCGAGCATCTTTCCGAACGCACGTGGGGCACCCTGTCCGAAGGCGAACGCAAGCGGGTGCTCATCTCCCGCGCGCTCATGACCGACCCGGAAATGCTGCTCCTCGATGAGCCCGGCGCCGGCCTCGACCTCGGTGGCCGCGAGGAACTCGTCTCCCGTCTTGCGGACCTCGCTCTGGACCCGGATGCGCCGGCCGTCGTTCTGGTCACCCACCACGTCGAGGAAATACCCCAGGGCTTCACACACGCGATGCTCCTCTCCGAAGGGGAGGTAACGGCGTCTGGGCTGATCGAGGACGTCATCACGAGCGAGAACCTCACCCGTACCTTCGCGCAGAACATCGTCGTCGAGCAGGCCGATGATGGTCGCTTCTTCGCGCGGCGCTCCCGCCCGGGACGTCACCGCCGGGCCGCCATCTAGGCCATCTACCACATGCATGACGACGACGTGTCGTTCATCCTCTCGCCGTCCGGAGGCGAAGCCGTCGCCTGGGCACAGACGTTGGACTTCTCCGCGGCAACTCGCGTCGCGTCCGCGGCCAAGGTGCGCGAAACCTACCCGGATCACTTCTCGGCCGTCATCGAGGTGGCGACGGCAAGGGCCAAGGCCGCGCTCAAGCTCCGCGATTGCGAGGGTTGGGTGCTCACCACGGAGGCGGTCGAGCAGGCCACCCCGTGGCGCGTGGCGCAGCATCGAGCCGAACGGCTCGCCGGCCGCGCGGTGCACGATCTGACGTGCTCGGTTGGAGCGGAACTCGCTGAACTAGTGCGCGTGTCGGAGCAGGTGACCGGCAGCGACCTCGATCCCGTGCGCGTGGCGATGGCCCGGGCCAACGTGCCACAGGCGCGTGCGGCGGTGGCGGATGCGCTCGATCCGTCCACGATCAGCGCGCACGCCGGCGCAGTCTTCATCGCCGATCCGGCTCGGCGCGTGTCCGGAAGACGCATTTCGGATCCCACCGAGCTCTTGCCGCCGTTGCCGGATCTGCTCGGGGCTCTTGATGGGCACGAATTTGCCGTCAAGTGCGCCCCGGGATTGGACTTCGCCGCCCTCGAGCACACCGGAGAGGTCGAGGTGACGAGTCTCGACGGGGGAGTGCGGGAGGCCTGCCTTTGGTCCCCGACGCTATCGGACGGCGTTCGGCGGCGTGCGACGGTGCTTCATTCCGGGAAATCCGGAAGCGCCGCGTGGACCGAGACAATTACAGATCGGGAGCCGCAGATCGACGCCGCCACACCGGACGCGAACGCCGAAGCCGACCGCTTTATCGTCGAACCCGATGGCGCCATCGTCCGCTCGGGTCTCGTGCGGCATTGGGCGCACAGACACGGTCTGCGCCAACTGGACCCGCGCATAGCGCACCTCACCGGCCCCGCGATTCCCGCCGGATACAGCGGCTTCGAGGTGCTCGAGCGGTGCACACTGGACGCGAAGAAGCTGAGGTCCAGGCTGAGGGCGCTTGATTGCGGATCGCTGGAGATCCTCGTCCGGGGCGTCGACAAAGACCCGGATGTGTTGCGAAAAAAGCTTGCTCCCAAGGGGAGCAGGCCGCTCGCGCTCGTGGTGACGAGGCTCGCGGATCGGGGTGTCGCGTTTATCTGCGATGCCCGACGTCATATGGCGATCTAGTCGTCGGCGAAGAGGTACACCCGTCCGATCGATAGCGACAGCGCGATAGCGCCGGAGTCGGCGAGAGTGAGACCAGCGACGGGACCTTGTGCGCCGGGGACCGGTTTCGACCACAGCTCCTCGCCGTCCGCGCCGAGCGCGCGAATGGCCATGCCGTTCCGTCCCTCCCGCGAAGCGAGGAGGACGTTGCCGTTCGCAGATAGGACCGGGGCCGTCAACGACGCTGCACGGTCATCGCGCCACACTTCCGAGGCGGAGTCCCCGTCGTCGTGAAGGGCGAGGACCGCCGAGCCGGTGAGTGCCTCGCGCGTGATCTCGTCGGTGGCCGCGTCGTCCTCGCCGCGGTAGAAGGCACCGGTGCGTCCACCGAGAACGATCGTTCCGTCGGCGGACACGGCTGGTGCGAAATCGGTCTCTACACCTGTCGTGTGGTGCCAGCGCTCGGACCCGTCTTCGGTCGAAAACGCAGAGATGCCTTCGGGGCCGGTGACGTACGCGACGTCCTCGTCCTCGGAAAGTACGACCGGAGCGCCGGTGCGGCCGTGAGGCAGCGGGGTCCGCCACAGCTCGGTCATCTCGATCATCGCTTGCGGGTCGGTGGCGGGCACGTGCTCGTCGGGGTTTGCTCGCTCGCGGGAATTGACCCGCACGGCGACGAGATCAGGCTCATCGGCTCCGGGAGTCCATACGGTGATAAAGAAGGTTGAACCATCGTCTGTGACGGCGGCGGGGGCGGGCGCGGGGCAGCCGCGGCTCCCGGTTTCGCACCAGGACAAGCCATAATCGGGCGCGACATCCGGCACGGGTCCCGCTAGATCGAGCGGGGCGCCGCGAGGCGTGCCGTGCTGCGTGCCGTAGATCCGCGCCTGGCCGAACATCGATACGGTGAGGACGAGTTGTCCGCTGAGCTGGCGCGCGGTGGTCGCGGCGCCGGGAGGGGTCGTGCCGTAACGGAACTCTCCTTCGCCGGAGATTGCCGCCGCGCCAGAAAGGATCGGCCAGTACGAATCACCGAACTTGTTGATCTGTCCGGAAATGCGCGGGCCGCCGATCGCCTGGCGGTTGCACCAGGACTTGCGACCGTCCTCGAGCTCGAGCGCAAAGACATTGCAACCCGCGTCCGACAGCGATGCCTGCTGCAGATCCCCAAGTGGGCTGAAGGTCGCCGGGCCGGGAAGGGGTGCGCCGATTTCCCGCGACCATTTCAGCGTCGGATCCTCAGGTGATTCGCCCGTCGATGTCGAGGAATTGTGCAAGTCCGAATATGTCGAAGACCAGTCGTCGGATTGGCCTGGGTGCGCATCAAGCGAGGAAGACACCGGGCTGCACGCGGCGAGCGCGGCTGCGGCGGTCGCGGTCAATGCCGCTACGGCACGCGTCTTGCGGCGTGTGGAACTGCGCACCCGATGTTCTCCTTGTGCATACCTTGTTTGGCGAAGCCCCACCTGGCGGGACGACGTACGGATCCGACGCGGGCGAACCCGCAGGAATGCCGAGTTTAGTCAACGGCGAACGACTTCCGGAGAAGGTGAACCGGAGTGCCGTGACAAACGCGACTCGGTGGGCCCGGGGTCTTGGGCAGGACCTTACTGACGGGTAAGATAAGGGTATCCGCTAGGACAAGGGATGACGCGCACCTGGTCGTCTCGGGCGCGCTGCAGGTAAAGTGACCGGTTGAGAAGATAATCTCAACCGCGATGCCATCTTGCCGCGCTCGGCTAGTAGGTGTTCACCGGTGCCGCCGGCGCTGTATTAGGCTGCGACAGGCGCCATGTAATGGGCAGTTTTCATTCGAAACTCGCAGGAGGTCGAAGCAGACCAATGACAAATATTGTCGTACTTATCAAGCAGGTTCCGGACTACACGGAGCGTGAACTCACCGATGGTGACAACACCATCGATCGCGAGAACACCACCGCGATCATCGATGAGATCAGCTCGCAGGCCGTGGAGACCGCCCTGAACGTCAAGGACGCGACCGGCGATGGCAAGGTGACCGTCCTGACCGTCGGCCCCGCGGGCGCCAAGGACGCGCTTCAGAAGGCGCTCGCCATGGGCGCGGACGAAGCCGTCCTCCTCACCGACGACGCTATTGCGGGTTCCGACGCGGTTCAGACCTCGTGGGCCATTGCCAACGTGCTGTCCGGCCTCGAGGGCACGGAGCTGGTTATCGCCGGCAACGAGGCCTCGGATGGCCGCGCCGGCGCAGTTCCGGCGATCATCGCCGAGTACCTCGGACTTCCGCAGCTCACGCACCTGTCCGAGGTCACCGTCGAGGGCGAGACCGTCAAGGGCAAGCGCGAAACCGATGACGGCGTGTACGAGGTTGAGTCTTCCCTCCCGGCCGTCATCTCGGTGAACGAGAAGGTCGGCGAGCCGCGCTTCCCGTCCTTCAAGGGCATCATGGCGGCGAAGAAGAAGCCGATGAACGAGATGGCACTCGGGGACACGAACATCGAGGCCGGCCAGGTCGGTATCGACAATTCCTCCACCAAGGTCGTCTCCGCTACGCCGAAGCCCCCGCGCGAGGCCGGCGAGAAGGTCGAAGACGAGGGTGAGGGCGGCAAGCAGATCGCCGAGTACTTGGTCTCGCAGAAGATCATCTAGTCGTCACGACAAGGCCAACCCCGCCGCAATCACTTTTCTCTAGGAGCGAATAGAACTCATGGCAGAAGTACTTGTTGTCGTCGAGCATGTCGACGGCGAACTGAAGAATGTGACCAAGGAGCTGCTTACCGCGGCTCGTACCCTGGGTGAGCCGTCCGCCGTCGTCTTCGGTGCCGAGGGCACCGCAGAGGGCTTCAAGGACGCGCTCGCCGCCGCCGGCGCCGAGAAGATCTACGTCGCCGAGGGCTCGAACGTCACCGACTACGTCGTGACCCCCAAGGTCGACGTCCTCGCCGGACTCGCAGAGAACGGCGCCGCCGGCGTCATCCTTCCCGCGACGTTCGAGGGCCGCGAGGTCGGCGGACGTGTCGCCGCACGCACCGGCTCCGGCTTCCTGACCGACCTCGTCGAGATCAAGGAAGGCGGCAACGCCGTTCACTCGATCTTCGGTGGCGCCTACACCGTCGAGGCCGAGGTCTCGGGCGATTGCCCGGTCTACGTCCTCCGCCCCGGCTCCGTCGAGGCTCAGGAAAATGCCGGCGCAGGCGAGATCGTCAACGTCGAGGTGCCCGCACCCGAGGGCGCGGCGAAGATCACCTCTGCCAGCGCGATCGAGGGTGGCGACCGTCCGGAGCTCACCGAGGCGAAGATCGTTGTCTCCGGTGGCCGGGGTGTCGGCTCGGAGGAGAACTTCGGCAAGGTCGTCGAGCCGCTGGCCGACGCTCTTGGTGCCGCAGTTGGTGCATCCCGCGCCGCGGTCGACTCCGGCTTCTACCCGCCGCAGTTCCAGGTGGGCCAGACCGGTAAGACGGTGACCCCGCAGCTGTACATCGCGCTTGGTATCTCCGGTGCCATCCAGCACCGCGCCGGTATGCAGACCTCGAAGACCATCGTGGCCGTCAACAAGGACGAAGAGGCCCCGATCTTCGAGATCGCCGATTACGGCATCGTGGGCGACCTGTTCAACGTCGCACCGCAGCTCACCGAGGCTGTCAACGCGCGTAAGTAACTGCGCGTCATTCCGTCCCTTAAGACGGGAACGAAGAGAAGATGCCCGGCCGATGGCCGGGCATCTTTTTTGTGTTCGAGAATCGGGGGTTAACCCCAGGCATCGCGTACAAGAACGGAGAAGCCGAAAATCTGCCGGCGCGTCATCTGGGCGTCGTGTCGTTGCTGCATTGAATTGCAGTTGACCGATCAGCATGAACACCATGACGATCGCCGAGCAGCGCACCGCAAACCTCGCCACGCCTGCCCTCTCGCACAACACTCGCAAAATTAAGGGCCATGCACATGCGTGGTACCCATATTCTGCCTGCGGAAAGACGTGCACCACGCGTGCTCTGGACGAGACCAGGGAGTCGGGGAGCGCGATCGCCGCACGCCTTGCGGGGCTGGCGCGATTGCCTCTGTTCATCGGGGCGAGCGCGGTCGCCGTAGCTCTCCCGCAGCGAGGTCGATCGGTTATGGGCCCGAAGATAGCTCGAAAGTTCCTTCGGTCGTTCGGTGTCGAGGTGGTCGTGGACGCGCCGGACCGCGCGACGGAGGCGCTTCGCCAGGAGGGGGTGCTCATCGCCGTCAACCACCACACATGGTGGGACGTGTTCGTGCTCGCGTCGATCGCCCCGGTTCGTTTCATCGCCCGAAACGATCTCGCTGCAATTCCACTTCTCGGCTCCGTTATTGCACGAATGGGCACCATCTTCATCGACCGAGCATCCCTAAGGACTCTGCCCGGCGTCGTTTCGACCGCGGCCGAAACGATGCGCGACGGCCACAATGTCGTCGCATTCCCGGAGGCGACGACTTGGTGTGGGGAGGCGCATGGCCGCTTCCGGCCGGCTATCTTCCAAGCCGCGCTCGACTCGGGTGCGCCCGTGCTTCCCGTGCACATCGAATACCGCAATGATCGGGGCGAGAGGACGGCCGCTGCGGCTTTCATCGGAAAAGACACGGTCCTGAGTTCGATATGGAACATGCTCTCGGGCAGGTGCAAGACGATTCACGTCCGGCTTTACCCCCCACTTCGCCCTGGCATGAACGCACCGGGGAAGCGACAAGACCTCGCCGCCGTCACCCACAGGGTCATCTTCGGTGACGACGGCGAGCGCGACCACCGTTGAGCGGACGGTTGCGCCCACGCGGGATCGCCGGACTAATGTCGTAGAGGTCATGAGCACCCGCCACTACCTCGATCACGCGGCCACGACGCCACCGCGGCCTGCGGCGATGGCTGCGTTCTCCGCGGCCTCAACCGGGCAGAACGCCTCCTCTCTGCATGCCGACGGCCGTGCGGCCCGTAGCGCGCTGGAACAGGCGCGAGACACTGTCGCCGAATGCCTCGGGGCGTCGCCGAGCGAGGTCGTCTTCACCTCCGGCGGAACCGAATCCGACAACATCGGGATCCTCGGAGCGGCGAGAGCCGCGCGTGCGGCCGGTAAACAGGCGGTCGTCGCGGTGTCCGCGGCCGAGCATCATTCGGTGCTCGATTCGGCCGCGCAGGCCGCCAAGGAAGGCGGGCGTGTAGTCACGATCGACGTCGACCCGGACGGCGTGCCGTTGTCCGGCGAGATCGAGGAGATCGCTGCCGGAGTTGCCGAGACGCCGGACGAGTTCCTCGTCCTCGGCGCGATGGTTGCGAACAACGAGATCGGCACGATCACCAACACGGTAGACATCGCCCGCGCCCTGGCGGGAACCGAGGCGCATCTGCACGCCGATGCCGTGCAGGCCGCGGGCCACATCCCGGTCGATTTCTCCGCGTCCGGTGCGCATTCGATGAGCATCTCGGGACACAAGTTCGGCGCGCCCATGGGGATCGGGGCGCTACTCATCCGTAGGGACGCACCAGTGCAACCACTTGGCTTCGGTGGAGGGCAGGAGCGAGACCTCCGCTCGGGGAGCGTCAACGTGCCCGGCGCGGTAGCCATGGCGACCGCGCTCAAAGAGGCGACCGAGGAATTGGAACGCTCCGCGCAGGCACTCGTTGCGCTGCGCGACCGGCTCATCGATGGGATCCGGAACGCAGTACCCGGCGCTGAGCTCGTCGGCCCTGAGGGCCGCGGGGAGAGCGATCGACGCCTGCCGGGGAACGTGAACATGCTCTTCCCGGGGCGCGAAGGCGAATCGATGCTCACGCTTCTCGACCAGGCGGGGATCTCTTGTTCGACCGGCTCGGCGTGCACGGCAGGGGTGGCGGAAGCCAGCCATGTGGCACTCGCCACCGGTTTTGAGGTAAGCGATGCGAAGTCTGTATTGCGGTTTAGTCTCGGCTGGACCAGCACCGACGCCGACATCGATGCGACAATCGCGGCGATAGGCGACGTCGCCGACAAGGCGCGGAGGCCCGACGTCGCACGCTCTCGACTTCGCCCTGGGCGGTAACACGCGCAACAATAGAGGGAATCGAACCGAATGCGGCTGAACTCACGACGACGAAGCAACAGGGGAGTGCACGGGCAATGAAGGTACTTGCGGCAATGAGTGGCGGTGTGGACTCGGCGGTGGCCGCGGCCCGCGCCGTCGCCGCCGGCCACGAGGTCATCGGGGTGCACCTGGCGCTGTCGACGAACCCCGCGACCCTGCGCACCGGTTCGCGCGGGTGCTGCTCGCGGGAGGATGCCGGAGATGCGCGCCGCGTCGCCGACATGCTCGGTATCCCGTTCTACGTGTGGGATTTCGCCGAACGGTTCCGTGAGGACGTCATCGAGGACTTCGTCGCCTCCTACGCAGCGGGCGAAACGCCGAATCCGTGCCTGCGCTGCAACGAGAAGATCAAGTTCGAGGCGCTCCTCGAGCGCGGGATCGAGATGGGCTACGACGCCGTGGCGACCGGGCACTACGCACGGTTGGCGCGGGAGGTCGACGCCGACGGCACCACGCGCACTGTCCTGCGGCGCGCGGTCGACGAGGCGAAGGACCAGTCGTACGTGCTCGGCGTGCTCACCCCGGAGCAGCTCGAGCACTCGATGTTCCCGCTCGGCGATTCGCTCAAGCCGGACGTGCGCGCCGAGGCCGAGGCGGCCGGTTTCACGGTGGCGAGCAAGCCCGACTCCCACGACATCTGTTTCATCCCCTCCGGGGATACCCAGGCGTTCCTCGGAGCGAAGATCGGGCTGCGTCCCGGAGCTATGGTCGATGCCTCTACAGGTGAAGAACTGGGTACGCACGAAGGCGTGCACGGCTTCACCATCGGCCAGCGTAAGGGGCTGGGGCTCGAACGTCCTGCGCCGGACGGCAAGCCCCGGTATGTGACGTCG
>NZ_DYXM01000220.1 GCF_020742175.1 Dietzia timorensis
GATCTCGAAACAACCACGAATACGACTACGACTTCGAATACGACTACACAGAGGAAAACCATGTGCCGAGCAGTCACCTGTAAGAAATGCGGAAAAACCACCTGGGCCGGATGCGGCAATCACGTCGACCAGGTGATGGGTCCGATCCCGAAATCCGAGCGGTGCCCGGGACACGAGAGCGAACCGAAAACGGGATTCATGCAGCGGCTGCTCGGACGCTGAGCGAGCCACAGGCAGCACCCTAGACCCCGTAGCCTCCGTCGACGTCGAGCTTTTGTCCGGAGATGAAGCCGGCGCGCGGGGAGGCGAGGAAGGCCACGGCCTCGGCGACGTCCTCGGTGCTGCCGAAGCGGCGCAGTGGGATGTTCGATTTCGTCACCTCGAGGGCGCGGGAGTCGAGCTCGCCCGAGTCGATGAGCCGTGCGGCCATGCCGTCGGTGAGCATCCCCGGGCCGACGCAGTTGACGCGCACCCCGTAGCGCCCCTCCTCCGCGGCGAGCGCCCAGGCGATCTGCTCGACCGCGCCCTTGGGGATGGCGGAGAGGCCGTCGCGGACCGGGTACCGGCTCGTCGCGGCGGTGGTCACCGCCACCACGGCGCCGCGCGCGGCGCGAAGGTGAGGCAGCGCCGCGGACGCTGCGGCGAAGAACCCGGCGGCATCGTCGTCGAGCTGGGCGGCGACGTCCGCCGTCATAACCGAAGACATGTGCACCATGGGCACGTGCGGGCCGGCGCAGTGCGCGAGCACAGCGATGCCGCCGCAGCGCTTACCGACATCGTCGAGCGCCGCGGCGGCTTCTGCGCGTTCGGCGGCCGAGAAGTCCAGACGCACGCGCTCTACGGAAATAGCGCGTCCCGCCTCGCCTGCGAGGTCGAGGCACTCGGCGGCGAGATTGTCCGGCGATGCGCTGCGATACCCCAGCACCAGCGTCGAGTTCTGCGGCGCGTCCTGGGACAGGCGACGGGCCACCGCCTGGCCGATACCGCCCGAGGCTCCGGTGACGACGATTGCTGGTGCAGACATGCGAGTAAGGGTAGTGGCGGCACCCGCACTACACGGCCGAATCGGCCACCATCGCGGCGGCGGGGGTGGCCGAGTTGGATGCTGCCCGGGTTCTACTCGGTCACCCGCGCCCGCTCGAGCCGGTCAAGCAGATCGGCCTTGGCCTCGGAGAGGTAGCGGTCGAGCTCGTCTGCCGCCCCATCGAAGTCCTCGGCGAGGAAAAGCTCGTACACCTGCTGGTTGCGCTCGACGTAAGGGTGCTGGAAATCGAGCACGTCGTTGGTGGCGGCGAAGGCGAGGCGGAGCTCGGTCTTGAGCCCGGCCATGAATTGGATGAGCCGCGGACTCTCCGAGAGCCCGGCGATGGCGGCGTGAAAATTGAGGTCCGCGAACCCCAGTCCCCACTTGTCCTGCTCGCGGATCGCCGTTCGCCCCGCCTCGATGGCCTCCCGCATCTCGTACACCGTGGCGCGACGCGCGCGGGCAGAGGACTCCCCCGCGCGGCGAAGGGCATTGACCTCTATGAGCAGGCGGACCGCATAGACATCGGTGATGTCGGAGGCGGTGAGGCGGCGCACGAAGACACCCCGGTTTGTTACGTGCTCAATAAGTCTTTCGGTTTCGAGGAGGCGGAAAACCTCGCGAATTGTGTTGCGCGAGACGCCCATGGACTCGGTGAGCGCGGATTCGACGAGCCGCGAGCCGGGAGCGATATCGCCCCGGACTATGGCCTCACGCAGCGCGGATACGGCCGCGTCCATGGTCGACGGCGGCCGCAGCGAGGCAAACGCGCGGCCGACGACGACGGCCGTGTCCTCGGTCTGCCGCTCCATCGCCACCTCCTTCCACCGGATTGCATCAAGACCTTTTAGTCCACCAAGGCGAATTGGGTCTTGCGCAATTGTGGGACAATCCTACACACTGTGTGTTAGCTCACACGCTACCTTTGATACCGACACCCCGCCTCATCACGCGGGTCCACCCACGAGGAGAGCTCATGGCCAGCTCCGATACTCCGGCGAACGTCGGAACACGCGACGACAACACCGACGGCGCAGTCGCGAAAAAACCCGCATCCGCGAGCGGCACCGTGCTCGGTGCGATGTTCCTCATGGCGACCTCCGCCGTGGGCCCAGGGTTCATCACCCAAACCACCAGCTTCACCGTCCAGATCGGCGCCGCGTTCGCCTTCGCGATCCTCGTGTCGATCCTGGTCGACTTCGCGGTGCAGATGAACGTGTGGCGCGTGCTCGGTGTCGCCGGGATGCGCGCCAACGAACTCGCCAACACGGTCCTGCCCGGCCTCGGCTGGGTGCTCGCCGCGCTCGTCTTCTTCGGCGGCGCGGTATTCAACATCGGAAATATCTCGGGCACGGGCCTGGGCACCGACGCGATGCTCGGTCTCGAACCGCGGACAGGGGCGGTCATTTCGTGCGTTGTCGCGATCGCGATCTTCCTCATCAAACGCGCCGGCGCAGCCCTCGACCGCATCGTCGTCGTACTCGGCTTCGTCATGATCGGGCTGACGATCTACGTTGCCGTGACCTCCTCCCCTCCCGTGGGCGAGGCGATGACGCAGGCCGTCCTTCCCGACACCATCGACGTCGTCATCATCACCACGCTCATCGGCGGCACGGTGGGCGGCTACATCACCTACGCCGGCGCACACAGGCTTGTTGACGCCGGGCAGACCGGGCCCGAGCACGCGAGCTCCATCGCCCGTAGCTCGGTCATGGGCATCATCGTCACCGGCATCATGCGCGCCGTGCTGTTCCTCGCGATCCTCGGTGTCGTTCACGCGGGCGCCGCGCTCGGAGAGGACAACGCGGCGGCCGATGCCTTCCAATTCGCTGCCGGCGAGGTCGGATTGCGGATGTTCGGCATCATCTTCTGGGCGGCGGCACTGACCTCGGTGATCGGGGCGTCCTACACCACGGTGTCCTTCATCACCACGCAAAAGACGACGCCACGCACGCGCAACTTCCTCACCGTCGGGTTCATCATCGCCTGCCTCGCGTTGTTCCTTCTCCTCGGCAAGGCACCGACCACTCTGCTGATCTTCGCCGGCGCCCTGAACGGAATCATCCTGCCCATCGGGTTCACGCTCATCGTCTACGTCGCCTGGCGCCGACGCGACCTGCTTCACCGGTACAAGTACCCGGCGTGGCTGCTTATCGTGGGTGTGCTGGCATGGCTACTCACGCTATGGCTGGGAGTGGAATCGATCGGCGGTCTCCAGGACCTGTGGAACGCATAGCACCACACATTTCGAGGAGCTTTGACATGAGTGACCACCACATCGACCTCAACGCAGATCTCGGCGAGTCCTTCGGCCAGTGGACGATGGGCGACGACGCGGCGATGCTCGACATCGTCTCCAGCGCGAACGTCGCCTGCGCATTCCATGCCGGGGATCCGCTCGTCATGCTTCGCACGCTCGAGCAGGCCTTCTCGCGCCAGGTCACGGTCGGCGCCCACGTCGCCTATCGCGACCTCGCCGGGTTCGGCCGCCGGTACATCGACTACGCACCGGACGAGCTGCGCGCCGACGTGCTCTACCAGCTTGCCGCGCTCGACGGGATGGCGCGCACCGTGGGAGGCGAGATCTCCTACGTCAAACCCCATGGCGCGCTGTACAACACCGCGTTCGGCGACGAGGGTCAGGCCCGCGCGGTCGCCGAGGCGGTGGCGTCCTTCGACTCCGGCCTCGTGATGCTCGGCCTGCCCGGCTCGCAGCTGCTCGTGCAGGCCGAGCGGGCCGGGCTCGGCACTGCGGTCGAGGCGTTCGCCGATCGCGCCTACAACTCCGACGGCACGCTCGCCAGTCGCCGCGAGCCAGGCTCGGTGCTCACCGATCCGGCCGAGGTCTCCCGGCGGATGGTGCGCCTCGTCACCGGCGGCGCGCTCACCGACCGCACGGGCGGCGAGGTGCGCATCGACGCCGCGTCGATCTGCACGCACGGCGATTCCCCGGGCGCCGTGGAGATGGCCCGCGCGGTCCGCGCGGAGCTCGAGTCCGCCGGCGTCACCATCGGCGCCTTCGCCGGAAGGTCCGGCACGCGATGACCGCCGTCGACTACCCCACCGATCCGGCCTCGCTCTCCCCCGCCGAGGCGCGCGCCTTCTTCCGCAGCGGTCCTCCGGCTCCGACCTCGGGATGGTGCACCGGTTTCGCCCAGGCGAATCTCATCGCCCTGCCCCGGGAGCAGGCCTTCGATTTCCTCCTGTTCGCCCAGCGCAACCCGAAGCCCTGTCCGGTGCTCGAAGTCCTCGAGCCGGGGCAGTTCCGCGGCGGGATCCTCGGCGGCGGAGGCGCGCGCGGCGAGTCCGACCCGCTCGCCGACGTGCGCACCGATGCCCCCGGTTACCGTGTCTGGCGGGGCGGCGAGCTCGTCGCCGAAACTCCGGATGCGCGCGAGTTCTGGAGCGAGGACATGGTCGCGTTCCTCATCGGCTGCTCGTTCACCTTCGAACATCCCCTCCTCGCCGCAGGCGTGCCCGTGCGGCACATCGCCGCGGGCCGCAACGTGCCGATGTACCGCACGAATCGCGCGTGCCGCCCCGCGGGCGGGTTCCGCGGCGAGCTCGTCGTCTCGATGCGCGCGATCCCCGCCGACCAGGTCGCCGACGCCGTGCGCATCTCTTCGCGCTTCCCCTCGGTGCACGGCGCCCCGGTGCACGTCGGCGAGCCTGGAGCGCTCGGCATTGCCGATCTCGCGCAGCCCGATTTCGGCGACCCGCCGGTCATTGCTGACGGCGACGTTCCCGTGTTCTGGGCGTGCGGGGTCACCCCGCAGGCCATGGTCATGGCGTCTGCCCCGCCGCTGGCCATCACCCATTCGCCGGGCATGATGCTCATCACCGATGCCCCCGACTCCGAGTACCAGGTGCCCTAGATGTCTTCCGCTCCCCGCGAACTCCGCGCAGACCGCCCGTTCCGCGTGCTCCCTTACGGCCCGCACGCCTCGCTCCTCGAACTCGCATCCCTAACAGAAGTAGAGGACCTGTTCGCCTACCTGTCCGAGGCCCGCGCGGCGGGCGAGCTCGGCGGAGTTACCGAGCTCGTCC
>NZ_DYXM01000221.1 GCF_020742175.1 Dietzia timorensis
GTCGCGCCCCATGCGCTCGGCGGCGAGGCCGACGCCGGGTAGCTCGACGCGGACGATGCGGGCGATCTCCTCCAACGCGGCGGGCTCGAGGAGCCGCGACCACAGCACCTCCCCGCTCGAGGTATCGATGATCACCGCGCCGTTGGCGCACACCGCGAGCGGCTGCTGCCCCAGGTCGCCGAGGATCTCGGGAAGCCAGCGGGGCGGGCGCCCGGTCGCCAGGCACAGCGTGGCGCCGGAGTCGACGACGCGCGCGAGGATGCGGCGATGTCCTTCCGGCACCTCGTCTCGAACGTTGAGCAGGGTGCCGTCGATGTCGGTGGCCACGAATACAGGTCGCTCATGGCGAGCGGGTATGTCCTGGGTCAACGAGCCTCTCCGCCGTCATTCCTGGTGGTTGGTCCCGATTTTTCGTCTCCGGATCCGGGGCCGTCGCCTCGCTTCTCCTGGAGCCGGCGCTGTTTTTTCTCCATCCGCGCCTGGTGCTCGGCCTCGTCGAGGACGTTGGCCTCGTCCAGCGTCGGTGCGCTGCCGCCAAGACGGCGCGGCACCCACGAGGCGCCCTGCGGGTAGGGGCCGGCGAGTTCCACGTAACGGTCCTGCAGACGCTCGAGGTTCGTCTGCATCGACTCGCGAAGGTTTTCCATGAAGTCGACCGGGTCGCCGGTGACGTAGACGGGTTCGGCGGTGTCGATGAGGATCGGCACCTTCGGGCGCACCATGTTCTTCGGCAGCCCCTTGGACCACACGCGCTGCGAACCCCAGATGGTGACCGGCAGGATCGGCACACCGGCCTCCTGCGCCATGCGAGCGCCGCCGGTCTTGAAATCCTTGATCTCGAAACTGCGCGAGATCGTCGCTTCGGGGAACACGCCGATGAGCTCCCCACGGCGCAGCGCGTCGACCGCTGCCGCATAGGCGTCTCCGCCGCCCGTGCGGTCGACGGGGATGTGGCGCAGGTTGCGCATGATCGGCCCTGCGATCTTGTGGTCGAAGACCTCTTTCTTCGCCATGAACCGGATGAACCGCTTGTGTTCGCGCGCCGGCACGCCGGCGTAGACGAAATCCATGTAGCCGGTGTGGTTGACGACGACGACCGCGCCGCCGTTCTTCGGGAAGTTCTTCTCCCCCGTGAGCTCGATACCCAGGCCCTGCGCGAAGAACATCGCGCGGGCAATCCCGATGATCGACTGATAAAGCGGTTCGAAGGCCATGCCGATCAGATTACGCGGGCGGACGCGCCCGCGATATGGATACCTGCGAGTCCGCTCACTTCACTGGTTCGAGAATTTCCTTACCGACGAACGGGACTAGTGCCTCCGGCACCTTGACCGAGCCGTCAGCCTGCTGGTTGTTCTCGAGGATCGCGACGAGCCAGCGGGTGGTGGCGAGGGTCCCGTTGAGGGTCGCAGCCATCTGGGTCTTTCCCGCTTCGTCGCGGTAGCGGACCTGGAGGCGGCGAGCCTGGAACGTCGTGCAGTTCGAGGTCGAGGTGAGCTCGCGGTAGGTTCCCTGGGTGGGCACCCAGCCCTCACAGTCGAACTTGCGGGCTGCCGACGAGCCGAGGTCCCCACCGGCGATATCGATGACCCGGAACGGGATGCCCAGCGCAGTGAGCATCTCCTTTTCCATCCCGAGGAGCGCCTGGTGTTCTGCCTCGGCGTTCTCGGGGATGGTGTAGGTGAACATCTCGACCTTGTCGAATTGGTGCACGCGGATGATGCCGCGCGTGTCCTTGCCGTGCGAGCCGGCCTCGCGGCGGAAGCACGAGGACCAGCCGCAGTAGCGCTTGGCGCCGCCGGCGAGATCGAGGATCTCTCCCTGGTGGTAGCCGGCGAGCGCGACCTCTGAGGTGCCGACGAGGTAAAGGTCGTCGGCATCGAGGTGGTAGATCTCGTCCGAGTGGGCGCCGAGGAAGCCGGTGCCCTGCATGATCTCCGGGCGCACGAGCACCGGGGGGATCATCAACTGGAAGCCGTTGGCGGTGGCCTTCTGTGCGGCGAGCTGAAGCATCCCGAGCTGCAGCAGCGCGCCGTAGCCGGTGAGGAAGTAGAAGCGGGCGCCGGACACCTTCGCGCCGCGCTCCATGTCGATCAAGCCGAGCGATTCGCCGAGTTCCAGGTGGTCCTTCGGCTCGAAATCGAATTCCCGCGGCTCGCCCACGCGCTCGATCTCGACGAAGTCGTCCTCGCCGCCGGCGGGGACCGCGTCGGCGACGATGTTGGAGATCGCGCGCTGGAGCTCCGCGATGCGCGCGTCGGCCGATTTCTCGCTCTCCTCGGCCTCCTTGACCTTCGCCTTGAGCGCGGTCGCCTCCTCGAGCAGCGCCGGGCGCTCCTCCGCAGAGGCCTGACCGACCTTCTTGCCCATCGCCTTCTGCTCCGAGCGCGCGGTGTCCGCGGCGGAGACGGCTTCGCGGCGGCGGGAGTCGGCTTCCAGCAGCTGGTCGACCAGCTCCGGATCCTCTCCGCGGGTACGCTGCGAGGCACGGACGACGTCGGGGTTTTCGCGCAGGAATTTGAGATCGATCACCGGCCCAGCTTAACGGACGGCGCCGCATTCCGAGCGGGGCGCTATCCCCCACCGCTTTGGCCGGCGTCGACTAACTGCGGCCGAAGAGCTCCAGGAAGGCGTCCTTTTCGAACATCGCTGCCGCCTCGACCGCGGTGGGCTGCCCCTTATGCGGGTTCGCGCCCGCCTCGAACAGCGCCTTTACGACTTCTCCGTATCCCTTGAACACGGCTCCGGCGAGCGGGGTCTGGCCGCGGTCGTTGAGCTTGTTCACGTCGACGCCACGATCGAGCAGCATCTGCACGGTCTCGAGATTGCCGTTGTAGGCGGCGAGCATGAGGAACGCATCGCCGCGCTCGTTGGTCAGTTCCGGGCTCACACCAGCGTCGATGTAGCCGGCGAGCTGGGCCGTGTCGCCCTCGCGCGCCATGTCGAACAAGCGGGCGGCGAACTCGAGAACCTCGTCGCTCACGCCGGGCTTGGGTTCGCGCGGAACGTCCCCGCCACCTCCGGCCGGGTTGATGTCTGCCTGTTCGGTCATGTGTTCAGGGTAGACGACATTCAGCGGGTCCGAGAGCGCAATCCTCCCCGCGTCTGGGCGAGTATGGCGCTCAAGCGGTGTTTCCTGGGGCACAATGGGGAGGGTGAGCACGTCATCTGATTCCGAGAAGCCCGCCGGCTCCGCGGCAGGGCGAGCACACTCGCGCCGCGCGAAGAAGCCCGAGCCCCGCGGCGCGCCCGCTCTCGCACGAACGCGCGGCGCCGTCATGGGATCGGTTTTCGCCCTCGCCGTCGGCGGCGCACTCGCCGGCACCGGCATCGGCATGGTCATGAACGACCCGGATTCCGAAGCCGCCGGCCCTGTCAACGCCATCGCCCCACAGGTCAATCCGCGTACGGTCACCGGCGACGCGTTCGCGCTCGCAGCGTCGGGCGACTGCCTCAACTGGACCAGTTCCGTGCGCGGCCAGCCCAGCGATATCGTCTCGACCACCTGCGAGGAACCGCACCGCTTCGAGGTCGCCGGTCGCATCGACCTCGCCGAGGCCACCCCGGACGACGTCTACCCGGAGGGCCAACGACGTGTCGACCTCGCCAACGAACTGTGCGCACCCGTGATCGACCGCTTCGTCGGGGACCGCCCCCTCGACCCCGAGGGCCGCTTCGCCAGGGCGCTGATTCCGCCGTCGGCCGAGGGCTGGGAGGCCGGCGACCGCTCCGCGCTGTGCGGCATCGCCCCCAAGGAGCTCGACGGTTCATCCGCCGAGATCGCTATGCCCTTCGCGGTCGCGGATCAGCACCGCCTGTGGGAGCCGGGAACGTGCATCGGCATCAATGACCAGCGCACTCCGTCCGGCGAGGTCGACTGCACCGAGGATCACGCCTTCGAGGTGGTGGCGAACGTCGACGTCAGCGGCCTGTTCCCCGAAGGGGAGTTCCCGCCGGAGCCGGCCGACCAGACCGCCATCTCCGCCGATGCCTGCTACAACGCCGCGGTCGAGTACACGGGAGACGTCGAGGCCCTGCGCCGGACGACGCTCGTGCCTGCGCAGGTCATGCCGATTTCGCCTGTGAGCTGGGCGACGGGCAGCCGCACCGTCAACTGTGCACTCATGCGCGTCGCGGATCCGGGCCCGTTCGCTGTGCTCCGCGGCTCCGTGCGTGACGGCGTCACCATCGAGGGCGAGGCACCGGTCGTACCGACGACGACCGAGGTCCCCTCGCCGGGGGACGCAGCACAACAACAGCAACAACAACCGGGTGCCCCTGACGGCGGAGCCGGCGCCGCTCCGGCCCCCGCGGCCCCGGCGGGCGACGCAGGCGGCGGCGAACAGCCGGCCGCTCAGGGCGAGGTCCCCGTCGCCGGCGCGGAACAGCCCGCAGCCGAGATCCCGGCTGCCGGCAACTAGGGTCGCGCGATGGGAATTCGCGTCTCCGAGGAGCGCTTCGAGGAGCTCGTCAACGACGGGCTCGACCTGATCCCAGACGACCTGTGGCGCGCCATGAACAACGTCGTCGTACTCATCGAGCCGCGCAACGAGGAGGAGCCGACGATCCTCGGGTTGTACGAGGGTGTCGCCCTCACCGAGCGCGACACCACTTATTCCGGCTATCTGCCCGACAGGATCTTCATTTATCGCGACGCACTGTGCGATGTATGCGACTCGGAGGAGCAACTCGCGCATGAGGTCTCGGTGACGGTGATTCACGAGGTCGCCCACCATTTCGGTATCGACGACGAGACCCTGCACGAGCGCGGCTGGGGCTAGCCGCCCCGCCGGCTCAGGCCTGCGGGGTGATGCCCGCCCAGTCGTCGCACGCCCAGGACGCGGCGCCGCCGAATGCCCCATCGCCCGTGGGAATGAGACCGATGATGCCGCAGTTGGGTACAGCGTGGGATGCGGAGAAGTCGCCGTCGATCGCGCCGAGAAGCCCCGCCGTCACACGGATCAACGTTCCGTGGATGACGAGCACCGCGTCCCGCCCTTGTGCGACGTGCTCGCGGTAAAGCTTCTCGATCTGCGGGAAGATGCGGGCGCGCACGTCTTCCCCGGACTCGCCGCCCGGCAGGGCGGATGCCAGGTCGCTGCCGCGCATCCAGGCGTGCGTGTACGTGCGGTAGCTCGCGAGCGCGTCGGGGTCGCCGCGCTTTTCGAGTTCGCCGGCCTGCACCTCGAACGCACCGGGAACCTCGACCGCGTCGACGCCGAGCGCGCCGGAGATGATCTGCGCCGTGTTCTTCGCCCGCTCGGCCTGCGAGTGGTGCACGGCAGTCGCCGTCGAGCCGAGAGCAATGAGCTGCTCCCCTGCGATGCTCGCCTGCTCGCGGCCCTTCGCGTTGAGCGGCTGCCCGGGCACCTCCGTGTCGAGGAGGCCGAGGGGGTTCGACGGGAATTCCCCGTGCCGCACCAGATACAGGTGCGGGGTGCGCTCGGCGGGGGCTTTGGGCTGCGTGGATGCGTTCTCCGACGTCATAGGCGTGTCGGTCCTTTCCGGGGAGGTGAGAGGTGCGGGGTGCGGATTGGGCGCGGGCTCAGCCTCGACCGGTGGCCATCGCGCGCGTCCACGCGTAGCCCTCGGTGCGATCGGGCGGGCCGCTCGCAGAAGCGCGATCGGCGGGCGGGGCCTCGGCATTGCCGTGCTCGTCCACGGGCCACGAACCGAGGAAACGTAGCCGCGAGGTGCGGTGGTGCAGCGCGGCGAGCGCCTCGGCGACCATCGGGTCGTCGATGTGGCCGACGAGGTCGATGTGGAAGAAGTAGGTGAACCGGTCGACGCGGGTGGGCCGCGACTCGATTCGCGAAAGGTTGATCCCACGAATCGAAAGTTCGGTGAGCGCCTGGACCAGGGAGTTGGGCTCGTGGCGCAGGCCGAACACGACCGAGGTGCGGTCGTTTCCGGTCGGCGCGGGCGGCGTGGTGGGGTTGCCGACGAGCACAAACCGGGTGCGCGCCCCCGACACATCGGCGATGCCCGAGGCAAGCGCGTCGAGCCCGAGGATCTCCCCTGCGCGCGCGGGCGCCGCCGCCGCGTCCGCCTCCCCTGCCGCGACCTCCTCCGCGCCCGCAGCAGTCGAGGATGTCGTGTGGATCTGCGCATTCGGCAGGTTCTCCTGCACCCAGCTGCGGACCTGCGCCGCGGCGATCGGATGGGTGGACAGGCTCCTGACGTCGGACGGCGCGGTCCCCGGGCGAACGAGGATCGCGAAGGCGATATCGAGTTCCGTCTCCGCGAGGATCTGCAGGCGCGTGGCGGAGGCGAGGGCGTCCGCGGTCGGGCTCACGGTTCCGTCGACGGAATTCTCGAACGGCACGCACGCGAAATCGGCTCGCCCCTCGCGCACGGCGGCGAGCGCCTGCGGCGGGGTGTCGCACGGGAGCATCTGCGGGGCTGTATCGGGCTCGCCGCCGTCGCCTGCGGCGATCCGGCCGCGGTCCACGAGCTGCTGGAGGGCGGCATCGGTAAACGTGCCGGCGGGGCCGAGGAAAGCGACGGTACTCACGCACCCCAGGATAATGATCACCGGGCCGGAGCGCGCGATCCCGACAGACGTCGCCGCGCCGATCGACGTCGACAACCGTGGCGATGCGCCGCCCACGGCCCTACTCTGGAGCCGCAACCCGCAAGCGAATCGAGGTTCACCGTGCACATCAACATCACGTCCGTGATGGTCGACGACCAGTCCAAGGCCCGCGAGTTCTACACCGAAAAACTCGGTTTCCGCATTAAGCACGACGTCGAGGTCGGCGAGGGCGCGTACTGGCTCACCCTCGTCAGCCCCGAAAATCCCGACGGCACAGAGCTGCTCCTCGAACCGCTCGGCCACCCCGCGGCGAAGCCCTTCCAGCAGGCGCTCTACGCCGACGGTGTCCCTCTTACCCAGTTCGCCGTCGACAACGTGCAGGCGGAGTTCGATCGGCTCTCCGGCCTCGGGGTGCGGTTCACGATGGAGCCGATGACGGTTGAGGGCACTACGCTCGCCGTATTCGACGACACCTGCGGCAACCTCATCCAGATCATCGAGCAGAAGGCCTAGCGCAGCTCCCCTTCCGCGGGGAACGTCGCCGCGATGGCGGCGAGGCTCTCCGCGGGCACGCAGATCACGGTGATCACGTCGCGGATCGTCTCGCGCGCCGATCGGCCGAGTCCGTTGATGAACGCGCGTCGTTCGGCGTTAGGACCGGTCCGGCCTTCACCGCATTCGACCCAGTGAGTCTGCACGTCCTCGCCGACGATCGCGGCCATCGCCGCCGAGATCAGCGTCCACACCTGCTCGGCGGTCTCCGCGCGCGGCTGCAATCCCGGCCCGAATCCGACGCCGCCGTGCGCGGCGGCGATGAGGAGATCCGCGGCGTCGTGCGCGGAGCGCTCCCACAGGTCGATCGCGACGCCGCCGCCCGCGGCCAGCGCCGCCGAGACGGATCCGGGAGTCGGATTGTCAAGCTCCTTCGCGGCTGGGATCGACCAACGCTTTCCGATCTCCCCGGCGTCATCGGTTGGCGCACTTCCGGTGCGGCCGGTGGGCACGAGCAGGTCCTCGAAGAGGTCGGGGCGCGCAGCGGGTCGGAAAAGTAATTCGAGGTCGACGGCCATAGGGAGCATTCTCGCACCGCCGTCGGGGCGAGGCCAGCGGCGGGCGACCTAGACTTGCGCGCATGGCTGAATCGGCGAGCGCGAACGGGGTGGGCACAAGGCTGCGCGCCTTCACGGCTCGCATGTCCGAGCCCGTGGCCGAGCCGGTCACCGATCCGCGACGGCGCCGGTTCCTGTGGCTGGAGATCGCGGTCGTCCTCACCGTGACCTTCGCCCTGTCCGGTTACACCTCGATCCTTTCGATTGTCCAAGCCCTCCTCGACGCCGCGCCGCTGAACGAGCAGACGCAAACGCTCAACGCCTCCGCGTCGCAGAACCCGTGGCTGGATCTCGCCTACCAGCTCGGACGTATCGCAAGGCTGACGGCGTGGGCCCTGCTTCCGCTCGTGTTGCTTTGGCATTCGCGGATCTCGCTCCGCGCGATGGGCCTCACCCTGCCGCCGGGCCGGGGGCACTGGCCCGCGGTGCGCGGGGACCTCGCCCGCGGGGCCGCGCTCACCGCGCTCATCGGCATTCCCGGCCTCGCCCTCTACCTCGGCGCCGTAGCGATCGGCGCGAACGCGACCGTGGAGGCCTCGGGTCTCGGCACGACGTGGTGGCGGGTGCCCGTGTTGCTGACGTCGGCGCTGGCGAATTCGGGCGCAGAGGAACTCGTCGTCGTGGTGTACCTCGCAATCCGGTTGCGCCAGTTGGGCTGGTCTGTGCCCGCCGTCATCGCGTTTTCTGCCGTGCTGCGCGGCTCCTATCACCTGTATCAAGGCTTCGGCGGCGGGCTCGGAAATCTCGTCATGGGCGCCCTGTTCGTTGCCTTTTGGCTCGCTTTTCGGCGTGCGTGGCCGCTCATCTGGGCGCATTTTCTACTCGACGCGTTCGCGTTTATCGGCTACGCGATGATCGCTCCACACGTGGGCTGGCTTTGATAACGCTTGTAGTGCGAACAGCATGTTGCGAACCGGCGCTCAGACATCGTCAGTAAACTACTGCGCGTGTCTGATGAGTCGATGCGGAGACATCTGTCCCCCGAAGAGGCCGCCGAGCAGCGGCGACGTGCCCGCGCACGGCGTGAGGCAGCGTCGCGCCAGGCCCCCGAGGGCAGACCTGCCCCGGCTCCCAGGCAGAACCCCGATCCTTCCGGACGTCCCCGGCACGCAGCCGGCCCGTCCGCCAGCCAGAATCAGCCGAACCCGAACCGCACCTACGGCCGCTTCGACCCGGGCCCCGGGCGCGGCGCGGCGTACGGGGCTGCGGGAGCGGCGGGGGCCGCGGGAGTCGCAGGCGGCTCCGCCGCAGGTGTTCCACGTGAAACCCCACGCGGCGCCCCCGCCGGACCGGGTGCACCCGGCGGTCCCAGGTATCAGCCCACCCAGCAGCCCGAGCGATTCGACGACGGCTATCACTCCGAGCGCCCGCGCCGCGCGAGCCGAAATGCCCCACCACAAAACCCGGTGGTACAGCGTCCCCCACGCGGACGTCGACCGTCACCGCGACCTGCGGCACGCACCGCTCCCCGCAAGAAGCGGCGCTTCGGGTTCTTTCGGATTCTCGTCCTCCTGCTCGTCGTCATCCTGACGGCGGGCGTGCTCTCCGCCTTGTGGGCGGATTCGAAGCTGCAGCATGTCGACGCGCTGTCGGACTATCCCGGTAAGCCGGGTAAGACACCGGGGACGGTGACTCTCGTCGTCGGTACCGATTCGCGCGCCGGGCTCACCGAAGAGGAGCAGGCGCATCTCGCGACGGGCTCCGAGCAGGACGCCGGCGGCGACCGTACGGACACGATGATGCTCGTGTACAAACCGGCCGACGGCGGTAAGCCGATGATCATCTCGATCCCCCGTGACCTGCTGGTCGATATTCCCGAGTACGGCGAATACAAGATCAACGCGGCCTACTCACTTGGTGGACCGAAGATGCTCGTCCAGACGTTGGAGACTGAGACAGGCATCCGGATCGACCATTACGCCGAGATTGGTTTCGGCGGTTTTGCGGGCATCGTCGACGCGGTCGGCGGCATCGAGATGTGCCTCGACGAGCCCATCGAGGACCCGGACGCGGGGATCAATCTCGGCGCGGGGTGCCAGACTCTCGCCGGCCCGCAGGCCCTCGGGTTCGTGCGGACCCGGCACGGCTTCGCCCAGCAGGATCTCGACCGCGTGCAGAACCAGCGCAAATTCATGTCTGCGTTGATGAGCGAGGTAACCAAGCCGTCGACTCTGCTCAATCCGTTCCGTCTATCTCGGCTCGTCTCAGACGGCGCGGCTACGATCCGCGTCGACGAGAAGGACCACATCTGGGACCTGGGCATGATGATGTGGTCGATTCGTTCCGAGCCTGTGACGGCGACTGTGCCGTTCGACGGGATGGCCGACGGCGCGGTCGGCTCGTACCTCGTGTGGGGCGATACGACGAACGCGTTCTTCGATAACCTGCGGCGCGGCGCGACTCCGCCTGCGGACCTGTACGAGATGCCGCCAGCCTAGCCGCGTCCGTGCCTTCGGCTCGCCCAGCAGGATTACTCCGCCCGCCCCTCGGTGTGCTCGATTTTCGTGATCGCGTAAATGCCGTTGTCGTCGAGACCAGTGTGTATCCGCTGATGGATGACGATCGGCTCGACGTCGGGACGGCGCTCCGACAGTCTGACGAAAACAGCTTCATCGTCTTCCGCGGTCGCTTCCACGCAGTGAGTCGTTCCCTCGGGAAGCGCCCCGATGCCCTCGGCGTTAAGGCGGGCCGGATCGAGACCCGCTTCCTCGGTAGTCAGCTCCAACGCACGGATCGGGTCTTTTTCGACGTAGTAGGCATATTCGAAAGCCGCCACCACTCCCACCGGCGATAGCCGATCGCCGGCGCCGTTGCCGCGGAAGAAGCCTTCGCCGTGCTCGGTTTCGCAGCCGTCGTCCGATTCCACGATCGGCACCTGAGCCGACTGCGCTTCGATGTCGGCCAGTTCCGACGCCTCGGCGGTGCGTGCGCTGTCGAATCCGCCACCGAGTGCGAAGCCGCCGGCGATGCAGGACACGAGCCCCACGAGTGCTGCCGTCGTCTTGAGTGGACCAGCGGTCACGCGTGCGGGCGCGCCCAGCTCGTCGGGATCTGACGATTGTTCCTCGGAATGCGCACCGGGTTCGTCGCCTTCTTCGCGAGTCGTTTCTCCCCGGACGCGCTCCCGGAGCGAGGCCACGAGAGTGGCATCCGCCCGAGGAACGAGATCGAGCTCCAAGGGGGCATCCACCGTTCCTTCGGCGACAGGGGGGCCTTCTTGTTCGAGCTCCGGCCCGCCCCCTTCACTACCGCTCTTATCGGCCGGGTCGTGCTTCCGGTCCGTGTCGTCGGATTGTGCGGGAGGTAGGGATTGCCCGCCGGCCTGCGATTCCAGGCGCGCGGCGGCGAGTCCGTTATCGATCGCGGAGCGGATCCACGGAGGGGTGCTCATATGCTCGTCTACCTTTCTCGGCCATCGCGCGCCCGGAGCCGTCCCCATTTATCAGGGGCGGTGCACCGGAATATTGATGCCGGGCAGATTCATCTCGTTCACTCCATGCAGCACTTCCCCGACCGAACCCATGACGTTGTTGTGGGTCTGGTTTGCCGACGCTTCGACACCCTGGCGAACATTCGGGTCTGCCGCCGCGGCTGCGGTGGAACCGAGGGCCGGAAGCGCGGCCGCGCCGACGACGGCGCCTGCGCCGGTGATCGCCGGTGCAGCAGCGGCCGCGACTGCGGCGCCGGCGGCGAGTGGGCCGAGACCGGCGAGTGCTGTGGCGATAGCTGCGCCGATGGGAGCGAAAATGATCATGGATCTTCCTTTCAGGGGATGGACTTTCTGAGGCGACGCTCGGCGGGCTTAACCGATCTGCAAGGGGCGCAGGGGTTCCGGCTGCGGCGGGTTCACCGGTAGCTGGTTGATGGTGAGTGTCGGGAACGGGATATCCGGAATGACCAGCGGCTCCGGGGCTGGCGCGACCGGGCGGGGCCCCGGGCGGTTGGGAAGCCGCTGAGGTGGTGCGGGCGAATACTGCCCGGAGTTGGGCCGCGTGTTGCCCGAGTGGGACGTTTGTCCCGACCCCGCGGGCGACACCGCAGGCTCCGGAGATGGATTACCGACGTCATCTTGTGGAGTAGCGTCCGAGTGTTCCGGCAGCGGGGTCTCTTCCGAAGAAGAGGAAGGCAGTCCGGGTTGCGGCCTGATCTGAGTGTCCGGGCCCCGGCTTGGCCGGATCGAGGGATCGTCGACGAGACCGAACATCTCCTCGTTGGTCTCTTCAACGGGCCGCGCGGCGTTTTCTGCGGTCGCCGAATGTGTGGTGTTGGCGACGATGAAGCCGCCGCACACTGCTAACGCGCATGCGGCCGCATACACGGTCGACACGATCGGTTTACGCACGTCTTCCTCCCCGGGGCACATGGTCGGTGGGACGCAGGCGCAATGTTGTGCGCCTGCACAAGGAAGTAGACCACCGTTGCGCCGAGCCATGGGGGCGCTACTTTTCCCGGGCTGGCAGACGCTTCGAAGTCCATCGACGGCATACTTCACGCCGACAGTCGGGGTTATCGAGAACCCCGAGTAGCCCGGCAGCGACGAAATAGCACCTCAAGCCCCCGAAATAGGTGTCACACCAAAGATTAGGTTTTTTTCACATCCGCTGTAGTGGTTCAGGTTTCGAACCAACCGAGGTGCGCGCGTTTTGGAATTCGAAGCGTTCTGAGCATTCCGTGGACACCAATCACTCAAGGTGCATTAGTTAAGGCGTTGTGATCCACACCACCACCAGGAGGAACCCATGGGCTCATTCAACGATCTTTTCGGACCTTTTCTCTTGCCGATACTCGAGCTGATCACTTTGGCAGACGGAAGTTTGGAGTCAGCGGTCGGCTCGCTCGTCGGCACGGACTAGCACTTTCACCCTCATCATCAAATTTCACGACTAGGAGTCACAATGGACGGTTCCATCTCGAACGTCATCGATCTCGTCGAGCCGGGCGTCGGCTCTGCGGCAGGTCTGGTTCAAGCGCTGGTCGACTCGCTTAAAACCCTGAGCGCGGGCTAACCCGACAAAGCGTCAACTTTCGCATAAATAAAAGAATTGCTCCCCGGGAGCGGAGGCCGATCGCATCGGCAACCGCGCACGGGGAGCAATCTCTATTTAAGTCGACAAGACCAGAACAGGCCTTCGAGTGTGGTTAGCGCAAGGTCACCTGACGGGCGCGCAGGCCGTTGCGGGAGGCGCGCTCGTCGCTGGAGAGCTCGCCGCTCTCGGCGAGCGCTTCGGTGAACTTGGCGTCGAGGGTGGCCAGCCCGTCGGTCCAGTGGTCGGCGGGCTTGGTGTTATCGAGGTCGAATACGGGAACGAGCAGTCCGGTCGTGCGGAAGGATCCCGCGAACGACGAGCCCTCGCCGAGGGTGAGTTCGCCGCGATTGTGCAGGCGCGCCATCGCGTCAAACAGCGCATCCTCGTCCTCGGGCCGCACCCAGCGGATGTGCGCGCGTTCTCCTGCATCGACCCACCACGCAGCGTCGGCGCCTGGAGTGTCGATGCGCGCGGAGGGCATCATGGCGCCATTGGCGTGCTGGATGGCCTGGGCGATCTGCGGATGAACCTCCGCACCCTCGGCGGCCCACCACGCGAAGTTGTCGTGCACGGTGACCTCGAGGGACTCGTTACCCTTGAGCAGCTCCGCGAGCTCGGGATCTTCGTCGGAGGGTTCAGCGGCCTGCAACGTGTCGCCTGCCTCCGACTTCGCGACCCACGCGAGCGACGCGGCGAGGTCCCGCTCGGGGGCGAGTCCGTAGGCGGCGGTCTGCAGCCCGACGAAGGACTCGGTCCCGCTGGGGATCGCGCGGGTCAGCGCCGCGATCGCGCCCGGGAGCACCGTCGACAGGTACACGGGGTGTTCCACACCGGCGAGATCGACCTTGGCGGTAGCCGAAGGCACGAACTGCTGCATCGCGACGATGTCGCACTCCCCGACGACCCCTGCGAAGGGGCGCGGGTTTCCGGCGAGCTCTTCGCGTTCGGCCGCGCGAGCGGCGAGTTTCGCCTGACGGTTGGAGTCCGGCTTTGCTTCGAAATTACGACGACTTTTCTTTGCCACGTGTTCGGACTTTACGGCACACGGCGCCCGATCGTTGAAATCTTCGGTTACTCGCGGTCTGCAAAACTCCCGTGCACCGTGCCGATTTCGGCCGCCCGCATCTGTTCGTCCTCACTGACTCGCGCCAGCGTGCGCGCGGGGAAGTTCGTGCCGATCCAGTCGACTCCGAGGCGCTTGCACAGCTCCACATCGGCCGGATCGTCGACCGTCCAGCAGTACACGGCAAGCCCGCGCCGGTGCCAGTGCTCGACGAGGAAGGGCTTGGCGCGGATCGTGTCCATCGACGGGCCGACGATCTGGATCCCGTAGTTCTCCGCCGGCAGCGGCTTCGCGCCGGTCCGGTAGTGGCGCAACTGCACGCGCGGAATCCGAGGCGCGATCCGCCCGAATCGGTTCACTGCGAGCACGGAAAAACTCATCATCACCGCACGAGACTCGCCGTGCGAGCGCGGACGGTCCAGCCCGAAGTACTTGAGCTCCTCGGCCAGCGCCCGCTCGACCCGCCCTCCGGCGACGACCGGGTGCTTGGTCTCGATGAACGCCCTGGCCTGCGGATAGGCCTCGATGAGCTCGAGCAGTTCACGCAACGCGAGTGGCGGTTCCGGCTTGCGGTGGCGCAGGTGCCAGGAGCCGACATCGAGTGCCTTGAGCTCTTCCAGCGTCGACAGGCGCACCTTGCGCTTCTCCTCGCTGACGCGGGAGGTATCGGAATCGTGGATGCACACGAGGTGGCCATCGAGCGTCATCCGAATATCGCATTCGATTCCGTCGGCGCCCTGTGCCAGCGCGTTCTCGTAGGCGACGAGTGTGAGTTCCGGGTAGTCGCCGGACGCGCCGCGGTGGGCGACTACGCGCGGGCTCTCGCCGGGCCGCAGCGCCAGCTCCCCGCTCGGCTTGGGTTTGCGCACGGGCGCGATCCGGCGGGAATGCGGGCGCGACTCCGCGCCTCGTCCGCCGCCGTCCGAGACGGATCGCGGCTGGTCCGACGGTGTCGGGTTCGTGCGCTTACGCGTGCGCAGC
Source organism: Dietzia timorensis (assembly GCF_020742175.1). Taxonomy (GTDB): domain Bacteria; phylum Actinomycetota; class Actinomycetes; order Mycobacteriales; family Mycobacteriaceae; genus Dietzia; species Dietzia timorensis_A. The sequence continues at coordinate 14,716 of NZ_DYXM01000221.1, forward strand.
ATGACTTACCACCTTGCGCTAGAGGAAACACGTTCCCGGTGCGAAAGTGGCCCGGTGGATTCGGGCATCCCTCGCGCCGTGCTGTCTTCCCTTACGCTGCATTGCCCAGGATGCGAGCGGGTTAACCCCAGGCAATCAGCGGTCTAACTTCACCGCAATTTCCGCGCGCGAGATGATCGCGACGTGCGGCGTCATACGCGATTTTACGTCGCCGGCGCGACCACCGACCAGCACATCGACCAGCGACCAACCCCATTTCGGGCAGGTGCCACCACCATTTATGACACCGGACGCCGCAACTGCCCGGCCGACGGCCTACGCCAGCACCCTTGGGCGCACCTTCTTGAGCATCGCGAGACCCTTGCGAAGCTGGCGCCGTCCGGTCGCCTCGGCGATGTCCGGGTTCTTCGTAAACGCCGCATCGGAGCGCACCTCGGGCGCGTTCGAGGAGTCGGCGCGCAGCATCGAGTTCGGCAGCGAGAGCTTCAGCAGCGTGCGCTGCACCTGGTAGAACTGCTTCGGGAACGAGTCGACGTTGTAGGGCAGACCGAATTCCTCGGCGATCTCCTGCACCTCGGCGCCGATCTGGGCGAGACGGTTCGACGGCATGTCCGGGAACAGGTGGTGCTCGATCTGGTAGTTGAGGTTTCCGGACATGATCGTGAGGAGCTTGCCGCCGGTGAAGTTCGCCGAGCCGAGCATCTGTCGCAGGTACCACTCGGCGCGGGTTTCGTCGTCGAGTGTGCGTTTGGTGAAGGTCTCGACATCGTCGGGGAAGTGCCCGCAGAAGATCACGGCGTAGGCCCACACGTTGCGCATGAAGTTGCCGATCATCGCCGTCTGCCCGGCGCGCGTGGCGCCGTGGAAGGCGGCCCGGTAGACGGGCTTGCCCGTGGCCAGCGCGACCGCGCCGGACACGCCCGCCGAGACGAGCGGGAACGCGATGTAGTCCTTGAACGCCTGCCTGCGCACCTTGCGGAGCGTCTCGTCGAGACGCTTCATCGTCACTTCCTTGGACTGCTTACCCGCGAAGTACGCACCCAGCTCGACGTCATAGAAGCCAACCGCCCACTGGAACAGGCTCGCGAGGAGGGCGTTGGTGACCGGCTGCGCGAGGTGGAACGGCGACCAGCGCTTATCGCGGGTGACGCGAAGAACACCGTACCCGACGTCGTTATCCATCCCGATGATGTTCGTATACGTGTGATGGGTGACGTTGTGGGTGTGCTTCCACCCCGAGGATGGCCCGACGTTGTCCCACTCCCAGGTCGAGGAGTGGATTTCCGGATCGTTCATCCAGTCCCACTGCCCGTGCATGACGTTGTGGCCGATCTCGAGGTTCTCGAGAATCTTCGCGATGCCCAGCGCTGCGGCGGCGGGCGCGAAGGCCTTCGGGGTGAGCGAAATGGCGGCGCGGGAGGTGAACTCGAGTCCGCGTTGCACGGCGATTAGACGCCGGATGTACCGCACGTCCGCGTCGCCGAGCGAGTCGCGGTTTTTCTTCTCGATCGCCTCGAGACGGCGACCGATCTCCTCGATGTCGGCATCGGTGAGATGAGCGTAGTCGGTGATGTCCTGGATGGCCATAGATCTCCTTGGGGCGGATTGGTGTTCGTGCTTATAAGTGCAATTTCGCGGGGTCAGTGTTGCCCGGCGCGTATCTTCAGCTGGCCGGAGGGGACGCTGACGCACGTGCGCACGTGTTCGCCCTCGCCGTATTGGGAGCCGTCGCGCAGATCGACCGCTACGCCGGATTCGACGGTCGATACGC
>NZ_DYXM01000222.1 GCF_020742175.1 Dietzia timorensis
TCGTCGACGAGCTCCTCCGCCGCCGCCACGAGCTCGATCGCATCGGGCATCAGCGTCCGCTCGTCGGCGATCACCTCGAGCTTGACCCAGTTCGTGCCGAGCGCCTCGCGCGCCATCTTCGCCGTCTTCACGGCCTCGCGCGCGCTGCGGCACCCAGCAGTATTCGGCAGCGTGCGAATCCCGAGCTCGCCGAGCAGCGGCAGCAGCCCGGCGCCGTTATAGCCGGCGCGCAGATCGACCTTCCGGATCGACACCGTCGTCAGCGCCGTGCCCGAGGCGATCAGAGCCTCGCGCAGAATCTCCTGGTTGGAAGCACCGCCGGTACCCATGATCAACCGCGAGGGCACCTCCTCGCCGGCAATAACCAGCGGCGGCAGCGCATCGCCCGGGTTGGCATCCGTTTCCGCCGAGCCAGCGGCGAACTCGTCCCCCACGCCGCTATCCGCCCTGAACCGCGGTAAGAACGTCGACCTGCGCATCCGCGCGCAGCGACACCTGCGCCCAACGCGCCGCGGGCACGACGTCGTCGTCGACGGCGATCGCCACGCCCGATTCCGGCAGGTCGAGAATGCGCGCGAGATCCGCGACCGTCGACCCGGCGGGCACCTCTCGCGCCTCGCCATTCACGGCCACCGAGATCGCCTCGGCCGCAGCACCTGAGTGCTTCTCCACCGAATTCTGGTCCACTGGCATGTCAGTTCACGTCCTTTCTCCCGCGCAGGATGCGCGCCGGATGAGCTGCGGCGACCGCACCCGACACGGCCGCATCCGCTCCCTCTTCAAGGTAGGCCAGGATTGCCTCGGCCGTCACGCTCGACAGCGCCACCCCGTTCCTGCCGTGTCCTGTGGCCGCGAGAATCAGCGGGGCAACGGGTTCGCCACCTCCGGCGTCATTCGCAAATGACGTCGGACCTCCCAGCAATTCCGGCGGCAGCGGCCCGATGTACGGCAGATTATCGGCGGACATCGGCCGCAAGCCGGCGATGGTCTCGCGGAGCTCGTACTCGCCGATCGCGGGGAACACGGTTTCGGCGTCGGAGAGGAGATCGCGCACGCCGGCGACGGTGACCTGGCGGTCCTCGCCGTGCTCGTACTGCGTCGCACCCACGACGAGGCCACCCTCGCGCGGTACGAGATACAGCGGCCGACCGCGCACCTGCGCGCGCACGACGTGGGTGGGCGCGGGCTCGCAGCCGGGGCGCTCGAACAGCCGCAGGACCTCGCCTTTGACGTTCCGCACGGGCAAGTTGGCGAGCCGCGACGAACCCTCCCCGGCGGCGATGACGACCGCGTTGAAGCCGGCCTCCGCGCCCGCACCGAGCTGGTCGAGATTCTCGATGCGGCGGCGGACGAAGGCGACGCCCAGCGCTTCGGTGCCGCGGCGGAGCGCACCGAGCAGGCGGCGGTTGTCGATCGAACCCTCGCCGGGCATGTAGTGGGCGCTGCGGATCTGGCCGGTGAGCCCCGGTTCGAGCGCTCGCATGTCGCGCCGGGTGATGCGGCGGACCGGGTTCTCGGCCGCGAGGTTGTTCTGGTCGGCGTCCCCCAGCGTCGCCGGATCGACGGTATCCGCACCGCTCTGCGGCTCGAGGCCAGCCGTCTCGAGCGCCCAGTCGAGCGCGAGATTATTGTCGCGCGCGTCCGCGGAATCGCAGCCGAGGAGGAGGCAACCGTTTCCGGTGCGGATGTCGCCGAAGGTCCACGGGTCGGCGGGCTCGGCGCTCTCGCCTTCCGCTGCCGCCTCACCATCGCTTCCGCCGCTCGCCTGGTAGGGCGCCAGCTCCTCGAGCAGCGCAGGCCACGCGGCGAGTGCCTCAAGCCCGAGGCGGAGCCCGTCCGGCTCGCCGGGCCACGCCTCCGAGTACGGCGCGAGCATTCCGCCGGCGACCCACGCGGCCGAGCGTGCGGGCGTTCCCGCGGGCCCGGAATCGTCGGGGTCGAACACCGTAACCTCGAACCCGGCGCGCGCGGCGCGGAACGCGATCGTCAGGCCGATCACCGAGCCGCCGATGATGGCGACCTTCCGTGCTGCGGCCAACGCGATTTCCTCCCAGTATTGTTGAGCTATGCCAGCTGATTCGTCCCGAGCTGATTCGCCCCAGGCCGATCCCGCCAACCAGATTACGCCGCGCCCCACCGGCGGTGACGCCCTGCGCGTCTGGCGCCGAGAGCGCCTTGCCACCGCCCGCCTCTACGTCTGCATCGACGCGCGCCGGGATCGCGACGCCGCCGCCCGCGAGTCCGGATGGTCCGGCGACTTCCCCGCCCTTCGCCGCGATGTCCGCGCCGCGTTTGCCGGCGGCGTCGACATCGTGCAGCTGCGCGACAAGGGCTCGGCCGGCGAGCGCGAGTTCGGCCCACTGGAAGCACTCCACGAGACGACGGCGCTGCGCGTCCTCGCCGAGGAGGCCGCCTCCGCCGGCGCCTTGTTCGCGGTCAACGACCGCGCCGATGTGGCATACGCGGTGTCGGCGGACGTGATGCATCTCGGCCAGGACGATCTCCCCGTGGCCGTGGCCAGGGAGATTCTCGGCGCCGGCCCGATTATCGGCCGCTCCTGCCACGCGGCCGAGGAAGTCGACGCGGCCCTCGCCGATGCCTACGTCGACTATTTCTGCACCGGCCCCACGTGGCCGACCCCGACCAAGCCCGGCCGCGAAGCTCCCGGCCTGCCGCTGGTCGAGCACGCGGCGACCGCCTCTGCCTCCGCCGCCAACTCGCCCTCAGCCAGCGCCGACGCACCCAGCACCTCCCCTGCCGCCAAGCCGTGGTTCGCGATCGGCGGCATCGACGTCTCGAATGTCGGCGAGGTTCTCGCGGCCGGTGCTTCGCGCGTCGTCGTCGTTCGCGCAGTGACGGCGGCGGACGACATCACCTCGGCCGCCCGGGAAATGCGGGCCGCCGTTACCGCGCAGCTCTAGGTCCGACGGCCTCGCCTGTAGTCCGGCGCTCTCCTTCCGCGCCGAACCCGCCCTCTTGTCCATGCCGTCCTCGTCGACCGCGCGCAATAACCCACCCGGGGTGCCACACACCAACTTGCGGGCGTACACACCAACTTGTGGGCCTATAAACCAACCCAGGAACACGAATTTCTCGACCGCAGGTTGGTGTGTAGCCCCGCAGGTTGGTGTGTATCGCTCTCCGGGGGCGACTTCATACCGTCGAAAGAGCTACCCGGGAGATCGCAACCGCAGTGGCTATTGGGACCGGTGTGGTCGCGGGTCGCTACTTCAGCCCGAGGCGCGAGAGGAACCCGCCGGAGCCGAGCACCGAAATCCCAGCCGGCAGCCTATTGCGCAGGCCACGGTCGGAGGTCACGACGAGGACATTGCCGGGGCCGGCCGTTGCGAGTTCGGCGGACGCCACGTCGACGATCGTGTCGTCACCCTCGCCGGGCGCGTCGACCCGCACGAGGGAGGCCGGCGACTCGGCTTTCTTGGCCGCGCCCTCGACGACCACGGTGGTCCGGGCGAGCCAGGTACCTCCGGCGTCAGAGGTGGGTTGGTCGCCCGCCGAGGCCGACCCCGACCCCGCAGAAGTCCCGCCGCCAGACATGGCACCCGGCGCGAGCGCGCACGGCACAGCGCCTGCAAGGTCGCCGAGCAGCGCGGACGTGTAGCCCGCGCGGTCGCGCCACCAGCCGTTCGACCGCGAGCCCAGCACATTCGCGACATCGACCACGCACGACACCGGCCGCGCGCGAAGCGACGGCCACGCCTCGGCGAACGCGGGCATCAAATTGAACCCCTCCACCTCGGACTGACGCACCCAGCGCAGCTCGACCGACTCGTAGTTCGCGATCGTGTCGAGCGGCTCAGGGACGTCCGCGAACACCGTCGTGTACGTCCACTCGATGGAATGCGAACGGCTCATCCCACCTGGCAAAGAGCCGTCGTGCCGAAGCGCACCGATGCGGGTACGCGGGCGGGGGACGCCGGACATGCGCGAGGTGACGCGCTCGCCGCGGACGCGAACCGCCCCCACGGGGATTCCGGCCTCCTCGAACGTTTCGCGCGCGGCGGCCTCGGCGGGCGTCTCGCCGGAGTCGATGGCCCCGCCGGGGAGCGCCCACGTGTCGCCGGACGCCGTCCACTTCGCGCGGTGCTGCAGCAGGACGAGCGGATCGGCGGGATCGTCGGGGCTCGGCGCGCGCAGGAGCAGCCCGGCCGCGCCGAACAGCCCCCAGCGGCGCTGGGAATCCGGGCCGATGACCCAGCCGCCGCCGTCGCCTTCGTCCGCCAAATCCATGGGTCACATCCGTCGATCGTGTTGGTTCCGATTCGGCCCCGTCGGTCCGCAACATCACGCCGCGGCGCGGGGCCCACCTCCCCAGTGTGTCGCAAAGTGCCGGAAGCGGCCCGCGCGCCGGGCGCGAGGCGCAAAATGGGGTCATCGCGCACGGGCGAGTGGGCAGCCAACGCAATTCACACTAACCTCATAAGTCTCACGTATAACACCGCGCGTGGCACTTCGATTCACATTAGGCTAGAGCAGACGCACAAGCTGAGGAGGTGGGACGTGACCGCAGTGGACACGGCCGATACGGCCAAAGCTGCGCCCGTGCTGCCGACGTCGCTGTCGCAACGGCCGGGACTTCGCGCGCGCCTCGGCCGCTTCCTCAAGGGCACGAACTCCACCCCGGGAAAAATGACGGCGTTCACGCTGGTCATCCTCCTCATCACGCTCGTCACCGGCCTTTATACGGCGCAGACGGCCTCGGATCGCAAGACCCAGCGCGACCTTTTGCTCGCCGAGATCGAGCCCGTCGCCAACGCCTCCCAGACGCTGTATTCCTCGCTGTCGATCGCGGATTCGGCGGCCAACACCGCGTTCCTCACCGGCGGCGTCGAGTCGACCGAGCTGCGCGATCGCTACAACAACGCAATCGGCACGTCGGCGGCGGCGATCATCGCGGCGACCCAGAGCCTCGAGACCTCCGAGTCCGGGCAGTCGCAGATGCTCGCCGAGATCAACTCCAAGCTCACCACCTACACCGGCCTCGTCGAGACCGCGCGCACGAACAACCGCGTGGGCAACCCCGTGGGCACCGCGTACCTCGCGGAGGCCTCGGCGATGATGCAGGACGACATCCTCCCGTCGGCCGCCGACCTGTTCGACGACCAGTCGTCCTCGGTGCAGGAGTTCTCCGGCGAATGGTCCTCACCGCCGTGGATGTCGTTCATCTGGCTGTCCATCGCCGTCGCCATGCTCGTGTTGCTGCAGGTGTGGCTGCGGCGGGCGACGGGCCGGCAGTTCAACATCGGTCTCGCCGCGGCCACGCTCCTCGTGGTCCTCGCCCTCGGCTGGACGATGCTCGGCGGGCTCGTCATGGCGACGGGCAATTCGCGCGGCCTCTCCGAGGGCGCCGCGCCGATGAGCGAGCTCACCCGCGCCCGCATCTGGGTGCAGCAGGCGCGCGCCACGGAGACCCTCGACATCGTCCGCCGCACCGATCCCGAGTCCGCCTCGGACGAGCGGACCCGAAAGATGGAGGAGATCCGCCGCACGCTGTCCGCCTACCTCGAGTCCGGCTCGAACGCGGACGCCGGCCTCGACGCCGACGGCGCGATCACCGACGCCGTCAATTCCCTCGACGACTGGCAGGCCACGCAGCGCCGCGCCGACTCGCTGTACCAACAAGGCGACTACCAGGGCGCGATCGCCGCGTCGACCGGCCGCGAGGAGGGCGAGTCCGGCGCCGCATTCGACGAGCTCGATTCGGCGCTCGTCGATGCGATCGAGAAGGCGCGCGACCGCCTGCGCTCCGTCATCGACGAGGCGCGCGCCACCTCCGACACCACGCCGGACGCCGTCCGAACGCTCACCTTCCTCGCGCTGCTCGCGTGTGTGGCGGGCATCGCGCCGCGCATCCGCGAGTATTTGTAGGGTGGGCACCATGGGTTCCGGGCAGGTCAGAATGGATGACGGCGGGCTCGCCGCGCGCCCAGGCGTGCGCGCCTCCGGGCGCCAAACGTCCATTCGACGCGCCGCATCCGCCGCCGCCTGCGCGGTGCTTCTCGGCGCGGGCCTCGCGGCCTGCTCCCCAGGCAATCCGGACCCCGCCGCGGAGGGGACAACGTCGACGTCATCCAGCGCCCCGACCACCTCCGGCGCGATCCCGAAGGTCGATGCGGGACCGCCGCTGCCCGCGGATGCGCGGGTGATGTCGCTCGGCGATCTGCCCGACCCTGCGAACGGCGACTGCGAGCTTTTCCAGACACTGCCGCCCGATTCGGACGCCGAGGCCGAGGATCTCGTGCCGAAGATCTACGACCGCGGCCGACTCATCGTCGGGCTCGACCAGGGGTCGAACCTGTTCAGCTTCCGCGATCCCGTGTCCGGGGAGCTCGAGGGGTTCGATGTCGACCTCGCGAAGGAGATCGCGCGCGATATCTTCGGCGACCCCGAGCGCGTCGAGTTCCGTTCGTTGACCTCCGGCGAGCGGATCGCCGCGCTGCAGGACCACCGGGTCGACGTGGTGGTCAAGTCGATGTCGATCACGTGCGAGCGGCGCGAACACGTGCGCTTCTCTGCCCCCTATTACAGCGCCAACCAGCGCCTTCTCACCCTGCGAGGCTCGGAGATCGGCCAGCTCAGCGACCTCGACGGCAAGCGCGTGTGCGTGGCCGAGGGGACGACGTCAGCGGCGAAGCTGCGGGATATCGTCGGCGACGTGACCGTGCTGAGCGTGAACACGTGGGCAGACTGCCTCGTCGCGATCCAGCAGGAGCAGGTCGATGCGATCACCACCGACGACGCGATCCTCGCCGGCATGGTCGCCCAGGACCCGAACCTCGTGATCGTCGGCGACTACGTCAGCGCCGAGCCGTACGGCGTGGGCATTCCGCCGAACCGCCCCGGCGACAACACCGACGGGCTCGTACGGCAGGTCAACGGGACGCTCGAACGGATTCGTTCCTCCGGCCGCTGGCGCGAGATGTACAACAAGTGGCTGAGCCAATACGGTTCGAACCCCGTCATGCCGCGCCCGGTGTACTCCGAGGATCTCCCCGATGACGCCGGACTATCCTCATCCACATCGAAGCCGCAGTCCTCGACACCGCCGACGTCGAACTCTACGTCCACCTCTACTTCCGAAGAGGGAGGGAACTAGCGATGGCTACAGGCCGCGCAGACAACGACACCTCCTCGCGGAACCGGCCGCTCGACGACGAGCCCACGGTCGGCACCCAGGCGGTCACGCCGGAGCCGGAGGACTCTTCCGATCCGGCACCCGCAAAGGCCGCCGAACCCACGCAGGAAACCGGCGCGATGCAGGTCACGGGCGCGATGGAAGCGACCGGAGCCATGCAGCACACCGGTGCGATGCAACCCACCGGGGCAATGCCCTCGACCGGACCAGCGGGCCGGCGATCCACGGGTAGGAACACCGAGGACGAGGAGTTCACCGCCGGCGCCGGCCTCGACACGAGCACGCGCGCGCAACTCACCACGAACGTGCTCTCCGATTCCGGCGGGCGCCAGGGCCGCGACGACTTCGCCCCCGGCCCGCGCTTCCGAATGCGCAAGCCCTCCGAGCCCAAGAGTCGCCTATCCTTGGCGGCCGAGGGCCTGGTCGAGCTGCCATACATCAGCCCGCGCGACCCGGCGGCAGCACTCATGTCGCCGGAGAAGATCGCGCAGGAAATCGACGACTCCGAAGGCCGGCTCCCCGAGCCCGAGCTACAGCCCGGCGATATCGTCGCCGATCAGTACGAGGTCCAGGGCTGCCTCGCGCACGGCGGCATGGGCTGGATCTACATCGCCATCGACCACAACGTCTCCGACCGCTGGGTCGTGCTCAAGGGCCTGCTCCACGCCGACCGCGCCGAGGCCCGCAAGGTCGCGGTGTCCGAGCGAGAGTTCCTCGCCGAGCTCTCGCACCCGTCGATCGTGCGTATCTTCAACTTCATCCACGACGACTGGGCGATCTCGCCGAACCACGGCGGCTACATCGTCATGGAGTACGTCGGCGGCCCGAGCCTGCGTGACGTGCGCCGCGAGTCCTCCGACCGCGTCCTGCCCGTGGAGACGGCGATCGCCTACGTCCTCGAGGTCCTCCCCGCCCTCGGCTACCTGCATTCGGTCGGGCTCGTCTACAACGACCTCAAGCCCGAGAACATCATGCTCACCGAGGAGCACGTCAAGCTCATCGACATGGGCGCGGTCTCGGGCATCGGCTCGTACGGCTACATCTACGGCACGCCCGGGTTCCAGGCGCCGGAGATCGCGCGCACCGGACCGTCGGTCGCCTCGGACCTCTACACCGTCGGCCGCACGCTCGCCTCGCTCATTTGCCGCCTCCCGGTGAAGAACGGCCGCTACGCCGACGGCATCCCGTCCCCTCTCGAGGAGCCGCTGTTCTCACAGTACGACTCGCTGTACCGCTTCCTCCTCCGCGCGACCAACCCGAACCCGAACATGCGTTTCCGCACCGCAGAAGGCATGGCGGGGCAGCTCATGGGTGTCCTGCGCGAGGTCGTCGCGCTGCGGACGGGCGTCCCGCAGCCGGCGTTCTCGGCCGTGTTCTCCCCGCAGCGCGCGACTTTCGGCACGCTCTATTCGCTCATCCCCGTCGACTCGATCATCGACGGCCGCCCGCGCGGCCACACCCTCTCGGGCCCGGAGCTCGTCAACTCGCTGCCCGCCCCGCTCATCGAGCCCGGGGATCCCTCGGCGCAGCGCCTCAACGCGGCATCCTTCGCCTCCGCCGAGGAGCGGCTCGAAACGCTACAAAAGTTGTATGACGACGAACTTGCTGCACACGCAAAGAAGGCCAAGGCCTCCCAGGACCCGGAGCAAGGGATAACCTCGGCCTCGTCCAGCAAGGCGAAAACACCTTCCGACGACGTGAAAGACGCGGGCGCCGTCGGCGGGCCGCCGACCACGACTGACGGACAGATCTCCTCCGCCGCGGCCTCCGAGGCGAACGCGAAGCGCCACGCCGACGACGCCCCGTCGGCGAACACGCAGGCCGCCGCAACCCAGGGCGCCCACACGCAGGCTGCCGCCACACAGGCCAGCTCGACGCAAGCCGCGCCGACCCAGGCCGCCTCTACTCAAGAACAGTCCACACAGGCTGCGCAGTCGACGCTCGACAAGACGACGGCCGCCGGAGGATCGGACGCCTTGCCGGGCGGCGCATCTGCGACGTCATCGGGTGGAGGCACCTACGCCCACCGCGTGCCGGGCCCGTCGGTGGGGCTGACGATGGCGCTCGTGCGCGCGTACCTCGACGTCGGCGACATCCTCGCCGCGCGGGAGTTGTTGCTGCCGCAGAAGGACGATTTCGAGATCGAATGGCGTCTCGCCTGGTACGGCGGCGTCCTCTACCTTCTCGAGGGCAACCCGGTCGGCGCATACGGGCGGTTCCAGCAGGTGCTGTCGGCGATGCCAGGCGAGACGGGGCCGAAGCTCGCGCTCGCCGCGACCGCGGAGCTGATCCTCGACTATGCCGGCGAAAGCGAACGCGCCCGCTGGCAGCGCGCATCCGAGCAGCTGTACCGGCGCGTGTGGTCGACCGACCGTTCGGTGATCTCCTCGGCATTCGGCCTCGCCCGCCAGCTGCAGAAACGCGGCGAGACGGACGCGGCGATCGAGGAGCTCGACAACGTCCCGATGAACTCGCGCTACTGGGCGATCGCGCAGCTCACGACGATCATGCTGCTATGCGAGGGGCGCGAGATCGAGGACCTGGAGGAGCGGCACCTGCGCGATGCAGCCCGCCGCGTATCGGCGCTGCCGACCGGCGAGCACCGCGCTCTGCAGACCCGGTTCGTCGTCCTTCGCACGGCGCTCGAGTGGCTGCGCGGCACCGACAAGCCGCGCCCGTCGCAGTCGCCGCTGCTCGGCGTTCCGTTCACGAATTTCGGCCTGCGCACCGGGCAGGAGCGCGTGCTGCGCGCGCTCGCCCGCAATATGGGCACACGCCAGCAGCGCTACCGGCTCGTCGACTGGGCCAACGAGGTCCGCCCGAACACCCTGTTCTAGGCGCCGCGTTTGGCGAGGCTCGTAGGCTGGGGGTATGAGCACCCCGACGTCATCCACCATCCATCTCGACGCGCAGTTCGCCGAGGCGTTGCCCGAGATGGCGGTCCCGACCGCCGCCGAGGTGCCGGCGAAGGCGCAGCTGGTCGCGGTCAACGATGCGCTCGCCGCCGAGCTCGGCCTCGACGCCGACTGGCTGCGCAGCGACGACGGAACGGCGTTCCTCACCGGGCAGGACACCGCCGCCGGGACCTTCGTCGCCCAGGCCTATTCGGGGCACCAGTTCGGCAACTTCAACCCGCACCTCGGCGACGGGCGCGCGCTCCTGCTCGGCGAGCTCCGCAACCGCGCGGGGCGGCTGCGCGACATCGGGCTCAAGGGCTCCGGACGCACCCGGTTCTCGCGGATGGGCGATGGCCGCGCGGTCCTCGGGCCGATGCTGCGCGAGTACCTGATCAGCGAGGCGATGGCCGCGCTCGGCGTGCCGACCACACGCTCGCTCGCCGTCATCGCCACGGGCCACGGCGTGCGCCGCGAAACCATCCAGCCCGGCGCGATGCTCGTGCGCGTCGCCTCCAGCCACCTGCGCGTCGGCTCGTTCCAATACGCGCGCGTCGCCGGCGACGACGACCTCCTGCGCCGCCTCGCCGACCACGCCATCGCGCGCCACCACCCCGACGCCGCCGACGCGGAGAACCCGTACCTCGCGCTGCTCGACGCGGTGATCTCCGCGCAGGCCTCGCTCGTCGCGCAGTGGATGAACGTCGGCTTTATCCACGGCGTGATGAACACCGACAATATGACCATCTCCGGCGAGACCATCGACTACGGCCCGTGCGCGTTCATGGACCACTTCGACCCGGCGACCGTGTTCAGCTCGATCGATGCGCAGCGCCGCTACGCCTACGGCAACCAGCCGCAGATCGCGCACTGGAACCTCGTCCGCTTCGCCGAGACGCTGCTGCCGCTGCTCACCGACACCCCCGAGCGCGGCATCGAGCTCGCGGAGGCCTCGCTCCGCCGCTTCCCCGATCTCTACACCGACGCCTGGCGCGCCGGGTTGGCAGCGAAGCTCGGCCTTTCCGCCGGATCTGCGAGTGCGGGCTCTGCCGACGGCGTCCCGCCCGAGTTGCTCGGAGACCTCATGGATCTCCTGACGTCGCACGCGCTCGATTTCACCACGTTCTTCCGCGCCCTCGCGCGCGTAACCAGCGACGATCGGACGCCGGTGACCTCCCTCGTGTCCGAACCCGAGGCCCTCGACGCGTGGCTCACCCGCTGGCTGGACCTCAGCCCGGACCGCGAGCTCATGGACCGGACGAACCCGGTCTACATTCCGCGCAATCACCTTGTCGAGGAGGCGCTCGACGCCGCGACGGGCGGGGACCTCGCACCCTTCGGCACGCTGCTCGACGCCGTGACCTCGCCGTTCACCGAACGCGCAGGCTTCGAGCGCTACGCGCAGCCCGCGCCCGAGGATTTCGGCCCGTACACCACCTATTGCGGCACCTGATTGCTCCGCCGCAGCATTCATCGGCGCCAGACACCTACTTCCGGCCTACACACCAACGTGCGGGCGTAGAAACCAACCTCAGCTCACGATTTTCCGGACCGTAGATTGGTGTCTGCGCCCGCGAGTTGGTGTGTGGGCGGCGTGTGCCCCGCCCCGGCGCGGAAGCCGCTACGCCCCGCCGACAACCTCGTCCGCGAACCGCGCGATCGCGAGCTCCTCGTTCGTCGGCACAACCAGCGCCGCAACCTTCGAGCCCTCGCCGGAAATCACCCGCGCGCCCTTGCCGGACTCGTTCGCCGCCGAATCCACCGCCACGCCCCAGCTCTCGAACCCCGCCAACACATCCGCCCGCAGGCGCGGCGCATTCTCGCCGATCCCCGCGGTAAAAGTGATCGCGTCGACCCGACCGAGCACGGCCCAGTACGCGCCCACGTACTTGCGCAACCGGTGCACGGTGACGTCGTACGCCAGCTGCGCATCGGCGTCCCCGGCATCGGCCCGCTCCAGCACCTCGCGGAAGTCCGACACCCCGGCAAGACCCTTGAGCCCCGAGGCGCGGTTGAGCCCCTCGGACAGCTCCTTCGGCGAGACGCCCTGCTCGTCCATCAGGTGAATGAGCGCACCCGGGTCCACATCGCCCGGCCGCGTTCCCATCACGAGGCCCTCCAACGGAGTGAGCCCCATCGACGTCTCCACCGCCTCGCCGCCTGCGACCGCCGAGGCCGAGGCGCCGTTGCCCAGGTGCAACACGATCTGGTTGACGTCGGAGTACGAGCGCCCCAGGACCAGCGCGGCCTGCTCGGACACGTACGCGTGCGACGTGCCGTGGAAACCGTAGCGGCGGATGTCCCACTCCGGCGGCACCGCGTAGGTGTACGCCGAGGCCGGCAGGGTGGAGAAGAAGCCGGTGTCGAACACCGCGACGTGCGGCAGTTCGGGGAACATCTCCCGCGCCACGCGGATGCCGCGCAGGTTCGCCGGGTTGTGTAGCGGCGCCAGCTCGGCGAGCCTCTCGATCTCGTCCTCGACCGCGGAGTCGACGAGCGTCGGCTGCGTGAATTTGGACCCGCCGTGCACGACGCGGTGCCCGACGATCGACACTCCCACGTCCTTCGGGTGCACGCCCAATTCCGCGACGAGCTCGAGCACGACCTCCAGTGCTTCGCCGTGGTTGGCGAGGTCGACCTGCCGCTCGCGTCGTTCGCCGTCATCCCCCGCCTGCACATGCACGACGGAACCGCTGTCGCCGATCCGCTCGGACAGCGAGGTGGCGAGGGTCTCGCCGTCGGTGTCGACGATCTGCATTTTGAGGCTGGACGAGCCGGAGTTGATCACGAGGACCTTGGTCACGGTGCTCCTTCGAAGGTTGGACGGCGGGCCGCCGGCGCGAGGGCCGCCGGGGCTAGGACTTCTGCGCCTGGATCGCGGTGATCGCGACCGTGTTGACGATGTCCTCGACGAGCGCGCCCCGCGAGAGATCGTTGATCGGCTTGTTCAGGCCCTGCAGGACCGGGCCGATCGCCACGGCGCCGGCGGTGCGCTGCACGGCCTTATAGGTGTTGTTGCCGGTGTTGAGGTCGGGGAAGATGAGCACGGTCGCCTGCCCCGCGACGTCCGATCCGGGCGCCTTCTTCTGCGCGACGATCGGGTCGACGGCGGCGTCGAACTGGATCGGCCCCTCGACGGGAATGCCGGTGAGCCGCTCCTCGGCGACGCTCGTGCCCTCGCGGACCTTCTCCACCTCCTCGCCCGAACCGGAGTCGCCGGTCGAGTACGACAGCATCGCCACGCGCGGATTGATGCCGAACTGCGAGGCCGTCTCCGCCGAGGACACGGCGATGTCGGCGAGCTGCGCCGCGGTGGGGTCGGGCACGACCGCGCAGTCCGCGAACGCGAGCACGTGGTCGGCCAGACACATGAAGAACACCGAGGACACCGTGTTCACGCCCGGCTTGGTCTTGATCACCTCGAGCGAGGGCCGGATCGTGTGCGCCGTGGTGTGCGCGGCGCCGGAGACCATGCCGTCGGCCATGCCCTCGAGCACCATCATGGTGCCGAAGTACGAGATGTCGGCGACCTTCTCGCGCGCCTGCTCCAACGTCACGCCCTTGTGCTTGCGCAGCTTGGCGTATTTCTTCGCGAACCTCTCCCGGTGCTTGCTCGTCGCCGGGTCGAGGATCGTCGCGTCGCCGAGGTCGATGCCGAGCTCCTCGGCGCGCGCCGGAACGGCCTCCTCGTCTCCGAGGATCGTCAGCTTCGCCACGTCGCGGCGCATCAGCCTCCCGGCGGCGTGGAGGATGCGGTCGTCGGTGCCTTCGGGAAGCACGATATGACGGCGGTCGCTCCGCGCCTGCTCGAGGAGGCGGTATTCGAACATCTGCGGGGTAATGACGTCGGGGATCCGCACCTGCAGGCGTTCCATCAGCTCCGAGGTGTCGACATACTTCTCCATCAGCGACAACGCCGCCTCCACCTTGCGGCCGGACGTGGAGTTAATTCGCCCGCGGGTGCTCGAGGCGATGGAAGCGGATTCGTAGGTCCCGTGCTTGGTCTTGATGATCGGCATCGACGGCTTGAGCCCGTGGATGAGCCGGTCGAGTTCGGGCGACGGCTCGACGCCGCCGTTCCACACCATGCCCGCGAGCGATGGGAAGCCCTCGGCGTTGTGTGCCGAAGCCACCGCGAGCACGGCGTCCGTGCGGTCGGCGGGAACGATGACAACCTGGCCGTCCTTGAGGCGCGCGAGGATGCGATCGGCGGTCATGCCGCCGACCATCATGTGCATCGCCTCGCGGTCGAGCAGTGCCGGATCGCCGGCGTGGAATTCGCCGTCGAGCGCATCCATCAGCTCGCCCATCGTCGGCGCGACGAGCACCGGGTCCTCGGGCACCGCCCACACGGGCATGTCGAGCGAGCTGAGCGCGGACTCGATGTCCTCGACCGCGTCAGGGTCGCATCGGTTCGCGACGAGCGCCACCGGGTGCGCGTGGTGATTACGCAGCTCCTGCAGCGAGACCTCCGCGTTGCCGGCGATCTCCTCCGGGGTGCGCTTGAACGACTTGACCACCAGCAGCACCCCGATGCCGAGGTTCGTCGCAATCAGCCCGTTGACGTCGAACTCCGGCGGGTACGCCACGCCGGTGTAGTCCGAGCCGAGCACGACGACGGCGTCGCACTGGTCCGCGACCGCGTGGTAGCGCTGCACGATCTCGTCGATCCGCTGCTCGGGGTTCGCGTGGAACAGGTCCCCCGCGACACCGATGCAGTCCTCGTACGGGATGTCGACGGTCGTGTGCTGCTGCAGCACCTCGAGGATCTCGTCGCGCTCGCCTTCTGCGATCGGCGCGATCGGCCGGAATACGCCCACGCGCTGCACCTTGCCGGCGAGGAACCGCAGCAGGCCCAGCGCCACCGTCGACTTACCGGTCGCACCCTCGGAGGCCACCACGAACACGCTTGACGGCGCGGCGTCGCTGTCATCCGTGCGACGCTCGGGCACGGTCGCCGGCGCCGACGTCGCCTTGTCTGCCGCTGCCTTCTTTGTCGACGCGGTCTTTTTGGCCGACTCGGCCTTCTTCGTCGAAGCGCCCTTCGCCGAGGCCTTCTTCGAGCCGGCCTTCCCCTGCGACTTCTTGGTCGACTTCTCGGCCTTCGCCGTCGACTTCTTCGCCGACGACACAGCCGAGGCCTTCTTCGAGGAAGCCTTCGTGCTGCCGCCCTTCTTCGCCTTGCGGCCGGCGGCCTTCTTTTCGCTTGCTTCGGTATCCGACGCTTTGCTCACGCCGTCCAGTTTGCCAGCATCCGAGATTCCGGGTGCGACTGCGCTCCACTGCAGCGTCCTGCAGCTACACCACCGACGGCCGGTCGAAGTTCGACACGTCCGCGCCGCGGGTCTCGAGCCGCTCCATCAGCGCATCCGCGCCCTTCTCGGCCGCAAACTGCAATTCGCCGCGGGTGATCGGAACGGCCTGCAGCCGCGTAAGTACGGCGTCATCGGAAAGCTCGCGGACCACCTCGAGCTCCGGCCACAGGAATGGCGGCACGAGCAGAATGTGCTCGCAACGCAGGTTCGGCGCCACGAACTTCACCGCATCGGGGATGACGGCGCCGGGCGCGATATGAAACGTGCCATTGGATGCGGCGAGCGCGCACGCGTCCGTGACGTCCGCGGCCTCCCGCGCGGTCGTGCGGGCGGCGAGAACGAACTCGGTGCGCAGCTCCTTCCCGTCCTCGGACGTGAGGTTCGTGGGGAATTTCCGGACGCCGCTCGTCGCATAGGTGGAAAAGCCCGGCGCGGGCACGCCGTCGGCGACGACCACATCGCAGTGCCACTCGGTCTGGTTGCCTTCGTCGTCCTTCTCGGTCTTGTGCGGGTAACGCAGCACCCGCATCCCCTCGACGAGCAGCGGATCCAGGCCCTCGAGGTCCGCCGGGCCGTCGAGGCCCTCGGGCATCCCCGAAGCGCCTGCGCCGCCCGCCGCCGCGCCTTTCTCTCCTACCACTGCGCCGGCACCTTCAGATCGGCGAACGCCGGCTTGAGGTCTTCGGAGAACTGCGTGAGGAAGCGGCGCTGGTCGTTGCCCGGCGCATGGAAGACGAGGTGGTTGAGGCCTGCGTCGACGTACGGCTGCAGCTGCTCGAGCACCTCCTCCGGGGTCGAGGCGACAATCCAGCGCTTGGCGACCTGCTCG
>NZ_DYXM01000223.1 GCF_020742175.1 Dietzia timorensis
GGAGAGCTCGTCCATGCCGAGGATGGCGATGATGTCCTGGAGCTCCTTGTACTTCTGGAGGATCCGGATGACTTCCTGCGCCACGCGGTAGTGCTCCTCGCCGACGATGGCCGGCTCAAGGATTCGCGACGTCGACGACAGCGGATCGACCGCGGGGTAGATGCCCTTCGAAGCAATCGAACGCGAAAGCTCGGTGGTGGCATCAAGGTGCGCGAACGTCGTCGCCGGTGCGGGGTCGGTGTAGTCGTCTGCAGGGACGTAGATCGCCTGCAGGGACGTAATCGAGCGACCCTTCGTGGAGGTAATGCGCTCCTGCAGCTGGCCCATCTCGTCCGCCAGAGTGGGCTGGTAGCCCACCGCAGACGGCATACGTCCGAGAAGCGTCGATACCTCGGAGCCGGCCTGCGTGAAGCGGAAGATGTTGTCGATGAACAGGAGGACGTCCTGATCCTGAACATCGCGGAAGTACTCCGCCATGGTCAGTGCCGACAGCGCGACGCGCATACGCGTCCCCGGCGGCTCATCCATCTGGCCGAAGACTAGAGCGGTGTCCTGGAGGACTCCCATCTCGTCCATCTCCAGGAGGAGGTCCGTACCTTCACGGGTACGCTCACCGACACCGGCGAATACCGACGTACCGGAGAACTCGCGCGCGATACGGGTGATCATCTCCTGGATGAGGACCGTCTTACCCACGCCGGCGCCGCCGAAGAGGCCGATCTTGCCGCCCTTGACGTAGGGGGTGAGAAGGTCGATGACCTTAATACCGGTTTCAAGGATCTCGGTCTTGCCCTCGAGCTGGTCGAAGGCCGGCGGCTGGCGGTGGATGCCCCACTGCTCGCCGTCACGACCCGTGCCCGGTGCATCGAGGCAGTCCCCGAGCGCGTTGAAGACGTGGCCCTTGACCTCGTCGCCCACGGGCACCGAGATCGGCTTGCCGGTGTCGGTAACGGTCGCACCGCGGACGAGTCCGTCGGTCGACTGCATCGAGATTCCGCGAACCATGTTGTCGCCGAGGTGCTGCGCGACCTCGAGGGTCACGGTCTTGGCGACGGACGGCAGATCGATCTCGACGGTGAGTGCGTTGAACAGCTCGGGCATCGCGCCACGCGGGAACTCCACGTCGACGACGGCACCGAGCACACGGGACACGCGACCGGTAAGGCCGGCGGTTCCGTTCTGGTTTTGCTCCATTACGGGGGTGCTCATTGGTTAATCACTTCCTGCGCTAGCGGATAGCGCACCAGCGCCACCGACAATCTCGCTGATTTCCTGGGTAATCTGCGCCTGGCGGGCCTGGTTGGCTTCACGGCTGAGACCGTCGACCAACTCGGTGGCGTTGTCTGTTGCAGACTTCATTGCGGTTCGGCGGGCTGCCGATTCGGATGCAGCCGCTTCGAGAAGCGCTGCGAATGCTCGTGAGGCAAGGTAACGCGGAAGAATCGCGTTCAGCAGCGTCGTCGCATCCGGCTCGAAGTTGAGCTCCGGCTTGATCTCGGTATCCGGATCGTCTTCCATGATTCCGTCACCGAGGTGGAGCTGTTCTTCGTCAACGACCGTCTGGATCGGGGCCAGACGGCGCGCCTGGGCCGTCTGCGTGAGCATCGACACGAAGCGCGTGTAGACGATATGAACCTCGTCGACGCCGGCATACGTTCCGGCTCCGTCGCCGAGGAATTCAGATCCGTCGACCTCTTCGCCCGCACCCGCCTGGAAAATTGCGGCGAGAAGAGAGAAGGCTCCGCGAACCTTCTCGTACTCCGGCTGCTCCGAGAAACCCGACCACGATCCAGCGAGTTCAATCTCGCGGAACTGGTAGTAGCCGATTCCCTTGCGACCCATGACGTAAAGGTCGACTTCCTTACCCTCCTTCTCGAGGAGAGCACGAAGCTCGGCCGTTTCCTGCAGGACCTTCTGGTTGTACCCGCCACACATGCCACTATCACTGGTCACGACCAGGATGGCGGCACGCTTCGGATCGGGATGCTCGTTGAGCATCTTGTGGTCAAGAGAGGAGGCCGAAGCGAGATCTTGCAGAATCGCGGTGACCTGGTCCGAATACGGGCGCGCCTCTGCGACACGTGCCTGCGCCTTCGGAATCCGGGACGTAGCGATCAGCTCGCGAGCCTTGGTGATCTTCTTGGTCGAGTTAACCGACTTGATCCGGCTTCGTAGTTCACGCAAGTTAGCCATTCGCTATGCCCTCCTCTCGTTGCTTCGACTGGTTGAATCCATCATCTGAAACGAAGCCGCCTTACGAGGTCTTCTTCTTGACGACGAGCTGGTCACGCTCGAGGTCTTCAGAATCAAGTGCGTCAGCGTTCTCCTCAACGACCCTGGAGCCGTCCGATGCTACGAAGCCCTGCTTGAAAACCTTCGTCTTCGAGTTGAGTGTTTCCTTCGACTCGTCGGAGAGAACAGCACCGCCCTCGATCTGCTCGTAGACGCCCGAAGCGCTGTGGTGAAGATCCGAGATCAGCTCGTCCTCGAAGCGGCGAACGTCGTCGACCGGGACGCTGTCGTAGTGGCCCTCACCCGCGAGGTAGATCGAAACGATCTGGTCCTCGACGGCGACCGGGGAGTTCTCGTTCTGCTTGAGAATCTCGACCAGGCGCGAACCGCGGTCGAGCTGCGCCTTCGAAGCGGCGTCGAGGTCGGAAGCGAACGTCGCGAAGGACTCGAGATCGCGGTATGCAGCGAGATCGAGGCGCAGCGAACCGGAAACCTTCTTCATTCCCTTGGTCTGTGCAGCACCACCGACACGGGACACCGAGATACCGACGTTCACGGCCGGGCGAACGCCACGGTTGAACAGATCTGACTCGAGGAAGACCTGGCCGTCGGTAATGGAGATCACGTTGGTCGGAATGAAGGCGGACACGTCGTTTGCCTTCGTTTCGATGATCGGCAGGCCCGTCATCGAACCGCCGCCGAGCTCATCCGACAACTTCGCGCAACGCTCGAGCAGACGGGAGTGGAGGTAGAACACGTCGCCCGGGTATGCCTCGCGGCCCGGCGGGCGGCGGAGCAGAAGCGAGATAGCGCGGTAGGCTTCGGCCTGCTTCGACAGGTCGTCGAAGACGATGAGAACGTGGTTGCCTTCGTACATCCACTGCTGGCCGATTGCCGAACCGGTGAAGGGCGCGAGCCACTTGAGGCCAGCGGAATCCGAAGCCGGAGCAGCGACGATTGTCGTGTACTCCATGGCACCGTGCTCTTCCAGCGTCGCCTTGACGCCGGCGATAGTCGAGCCCTTCTGGCCCACGGCAACGTAGATGCAACGCAGCTGCTTGGTCTTGTCGCCGGACTCCCAGTTGGCCTTCTGGTTGAGGATGGCGTCGATGCACAGAGCGGTCTTGCCCGTCTTGCGGTCACCAATGATCAGCTGACGCTGGCCACGACCAATCGGGGTCATGGCGTCGACTGCCTTGATGCCGGTCTGCATCGGCTCTTCGACCGGCTGACGCTCGAGCACCGAGGGAGCCTGGAGCTCGAGTGCGCGGCGTTCGGTGGATTCGATATCGCCAAGACCGTCGATGGCCTCACCGAGCGGGTTGACCACTCGGCCGAGGAAGTTCTCGCCAACCGGGACCGAGAGAACGTCGCCGGTGCGGCGGACCTCTTGGCCTTCTTCGATCTCGTCGAAGCTACCGAGAATAACGGCACCGATCTCGCGGTCCTCGAGGTTGAGGGCAACGCCGAGAATTCCGCCGGGGAATTCCAGAATCTCGTTGGCCATCGCGGACGGCAGCCCGCTGATGTGGGCGATCCCGTCACCGGTGTCAACGACGGTGCCGACCTCATCGCGAGAGGCGTCCTGGGACATGCTCTGGGTGTAATTTGCAATCGCGCTACGGATCTCGTCGGAGGAGATCGTCAACTCCGCCATGTGTTTCCTGCTCTCACTAAGTTCGTGGGTCGAAAGTTGCTTTCGACTCATATGTTGTCAGGTGGGTGGGCATCGACCGCGAGAACGGCTGCCCAGCTAGTTCATGGCTGCAGCACTAGGGCCGCAGCAGATCAATCACGGAATGTTGCGTCGCATCGCAGCCAAGCGACCCGACACGCTTCCGTCGATGACCTCGTCGCCCACCCGGATGACAAGACCACCCATAATTTTCGGATCGATGTTCATATGAACGGTCATAGACCGACCATAGATCTTTCCGAGCCGAGCCTTGAGGGACTCGACCTGTTCGCTCGAAAGCTCATTGGCGCTCGTGACATCGGCAACTGCCGTCCCCTGCAATTCTGCCGCCATCTGCGACAGTGCGTCCAGGTCGTCGGCAGGCCGATTTTCCGGTCGCGCGATGACCTGGGAGGCCAGGGCCTCGGTAACCGCGAGAACCTTCCCGTACACAAGTTCACCGAGCAGTGCACGCTTAGCCTTGATGGGCGCCTGCCGGTCGGCAAGTGCCTGCTCCAGCTCCGGGTTGCCGGCGATGATCCGTCCAAGTCGGAACAGCTCATCTTCCACTGCCGGAAGCTGGCCCTGTGCCGCAGCCGAAGCCAGCAGTGACAGGCGGCTCAGATCGACGAGGCTGTCACGCAGGTCACGGGGGTTCGACCACGTCTGCCCGACTGCATCCAGAAGCACGTCCAGCGTGCTGTCATCGATCTTCCAGCCGAACACCGAACGCGCGAGATCCTGACGAGTCGCGGCAGGAGCGGAAGAGTCCGCCACTGCGACTCGCAGCGTACGATCGCCCTCCAGAACCTCGGCGACCTGGAACAGCTCGCTCCCGAGCTTCGCTCCTGTGGCACCGCCGTCGGATTTGGCGCCTAGCGTTCCTTGCAACTTCTCGCGGCACTTAGCGAGTGCATCACGGCTAGCTGCGTGCATTGTGCGTCACTTTCCTTACTTCTGGCCGGGCCCGGAAACCTGATCAAGGTCTGCCAGGAAGCGGTCGATGGTGCCGGACTGCTTGACGTTGTCCGACAACTGCTCGCCCATCAACTTCTCGGCGAGGTCGACAGACTGCTTGCCGAGGTCGGAGCGAAGCTCCGTCACGATCTGCTGACGCTGGGCCTGCAATTGTTGCTGCCCATTGGCAACGATGCGATCGCTTTCCTTCTGCGCGTCGGCCTTCATGTCCGAGAGAATTTGCTGTCCCTGGAGACGGGCATCCTCACGGATCTTGGCAGCCTCACCGCGGGCTTCGGCAAGCTGCTCGTTGTACTTGTCGAGCGCTTCCTTGGCCTCGCGCTGTGCCGCCTCGGCACGCTCGATACCGCCTTCGATCTTCTCTGTGCGCTCTTCGAGCACCTTCTTCACCATCGGAAGCACGAACTTCCAGAAGACGAACAGAAGGATGGCGAACGCGATGAGAGACCAGACGATGTCGTAAAGGGCCGGCATCAAGATGTTCGGCTCTTCCTCCAGCGGAAGCGACTCGTCGCCTCCCGCTGCGAGTAATACGAAATCGGAGATCATCTAGTTGGTCCTATCCGGTACGTCGTTGGTCTTACTGGAAGATGAAGCCGGTGACGATGCCGATGAGGGCCAGGGCCTCGGTGAAGGCGATACCGAGGAACATCGTGGTACGAATCTGGCCGGCCATCTCGGGCTGGCGAGCCATGCCCTCGATCGCCTTACCGACGACGATGCCGATACCAATGCCGGGGCCGATGGCGGCGAGGCCGTAGCCCACTGCGCCGAGGCCGGGCATCGTGGTCGTCGTTGCTTCCTGGGCGAGAGTGACGATATCCATCTGGATTCCATTCCCTTTCAATTGGCCGGAGCGGACTGTCCGCCTACCGGTCAGGTCTTGTGGTGGTTTTTGCTGGGCAGGTGGTCTATGTAGATGGGTGCAGGGAAGCGCGTACTACGCCTCGACCGGCCCCACCTGGTCTAGTGGCTATCCGCGTGTATGGCTTGCTCGATGTATACGGCGGTCAGCAGCGCGAAGATGTACGCCTGGAGGAAGATGACCAGCAGCTCGAACAACATGAACGCGATGCTTACGACGAAGGTCACGGCACCGACTGCACTCCAACCGTTGAACTGCCAGAAGAAGAAGTTCGTGGCCGAGAAGAGCAGCACAAGCATGATGTGGCCGGCGAGCATATTCGCCATAAGACGAATCGTGAGCGTTGCCGGGCGAAGCACGAATGTCGAGAAGAACTCGATCGGCACAACCAGGAAGTGCATCGGCAGCGGCAAGTTGGGCACCACAATCGACTTACCGATGAAGCTGAAGAAGCCGTACTTCTTAGCACCGGCGTACACGAATGCGATGTACGCGATGACAGCCAGAACCAGCGGCATTCCGATTCTCGCGTTCGGCGAGATGTTGAGGAATGGGATGACCGAAGGCAGGTTGCTCGCCAGCACGATGAAGAAGATGGTCGCAACGATCGGCAGGAAGCGGTAGCCCTCCTTCTTGCCGATGATCTCTTCGACGATGTTGACTCGGACGAAGTCGATCGCGATTTCCGCGACGTTCTGCACGCCACGCGGAACGATCTTCGCGCCCCGGAGGGCGAAGAAGAAGAACAAAGCCACCAGAACGGTCATCAGCAGGCGGATCAGCATGAGCCGGTCTAGCTCAAAAGGGGTCCCGCCAAACAAGACCGTTTCAGGGAAAAAATCGTCCAACGTTGGGGCGTGAAATTCGCCCTTGAATGCCAGCGTTGTGGTGCTCAGCGTTCTCTCCCCTACTCGGGCCGCTTAAAAGCTGCGGTGCGATTTGTCATTCCGTGCCGTAATACACCGTGATGGCGTACACAGGCCAATGCCCGGGCTACTTGAATCTGCACAAAAGACGTGCAAGCGGCCCGTTTTGACACCGTAGAGAATCCTAACAAAGTCGGTAACAGTTTGGATAACGACCCCCCGGGATTTCGCCCGTTTTCCGGTCAGAAGAACCACGAACGGCCACCATCAACGGTACTGGCCGGTAATATAGTGCGAAACCGCCCGTCGGCAGTTTCACCGTTTAATTCGTCTCGTAAGCAGGCACTTCCGAGGGCTCGCGAATCACAGCACTGGAGTTCACTTCCGCCGCGCAGGTTATTCCGAGCCGGAAATTTTTCTCATGTCGCGAAGATCGTAGTACTGCGATCCGCGCCACGCCCCGCCGTAGAAACGGCCGGACGGACGGTCTCCTCGTCGTGCTAGCGGAAAATATCCGGCTCGACTGCGGGTGCCTTTGCCTTCACGATCGTCCAGGTCTCGAGCGACAAGACGACAACGAGAGACAGCACCATCGTGACGACGAGCGCCGGTCGCGAATAGAAGTCGAAGTCTCGGATGACGAACACAACGCCGAGAACGATGAGCAGCTTGAGCAGCCAGGTCCCCATGAGTACCGCGCCCATCGTCGTGGCCGGGGACTTTGCCGTCGCGAGTGTGGTGATCGCCGTCGTCAACACGAAAAAGCCACCGATGCCGGCACCGACCAGCGCGCCCCACACTCCTGGGGTTCCGTCTACGAGCATCCACAGCACGACCGAGAGCACGCTGAGTGCCAACCAACCGGCGATTCCGACGTAGAGGGCTTTGCGAAGCGCGACGGTATGCGCACTGATGGCGAGCTCGCGCACTTCGCTTTCGGTCTGCGGCGCGCCATTACGGTCTTCGCTCGGCGGGTCCTGCTGGACGGGCTCGTTAGTCATAGGGCTTCATTCTAATGTGGCGTCGCTGCTCGTCGACGGTTGGTTCAGAGAAGAGCGCAGCCAGAGCGGTGTCGCGGTGAAGATCAGCACGACGAGGAAGAGGATCCCGACGATCGGGAGGACGTACTTCGCCTCGAACACGCTGAGCGAGACCGCCCCGAAAGCGAACAGGGCGACCCAGGCGTAAATGACAATGGCGACGAGCGTCTGCGAGTGGCCGAGTTCGAGCAGGCGGTGGTGAAGATGCTTGCGGTCGGCGGAGAACGGGTGTTGACCGGCACGTACGCGCCGAACCACCGCGAGCACGAGGTCGAGAAGAGGCACAAACAGGGCCGCGCCGACGACGATGACCGGGGACAGCAGGACCAGCAGGTTCTGAGAACCGTACATCGATTGCGAGATTCGCCCCGAGACGTTGACGGACGCCGCAGCGAGGATCAAGCCGATGAACATCGCGCCCGTATCGCCCATGAAGATACGGGCCGGATGGAAGTTATGAGGCAGAAAGCCGAGGCAGGCCCCGGCGAGCACGGCGGTGATAAGCGCGGGCGGGTACGCGGACACCGCGCCGCCCTGCTGGAACAAGATCGCCACCGCGAACAGACACAGCGCCATGGCGACGATCGCGCCGATGCCGCCGGCCAGCCCGTCGAGACCATCGACGAAATTGATCGCGTTGACGACGACCAGCGTGAACAGTGCTGTTGCCACACCGGCCTGCAACTGGTCGAGAACGAGGATGTTGCCTCCCCACGGGAGGTAGACGAGGAACCACGTGACACCGCCGACGATGAGAACTCCGGCCGAGGCCATCTGCCCGACGAGTTTCGTCACGGCACCTAATTCGAGCGTGTCATCGACGAACCCGAGGAGAACGATCACCGCCCCTGCGGCGACGACGACCTGAACATCCGACGTAAATGGCGGGAAGGCGCGGTTGAGCGCCGGCAGGTTCGAGGCGAGGAACACCGCAACGCAGAAGCCGGTGAAAATTCCCAGCCCGCCGATCTGAGGTGTGGGGATAACGTGCACGTCCCGACCTCGCGGGTACTTCACTCCCCCGACCATCGGCGCGATGCCCTTCACCAATCCGGTGACGACGAAGGAGACGAGCCCCGCGACGACCGCGATGAGCACGAGCTCGCGATACGGCACACCGGCGCCGCCGACGAATCCGCCGGATTGCGCCAATACGGAGGTGTCCAAGGACATGGGAACCGCGTTTAGCCCTGAAGAGACTGTGCGGGCACTCCGAGAGCCTCCGCGACGCGGTCGGTCGTAATCGCACCTTCGCGGACGATGCGCGGGGTGCCGTGAGTGAGATCGACGATCGTCGAGGCCGTCCCGATGTCGGCGCCGCCGGATTCGAGATACACCGCGACCGCCTCGCCGAGCTGAGCTTTGGCGTCGGCAGCGTTCTGCGCCGGCGGCTGGCCGGACACGTTCGCGCTCGAGACGGCGAGCGGCCCTGTCTCACGAAGCAGCTCAATGGCCACCGGGTGCAGTGGCATCCGCAACATCACGGTGCCGGCGGTGTGGCCGAGATTCCAGGTGAGTGAAGGCGCCTGTGGCACGACGATCGACAGCCCGCCGGGCCAGAACGCGCGGATGAGCGTGCGCGCCTCGGCGCTCACGGACGGTACGAGCCCATCGATCGTGTCCCACGAACCGACCAACACGGGGACGGGCATGTCCGGGCCACGGTGCTTCGCTGCCAGCAGCGCGTTGACCGCGTCCGGGTTGAAGGGGTCCGCCGCGATGCCGTAGACGGTGTCCGTGGGCAGGACGACGAGCCGTCCCGAACGCAGCGTGTTCGCCGCCTGGGACAGGCCGACCTTTCGCCCGCTCTCCTCGCTGCAGTCATAGGTCAGACTCACCGCCCATGCTCCCTTCGGTGTTCGTGAATGAGTGGATTCGTGCCGTTCTAGCGCGTGTTCTCGGTGGATTCGCGTACGCGTACCGCCGTGACGAAACGGGGCCGACCGGCCAGGTCTCTATGCTGGTTCACCCTACCGAAGCCGCCGTGTCGACCGAGTATCTCGGTCACCGCGGCGCCGTTCGAGTCGTCGTGTTCGCACGCGAAGATCCCGCCGTCCGCCAACAGCCTCGCGGCCACCGGAACAAGTCGCTCGATGACATCGGTCCCCTCCGGCCCGGCGAACAGGGCGATCCCGGGCTCATGCTCGGCGACCTCGGCCGGAAGGTCCGCGCCCGAAGGAACGTAGGGCGGATTGCTGAGTACCGCGCTCGCCCGACCGTCGAGTTCGCGCAACAGCGATGCATCGGTCGCATCGGCATCGCACACCGTGACAGGCGTATCGCCCGCCTCTGCCCGCGAAGCGGCATTGCGGCGCAGCCAATCCAACGCCTTCGGATCAGCCTCCACCGCGTACACCTGCGCGCGTGGCATCGCGTGGGCGACCTCGAGCGCGATCGTCCCGCTACCGGAACACAGATCAATAACGACGAGCCCCGCATCTCCCCCATCGTGCGTCGCCGGCATGCTCCTCAGCGCCCAGTCGACGAGGAGCTCGGTCTCCGGGCGCGGGATAAACACGCCCGGGCCGACGGCCATATCGAGACGGCCACTTACGGCGGTTCCCAGGATGTATTGCAGCGGTTCGAGGGTATCGGCGCGGCGGAGCGCCCAGGAGCGCGCCTGCTTCGCGCGCTCGGCGGGGACGTCTGCGAAAGCCAGCGAGGCCCGCGAGGTGCCCAACGCCTGCGAAAGTATTGTCGCCGCTTCCGCGGACGCCGACTCGATCCCTCCCTCAGAAAGGAGGGAGGTGAGTTCGGCGAGAATGCTCGGTGCGTCCGACGTCATACGTGGTGATCCTGCGGCGAAAGAGGAAAGGATTAGGCCTCTTGCATGCGCTCGGCGCGCTCGGATTCGCGCAGTGCGTCGACGAGGGCGCTCATATCTCCGCCGAGAACCTGGTCGAGATTGTTGGCCTTGTACCCGATCCGGTGGTCGGCGATGCGGTTCTCGGGGAAGTTGTACGTGCGAATGCGCTCGGAACGGTCCACGGTGCGGATCTGCGCGGCGCGCTCGTCCGCGGCCTCGGCAGCGGCCGCCTCTTCCTGCTGCTGCAGCAGGCGGGCGGCGAGCACCTCCATGGCGCGCGCCTTGTTCTGCAGCTGCGAACGCTCGTTCTGGCAGGTAACGACGATGCCGGTTGGGAGGTGCGTGAGGCGGACGGCCGAGTCGGTGGTATTCACACCCTGGCCGCCCTTGCCGGAGGAACGGTAGACGTCGACGCGCAGGTCCGCGTCGTTGATCTCGATCTCCTCCGGGGCCTCGGCCTCGGGGAACACCATGACGCCGGCGGCAGAGGTGTGGATGCGGCCCTGCGATTCGGTCACGGGGACACGCTGGACGCGGTGCACCCCGCCCTCGAACTTGAGGTGCGCCCACACGCCATCGCGCGAAGGCTCTCGCGCCTTGATGGAAAAGGTCGCGTCCTTGTAGCCACCCATGTCCGACTCGGTGATGCCGAGGGTCTCGACCTTCCAGCCCTCTTTCTCGGCGTACTTGAGGTACATCCGAGCCAGGTCGGAGGCGAACAGCGCAGACTCCTCGCCGCCGGCACCCGGCTTTATCTCGAGCAGGATGTCGTCACCGTCGTGCGGGTCGCGCGGGGCGAGCAGGTCCGCGAGCTGCTCCTTGAGCCTTGCGACCTCCTCGCGCAGGCGCTCGGCCTCGTCCGCGAACGACTTGTCCTCGTGCGCAAGCTCCTCGGCCGCGGACAGGTCGTCCTCGGCCGCGGTGAGCTCGTTATGCACACCGACGACCGGGCCCAGCTCGGCGAAACGCTTGCCGACACGGCGGGCCTCCGCGGCGTTCTCGTGCAGAGCGGGGTCCGAGAGTTGCATCTCGAGGCCCTGGTACTCGGCGAGAACGTCGTCGATGGCGGAGGGTGACTTGCTGCTCACGTGTTCTTACTCCTCGTCCTGCGGCAACGTCGGCGTGGTCTTCGACACCTGGAGCAGGAACTCGTAGTTGTTCTGAGTCTTGCGGAGCTGGCTCATGAGCAGGTCGATCGCCTGCTGAGAGTCGAGCCCGGAGAGCACGCGGCGCAGCTTGTGCATGATCTGCGCCTCTTCGTTGCTCATGAGCAATTCTTCCTTACGGGTGCCCGAGGGTCCGACATCGACCGCCGGGAACACGCGGCGCTCGGAGATCCGGCGATCGAGCTTGAGCTCGGCGTTGCCGGTTCCCTTGAACTCCTCGAAGATCACGTTGTCGCCCGCGGATCCGGTCTCCACCATCGCCGTGGCGATGATGGTGAGCGAGCCGCCGAACTCGATGTTGCGCGCCGCGCCGAGGAATCGCTTCGGCGGGTACAGCGCGGTCGAGTCCACGCCGCCGGACAGGATGCGTCCGGAAGCCGGCGAGGAGTTGTTGTACGCGCGTCCGAGCCTGGTGATGGAGTCGAGCAGGACGACCACGTCCTGGCCGGCCTCCACCAGCCGCTTCGCCCGCTCGATGGCGAGCTCGGCGACCTGGGTGTGGTCTGACGGCGGACGGTCGAACGTCGAGGCGATGACCTCTCCCTCGACCGATCGCTGCATGTCCGTGACCTCCTCGGGGCGCTCGTCGACGAGCACGACCATGAGGTGGCATTCGGGATTGTTGTGCGCGATCGCGTTGGCGATGTTCTGCAGGATTGTCGTCTTACCGGCCTTCGGCGGGGACACGATCAGCGCACGCTGGCCCTTACCGATGGGCATGACCAGGTCGATCACGCGCGTGGAGAGCTTCGTCTTCTCGGTCTCCAGGCGCAGACGCTGGTTCGGGTACAGCGGGGTGAGCTTGCCGAAGTCCGGGCGGGCCTTGGCCTCCTCGACCGTGCCGCCGTTGATGGAGTCGACGCGCACGAGCGGATTGAACTTCTGGCGCTGATTGTTCTCCCCATCGCGCGGCATGCGCACGGCACCGACGACGGCATCGCCGCGGCGCAGCCCGTTCTTGCGGACCATGTTGATGGAGACGTAGACGTCGTTCTGACCGGCGAGGTACCCCGAGGTGCGCACGAACGCGTAGTTGTCGAGCACGTCGAGAATACCGGCGACGGGCTGCAGGACATCGCCTTCGCGAATCTCGCCCGAATCGCCGTCGTTTCGGTTGCGCCCGCGATCACGGCGGCGACGACCGCGGCGGCCGCGGCCGCCCTCGTCGTCCCGGTTATCGCGATTGTTGCCGCGGTTGTTGTTGCCGCCACCGCTGTTGTTTCCGCTGTTATTGTTTCCGCCGCCGTTATCGTCGGAATCGTTGCCGCGGTTGTTGTTGCCGCCGCCATTGTTGCGGTCGTTGTTGTTGCGATCGTTGTTGTTGCGGTTCCGGTTGCGATTGCGGTTGCGGTTGTTGCCGCGCCCCTGCTGATCGTCGCCGTCGTTGTTGCCGCCGCCATTGTGGTCGCGGTTGTTATCGCGATTTCCACGGTCGCCGTCGTTGTTATTACCGCCGCCGTTGTTGTCGCGGTCGCCGCGATCATTGCGGTTGTCGCGGTTGGAGCGGTTCTTGTCGCGATCGCCGCCCTTGTTGCCGCCGCGGTAGTCATCCCCGTGCTGCGCCGTGCCGTGCTGCGCACCGCCGTCCTGCGCCTGCCCGCTTCCCTGCTCTGCACCTATGACGGCGGAGTCGAGCGTCTGCTGGTCGGGCGCGCCTGCGCCGCGTGAGACTCTGCGCGAACGGCGGCCGGTGTCGGCGTCGCCCTGTGAATCGGCACCTGCGCCGTCAACGGAGGGGTTCTTCTGTGCGGCGGGAGCCTGCGACTTCGACGGGCCGGAGGTCCCGCGTGCCGAGTTGATCAAGGCGACAAGCTCGCCCTTGCGCTTACCCGAGAGGCTCTTGAGGCCGAGCTGCTGCGCGAGAGCCTTGAGCTCGGGAAGGCGCAACGTGCTGATATCGGTTGATGTAGAGGTTTCCGCTGAAGTCACGGAGGTCCTTTCTTTACCGGGAAACGGGTATGCCCGCTTGGTGCAGTGGTGATACCACTCGGTAATCCGGTCGCTAGAGGACCGATAAGTCTATGGAGGTGCACACCGACCGATGAACGTACGTAGGACCATGCGCCGAAAACGGCTGAATCGAACGTAGATGTGGAATCGAATCCCCAACCGCTTCGCTCGCGCGTTCTCGGGAACAAGCCACGACCGGAGGAAGCAGACGGACACGGATTTGAAGAATCCGCGTCAGATGTCGATATGCGTTTTTCATCGTACGCGAGATCGCGCCATTAGACTATTCCGACCCCGGAGCGTGTCCACTCACCTACTAATGTAGGTGGGCACACGAAAGTTTCGCGCACAGGAAGGCGGACCAGGTGAAGCTACGCAGCACGATGATGGCGTCCCCGCTCAACATCGCGCGAATCCTCTCCCACGGGGCCTCCCGCCATCACGCGTCGGTAGTCACCGAGGTACACCCGGACGACACGCAGAATCGGGCGACGTTCGCCGAAGTCGGCCATCGGTGTGCCGCGATCTCCGCTGCGCTGGAAAAGCTCGGGATCGGCGAGGGTGACGCCGTGGGGATGATGCTTTCCAACCGGTTCGAATCGTTCGAGCTCATGCTTGCCGTACCGGCAATGGGCGCGGTGATTCACCCCATCAACGTTCAGCTGAGTCAGTCGATGATCCTCGCAACCATCGCGTCGATCGATAAGTCGGTGCTGGTGACAGGCCCGGGCGCGCTCGAATACCTTGCGAAGCATCGCAAACGATTCCCCTCACTGCGGCATGTGATCCTCATCGGTGGCGACGTCGAGGACGTTGAGCCCGAGGGCTGGGAGGGCGTGTCCGTACACTCCTACGAGCAGCTCCTCGACGGGATGCCCTCGCACCGCGAATGGCCCGATACCGACGAGAACGCCCCGGCAGTCGTCTGCCACACCTCGGGCACGACCGGTATGCCTAAGGCCGTGGTCTATTCACACCGGTCGATCTATCTCCACGCGATGAGCATGGGCGCGGCCGACGGGATGGCGATCACCGCGCGAGACACGGTGTTGTCGATGGTGCCGTTATTCCACGTGATGGGTTGGGGCATCCCCTACGCGACGATGATGTTCGGCAACGACCTCGTCCTGGCGCGTTCGACCTCCGCTGAGACCGGTTCGCAGACGGCGGCGCTCGAGCGCGGCGTCTCCGCGACTCAACCCACCGTTATCGCCTGCACACCTGTGCACTTCGCCGCGTTCCTCCGCGCGATCGACGAACGCAGGGAGTTCCTCGACAACCTCGACCGCGTAATCCTCGGTGGCTCCGCGGTTCCCACGGCACTCTCCGACAAAATCGCCGCCGACTACGACTTCCACGTCATCCACGCATGGGGCATGACCGAGACCGGTCCGCTCGGAACCTCCTCGAACACACTCCACGGCGGGCATCCGATGTCCCAGGGCCGTTTCAATTCTCAGATGTTCGCGCGCGTCATAGATCTCAGCGGCACCCCACTTCGCGGGCAGACCGGGTTCGGCGAGCTCGAGGTGTCGGGCCCCTACGTGACCGGCAGCTATCTCAACGCCGACCCGGAACAAGACAAGAGCTTCGACGACGGCTGGTTCCGCACCGGGGACATCGCCCACGTCTCCGACGACGGCTACCTCACCATCATCGACCGGCTCGCCGATGCGATCCTTTCCGGCGGGGAATGGATTTCCTCGGTGGAGCTCGAGAATGCGGTGATGGAACTGCCGGAGGTCGCCGAAGCGGCGTGCATCGGCGTGCCAGACTCCTATTGGGGGCAGCGCCCTCTGTGCGTCGTGACCATGCACCCCTGGGCCGAGCCGACCACAGCGGAACGGCTGTACGCCGATCTGACGTCGGTGGCGGAATGGAAGAGGCCCGACCACTGGGCATTTCTCGACGAGATCCCGCGGACGAGCGTCGGCAAATTCGATAAGCGAACCCTGCGGCGCTGGTACGCGCAGGGCCGCTTCGACGTCAGCTCGACTAACCGGGACTAGTGGACCGCCGCGGCTCCACTTCTTACTTTGCCCGTGCTCCCTCGGCGACCGGCAGGTCGAGAAGCTTCCAGCCGCGCGACTCGGCGTCCGAGCGCAGCGACGTGGTGAGATCTCCGGTGTGCAGGCACAGCGTGGTGGGGCCCGCGCCCGACACTGCAGCCGCGAAACCGTGCCCGCGCAACAGCGCCATCAATTCGGTCGTCTGCTCGAGCGCCGGCGCGCGATAGCCCTGATGGAGACGATCCTCGGTAGCGGCAAGCAAAAACTCGGGCCGGCTCAGAGCAACAGTGAGTAGCGCCGCCCGACTCGCGTTGAAGGCAGCGTCCGCGTGCGGCACCTGCGCAGGCAGAAGCCCCCTCGTCTCCGCTGTCGAGGACGAGAATTCCGGAACGAACACCGTCGTCCGCAGCTCCGGCGAGGTCGGTACCCGCACAGCCCGGTAGCGCGGCGAATGTCCTGATTCCGCCTCGGTCCAGGCGACGACGGCACCACCGAGCACGGCCGCGGCGGCATTGTCCGGGTGGCCTTCGAATTCGCTGGAAAGCTGGACGAGCCGGTCGTCGTCGAGGGCGTTATCGGCCAGTGCGTTAGCCGCAACAAGCCCTCCCACTGCCGCTGACGCCGAACTTCCGAGCCCGCGGGAATGTGGGATGGAATTCTCGCATTCGATTTCCACTCCCCGCGTACCGATACCCGCAGCTCGGAGGCCGCCTTCGAGAGCCTTGTAGACCAGGTGCGAGGAGTTAAGCGGGACGGTCGACTCCCCTTCCCCTGAGACGCGTAGGGAGAGGCCCCCCGAGGTGGTGCGCACGCGAATCGTGTCGTAAAGACCGAGCGCCATCCCGAGCGTGTCGAAACCGGGACCGAGGTTCGCTGTCGACGCGGGCACGGTGACCGTGACCTCCCGCCCCTCGGGCAGCACTTGGCCCCCGGACGCCCCGAGAACCTCTGGGTACGCGGCTTCTCCTGCCGGCATCGGCAATCCCTTTCCCTCGGGCCGCTTGGCGGGCCGGCCCGAATTCTCTGCGCGCTCCGCGCGGAGCTACTGGTCTTCGCCTTCGAGGCGGATGACGCTCACGATCTCGCGCACCGAATCCATGTCACTCAACGCGGAAACCGTGGCCGCGAGGTCCCGCTCTGCCGCACGGTGGGTCAACACGACGAGCTCGGCGCCGTGTTCGCTCTCTGTCTGGCGGACCTGGGCGATGGAAACCCCGTGGTTGGAGAACTCTGCGGCGACCTGCGAGAGCACGCCGGCGCGGTCGTGGACGCTCATCGACACGTGGTACCTGGTGACGACGTCGTCGATGGTCGCCACGGGAAGCGCACGATAGGTCGACTCCCCCGGCGCGCGGCCGCCCATCACCTTGTTGCGTGCCGCGGCAACGAGGTCACCGAGCACGGCCGATGCAGTCGGCGCGCCGCCGGCGCCCTGGCCGTAGAACATGAGCCGACCTGCGGCCTCGGCCTCGACGACAACGGCGTTGTAGGCGCCGTCTACAGAGGCGAGCGGGTGGCCGAGCGGGATCAGCGCCGGGTACACGCGCGCGGACACCGCTTCCGTGCCGTCGGTTCGACGCACCTTTTCGCACAATGCGAGCAGCTTGATCGTGCATTCCATGTGGCGTGCCGACTCAAACTGCGCAGGGGTGATCGCCGATATGCCCTCGCGATAGACGTCCTTCGCCGTCACGCGCGAATGGAAGGCGATCGACGCGAGGATCGCGGCCTTCGCGGCGGCGTCGTAGCCCTCTACATCCGCCGTGGGATCTGCTTCCGCGTAGCCGAGCCGCGAGGCTTCCGCGAGGGTCTCCGAATACGCAGCGCCTGTCGAGCCCATTTCCGACAGGATGAAATTGGTGGTGCCGTTGACGATGCCGACAACTCGTTCGACCTGGTCCCCGGCCATCGAGCGGCGAAGCGGGCCGAGCACCGGGATCGCACCGGCGACGGCGGCCTCGAAGTACAGATCCGACTCGGTCGAATCCGCCGCCTCTGCCAGCTCGTCGGTGTATTCGGCGAGCAGAGCCTTGTTGGCGGTGACGACGGCCTTCCCCGCATTCAGGGCGCCGATGAGAAGCGGCTTCGCGATATCGATCCCGCCCATGACCTCGACGACCACGTCGACGTCGTCGCGCAGGGTCAAGCTCACCGGGTCGTCGGTAAGGAGAGACGGGTCGACGCCGCGGTCCTTGCTCGTGTCGCGCACCGCGATGCCGCGGATCTCCAGAGGCGCGCCAATTCGTGCCGCCAACTCGTCACCGTTGGTCTCCATGTAACGGAGGACTTCGGTGCCCACGGTGCCCATACCGATCAGGGCCACACCGACAGGACGCTTGGCATCACTCATGGATTCTCCACCTCGTCAACTTCCAGACCGATGAGGTCGTCAAAGGTCTCTCGTCGCAATACAAGCCGCGCCTTACCGTCGCGGACGGCGATAAGAGCGGGTCGGCCTACCAGGTTATAACGACTCGACATCGAATAGCAGTATGCGCCGGTAGCGGCGACCGCAACGAGATCGCCTCGACCGACGTCATCAGGCAACCACAGATCCCGAACCACGACGTCGCCGCTCTCGCAATGCTTCCCCACCAGCCGCGACACGACGGGCGGCGCCTCGGACGCGCGGCCCACCAGGCTCGCCGTGTATGACGCATCGTATAGCGCGGTGCGAACGTTGTCGCTCATTCCCCCGTCGACGGAAAGGTAGCGCCGCTGCTGACCGTCGGACAGTTCGACGTCCTTGACCGCCCCGATTTCGTACAAGGTGACCGTACCAGGGCCGGCGATGGCGCGGCCCGGCTCGACGACCACCGTCGGGAAGTCGATCCCGGCGTCGGCGCACTGCTTCTCGACATTCTCGACGAGCATGTCCGCGAGGTCGGACACTGCAGGCGGATTGTCCGAAGGAACGTAGCTGATGCCCAGTCCCCCGCCGAGGTCGACGGTCGAGATCGCGTCGAGCGCGTCGGCACCGAACTCGTCACGAATCTCCTCCATCAACCCGACGACGCGCCGCGCTGCGAGCTCGAAACCGTCGAACTCGAAGATCTGTGAACCGATATGGCTGTGCAGGCCGGTGAGCGAGAGGTTCTTCGACTCCAGCACCGCGCCCGTGGCGGCGAGCGCCTTCCCACCCGCAAGGGAAAAGCCGAATTTCTGGTCTTCGTGTGCCGTGGCGATGAACTCGTGGGTATGCGCCTCGACGCCGACCGTTACACGAAGGAATACCTCCTGGATGACGTCGTGCTCACGTGTAATCTCATCGAGGAGAGTGATCTCATCGGGCGCGTCGAGCACGATATGGCCGACGCCGCTACGGACGGCGAGCTCCAGCTCCGCGCGTGACTTGTTGTTGCCGTGCATCGTGATGCGCTCGGGGGGGAAGTCGGCACGCAGCGCGATGGCGAGCTCGCCGCCCGAGGCGACGTCGAGCGACAGCCCCTCGTCCTTGATCCACCGCGCGACCTCGGTACACAGGAACGCCTTCGAGGCGTAGTGCACGCGTTCGCCTCCGCCGAATGCCTCGGCGAGCTCACGGCACCGCGAACGGAAGTCGTCCTCGTCGAGGACGAACAGCGGAGTGCCGTATTCCTTGGCCAGATCGTTGACGTCGAGGCCGGCGATCGTCACGGCTCCGCCGGTTTCACGTGCGGCGTTCCGCGGCCACACTCTGGCATCAAGCGACATAAGTGTGTCCGCGTCGTCCGGCCGCTCACCGATAGTCGGCGCGTGCGGGTACTCGTGACGCGGGCCCGCCGGGTGCGCGCTCACATCCGCTCCGGTGCGGATACGCCGATGAGGCCAAGTCCGTTGGACAGCGTCTGGCGCGCGGACTGGCAGAGCGCCAGTCGAGCGGTGTGCAGCGGGCCGGGTTCTTCGTCGCCTTGCGGGAGAACACGGACGTGGTCGTAGAAGCGGTGGTACGACGCCGCAAGTTCTTCGAGGAAGCGGGAAATGCGGTGAGGCTCGCGCAACTCCGATGCCGTCGAAACCACTCGTGGGAACTCTGCGATCGTGCGGATGAGCTTGCCCTCGTACTCGTCGGTGAGCAGCGAGGTGTCGGCGCCTTCCGTGGTGACGCCCAGCGACTCTGCGTTTCGTGCGAGTGAGCACAGGCGGGCGTGGGCGTACTGCACGTAATAGACAGGGTTGTCACTTGTCGCCGAGGCCCAAAGCTCGAGGTCGATGTCCATCGTGTTGTCGACCGACGACCGAATGAGCGCGTACCGAGCGGCATCGACGCCGATGGCCTCGACGAGATCGTCGAGAGTGATCACCGTGCCGGCGCGCTTGGACATGCGGACCGGCTTGCCGTCGCGCACGAGGCTCACCATCTGGCCGATGAGCACCTCGATGGTGTCCGGGTCGTCGCCGAGTGCGGCCGCCGCAGCCTTGAGCCGTGCGATGTAGCCATGATGGTCCGCGCCGAGCATGTAGATGGCCAGGTCGAATCCGCGGGAGCGCTTGTCCTGGAAGTAGGCAATGTCGCCAGCGATGTATGCCGCGTCGCCGTCGGACTTGATGACAACTCGGTCCTTGTCGTCGCCGAAATCGGTCGAGCGCAGCCACCATGCGCCATCGGACTCGTAGAGGTTGCCGTTGCTCTTGAGGGTCGCGATCGCCTTGTCGACCTGCCCGGAGTCGAACATCGAATTCTCGTGGGTGTAGACGTCGAAGACCGTGCCGAACTCGGCGAGGGTCGACTTGATGTGGTCGAACATCAAATCGACTCCCTTCGCACGGAAGGTTTCGTTCTGCTCGGCCTCGTCGAGTTCCAGCGCGTCCGGGTAGGAGGCGAGAACGGATTTGGCGATCTCGTGGATGTATTCGCCCGCGTAGCCGTCCTCTGGCGCCTCGTCGCCCTTGGCCGCGGCGATGAGGGAACGGGTGAAGCGGTCGATCTGGGCGCCGTGATCATTGAAGTAGTATTCGCGAGTCACGGCCGCTCCTTGGGCGGCGAGAATGCGGCCGAGAGCGTCACCGACGGCCGCCCAGCGGGTTCCGCCGAGGTGGATCGGGCCGGTCGGGTTCGCGGAAACGAACTCGAGGTTGATCTTCTGCCCTTCCAGAGCATCTCCGCGGCCGAAAGCCTCCCCCTCGGAGAGAACGAGGTCGACGAGCTTGCCCTGCGAGCCCTTGTCCACGCGGACGTTGATGAACCCTGGCCCGGCGATTTCCGCGCACGACACGCCGTCGCTTTCGGCGAGCGCCGACGCGATCTCCTCGGCGAACTCGCGCGGGTTCGCGCCGATCTTCTTCGCCAACTGGAGAGCGATATTGGTGGCGTAGTCACCATGCTCGGGGTTCCGTGGACGCTCGACCGTTACTTCGTCGGGTACGACGGCGACATCGGCACCGCGACCGGAGACGAGGTCCAGGACGGTTTGGCGTATGAGGAGGGAAAGTTCAGCTGGGGTCACGGTGTTACATCCTATTGGTAGTTCGACTGTTTTCGCTGCCCGGGTCGACCGCATCCCACACGCGGAAACTTTTCGTTCTGTATCGGACGAAATGGGTGACGGCCAAGTGGGTTTGCTAGGCACGCGGTGCTACAGTTGCGTTGCGCCGATGGCCGGTCCCTTGCAACGATGTTGCGGATCGGCCACTGCTGTGCCCGCCCTCGTAGCTCAGGGGATAGAGCGTTGGTTTCCGGTACCAAAGGTCAGGGGTTCGAATCCCTTCGGGGGCACCATTTTCACGTCGTCAGCGCAAGCTGCCGTTTCTCTCGATTCCGCGCATGACGGCCGGTCGTAAGTCCGTCGATGATTCGTTTTACGTGCAGTCGCTCGGGAGAACGATGCCCTCGGCGCTACCGACCTTGCCGATTACCCGCTCGAATACCTTGCTCAAGGTACGTAGTTCCTCGTCGTTGAGATCATCGATAAACAGCGAGCGCACCTGCTCGACGTGCTGTGGCGCCGATGCTTCTATGGCCTTCTGCCCTGCTGTGGTGAGCGCGATCATCGTCCCGCGCCCGTCGGTTTCGCAGGCAGTTTTTGCAACGAGACCGCGCTTCTCCATCCGGCGCACCTGATGGGAAACGCGGCTCCGGTCCCAGCCCAGCTTCGTTCCGAGCTCTCGCGCTCGAAGTCCGTCGGCTTCTGCCTCCGAGAGTGTCACCAATACGCTGTAGTCCGCCAACGACAGTCCCGCATCTCGCTCGAGCTGACGATCGATCGCGAGATCCATGAGCTGCTGGAACTGAAGCGTCTTGCGCCAGAGGTTTTGCTCGTCATCGTTGAGCCAACGGACATCGTTCATACCTTCATGTTAGGTAAAAACTGTTCAATAGTCCTATCAGGAAGACGTGGTTGCTACTCAAACCACGTTTGGGTGGTCTTCCCTTGCGTCTCAGCGTGCACTTTCAAGCGGTGAGAAGGTCACGACATCGAATGCTGCGCGGCGTCGCCGATGGCGTCGAATCTCGCTTCATCACAGGTGAGAATGATGACTTGTGACTTCTTGCCGGCTTCGGTGAGCACTGCCGCCATGGCTTGTCGACGTTGCGGGTCGGTGAACCCCATCGTGTCGTCGAGAAATATCGGCACGGTGGCGTCACCTACTAGTTCGGCACACACGAGCCGGGTCAGCAATCCGAATTGCTCTTTCGCTCCACCTGAAAGGTGT
Organism: Dietzia timorensis; assembly: GCF_020742175.1. GTDB lineage: Bacteria > Actinomycetota > Actinomycetes > Mycobacteriales > Mycobacteriaceae > Dietzia > Dietzia timorensis_A. The sequence continues at coordinate 22,221 of NZ_DYXM01000223.1, forward strand.
TCGAAACTCACCGTCGTCCCGTCGAGCTTGCGTTCCTTGACGACCAGATGTTCATCAAGCGATACATCGAAGTCAGCTCCGAACACGAGTTTCCCGTACCGGACCAGGCGCTCGCGCAGAGGCGCAGAGTACCGGGAAATCAACTGCTGCCTATGCGTGTCCAGCGTGCTCAATAGCAGGTCCGCCGCGTTCGCTCGTGCCTGCATCGAATCGCAACGCTGCTGGGCCTCGCGCAATGCGATCTCCGCTTCGTCCTTCTTTGTTGCGATGCCTTGCTCGCTTTTGACCTTGATGTGCGCCTCTAGCTCGTTGTATTTGCGGATGAGGTCGTCGAGTACTTGTTGATGGCGTTTGAGCGATTGCTGCGTCGTGTCGAGATCATTCAGCTGCGCCTCGCGCTGTGCCTCGGCGAGGGTTGCAGTGATCTTCTCGCCTTCTTCGGCAAGGTCGTCCACGGACTTTTTCGCGGTTTCGAATGCGGTTTCCAGCGTTTCGTCGGACGCGGAATCACGCGCCTCCTTCAGGGCTTTCTCTGCCTTGTGATGGGCATCCCGTAGCTCTGCGAGCGATTCTCGGTGAGAGGCGGCCTTGCTTCGTGCCTCGGCGTCTCGAACCCTGGCCTGGTTGACGATCCCGGCAGCTCCTGCAAGCGCGCTGTTGGCCACTTCCAAATCTGCTTCCGCTTCGGCGAGCTGTGTCTTGGCGTCGCCCGAAGCATCGTCATCGTCGAGCGAGTCGCCGGGGTCGCTGCCTTCGCTGAGCTCTGCCAGCTTCGCTTCGAGATCAGAGATTCGTTCGCGATTCTCTTCCGCGGTGTTCTCGCCCAGCGCGGATTCCCTCTGGCCCGAACTTTCTGCGATAGCTGTCTCGAGGCCTGCCAGAGTTTTGAGATCGCTCTCTACATCGTCGATCGAGTCGTAGTCCCGGTCGGCGAGTAGTGCGTCGAGTGCCACCCTGGCGTCGTCGAACCGCGACTTTGCCTCGGCTGCATTTTTCGGTGGCACGACCGATACCGTGACTTCGCCGATCTCGACATGCACCGGGTTCTCTGCATAGGCAGACCATCCTTTGGCGGCGTCGACGGTATCACCGTCTATGACCGCTTCACCCACGCCTTCGATGGAGACGAGTGAGGACCCTGCCTTCAAGCCCGCATCGGCCTCGCGCATTGCAGAACGCGCCGAGCGAAGTTGCTCGACGTAGGAGTCGTCCGCCTTGATCAGTCGCTTTTGGGCGTTGAGATCGTTGACGCGGTTGGTGAGTTCTTCAACCCTTTCGCGTCGTCTCTTCCGCGACTCGAGTTCTCGTCTGACCTCTACCACTTCGACGCGGCGACGAGCGTCCGAGACCTTTCTCGCTGCATCGCGCGCCTTCGACTCGGCGCTCTCGTGCGCTTCGGTCGCTGTGGCAAGAGCGGTTTTGGCGGCGTCTTCCTCTTCCGTCGCTTGTTCGGAGGCCGCACCGGTCTTCTGCAGGCTGCCCCGACTCGCCTCCACCGCCTCGGCGAGCTCGCGCCTCCGGTCTCGGGTGTGTTCGGCGTTATCTAGCTTCGCCCGCGCAAGCTGCGAACGTTGCGCGAATTCTTCATGCGCACGTTTGGCATGTGCGAGAACCGAAGCCTTCTCTTCCGCCACGACTAGCGCGGACTTTCGCTCGTCGATCATGCGCTGCTTCTCGGTCCACTTGGCAGCGGATTCTGCGAGCTTGTCGACGTCGCCTTCGAGTTCCGCGGCGGCCATTCGCGCGGCGTCGTATTCCGCGGTGCGTTCTGCGACCTCGTCGTGAAGCTTCCGTAGCTCGCCGATTGGGGCTCCGCTCTTGCCCAAGTACTGTTCACGCTCGGCCTTGACACGGAGGAACAGCGAATCATCGGCCGCGGACAAGGTGTCGCCGGCTTCGGAGTCCAAGGCCTGTTTGAGCGAGCTGATTTCGTCCACCGAATGAAGCTGCGTTGACTCTTGGTCCTGCCGAAGACTGAGCTTCTCCCACAGCTTGATGTTCGCGGAGTCCTCCAGCTTGGCCAGAACGTAGTCGTGTGCTTCGTCATCGCGCAGCGCCGACTTCACCGGTGAGAGAAACTCGAGACGTGTTTCTGCTTTGGTCAAATAGATCTTGGTGTACCGAATACGTTCTCCGCCGATAGTCATCTCGGCGGAAATGGTTATCGGTGAATCGGCACCTACACGCACCGATTCTTTGAGGGCTCGAGGCTTGGACTTGGATTTCGTATTGATAAGGAGCCGGAATGCGTCGAACACGGAGGTCTTGCCGGACTCGTTGCGCCCTTCGATGAGCGTGATCCCGGTATCCCCGAACTCGATAGTCTCACGCTCAATGGCCTTGAAGTTTTCGATTGTCAACGAATGCAGGATCATGATTCGGCCTCCGCACGGGATAGTCGATACAGCAGCGCGAGAGCATCTTCTGCGGTGCGCGCATCCGCTCCACCGGCGATGGACTTCTCCGTGAGATCCTCGGCGGCGTCTCGGGCGTATCCGGAGAACAATTTCGCGATGTCGTCGAATGCCGGTCGCCGCACGATCGTCGACGCCTTTCGGACCCGCACGTTGGCGAAGAGCTCGGCGTAGTCCTCGACAAGCTGGTCGAGGCGACGTCCAAGCTCAAGCGATATCGTGCCGTTGAGCGTGAGCTTGACGATTGTCTTCTGCTTATCCTCGATCCCATCGAGACGGGACTTGAGCAGCTCCAGATCGCCTTCAGAGTCAAGATCAACATCGATTCGCATCATTTTCCACGTGCCCGTGCGGAATGTCTCCACCGAGCATTCGTCACCGACGATCTCGACGAGAAGCGCCTGACCGGAATCGGTCTCCCGATCGTCGAAGGCAGTAACCTCCGGCGCTCCCGAGTACCAAATGCGTCCGGTCGTACCGAGCTCGGTCACCGAGTGGCGGTCCCCGAGCGCGATGTAATTGGCCGCGCCCGAGGCAACCACGCGCTCCATGTCTGCAATCGAGAACTGCCCGCCTTCCTCGTCGTCCGGGTCCGTTCCGGAAAACACGAGGTCGGTGCCGCCGTGAAGCGCAAGAATCCGAACTCCCTCGCTGGCGCCGGTCGTGAACTTGCCGCCCAGATCGCCAAGATTCGCGGGCAACGGATACTTCGACACCACGGGCAGGCCGACAACCTCGACGCCTTCGCACACCTGGACAGGCTCCGTCGACTCGATGACGTGAACATTCGCCGGACGATAACGAGCGAAGGTATTCGACTGGTACACCGAACCCGCCGAATACAGGTCGTGATTTCCGGGAAGGATATATACGGGTATCTCGGTCTCCCCGAGCACCGACAGCGCCCTGATCACGTACTCGGTAGCCACAGTGTTGTCGTCGAACACGTCTCCGGCCGCGAGAATGAAATCCGCACGCTCCGCCTCGGCACGCGCGACGATCGCGCGCACGGAGTCCATGCGGGCATCGTCAAAGCTGGAATGTCGCGCCCCGAGGACGTGACGCTTCATCCCGAGCTGCCAGTCGGCGGTGTGAACAAACTTCACTGTGGACATGGCGCCCACCTTAGTAACCGGCTCCGACAAAGTGGCCTTCCTACTACTCCGGCGAAGGACTGGGGCCGTTACCCAACGAGTGGTACAGGTCCTCCAGGTCCGACAGGATCGCCAGCGTCGCCAGCGTGTTGCCCTGTGCGACGGCGCTCGCGAACGCTCGTGCGCTGGCTCCGTCGAGCAGATCGGAGACCGCACCGGACGGTACGGGTGGAGGCGGAAGCTGCGGGTCGGCGTCCCAGAAAGGTATGACGTCGGAGGTGCCGCTCGCGCCCGGCCGTGCGGCCCGCCCTCGTGATCCACCACTTCCGGCCCGAGGCGGATACCCCCGCATCCGGAAAAGGTCCTGCGGGCTTTTGTCGAGCCGCTCCACCAGTACGCAGGCCACTGCAATCGTGTGCAGGCATGGGCCGGGCTGGTCGGGGCACGAACACGAATGTCGAGTCTGCCCATCGACGGCGGGAAGAAGAACCGTGGCAAGGGCGTCATCGATGCTGCCGGCAAGCGCCGCGGCCAAGCCGACCTTGGTGACCTCGCCTTCGATGACGGGAACGTCGGCCGGGTCGGGCGGGGGAAAGTCGAACGTGACCTCGAACGGACTCGGCTGAGAGCCCTGCACGTGCGCGAACACCTTCTGCCAGCCTATTTGGACGTCGAGCACCCACCGATTGCGGGCCGCGGATCTGCCGCTGGTGATCGCGCTCCGGGTCGCCCTGGCCTCGAGGTCGGCCATCCACCGCCGCGACCACTGATGCTCACCGAAATCGCCTGTCTTGGTGGCGACGGGCACGCCCGGACCCTCCTGCCCGCGGAAAAGCGTACTCATCGGCGGGCCTTTCGTCGGGACTGCAACGGGGGCTGAGGCGTGGTCGACTGCAGGAAGGCATCACGTGCCGAATCCGAGTCCTCGCGCAATGCGACCAGGTCCATGAGCGCGTCATCGGACAGCGCCGTCACGCCGAGGGACCCCACGGTGATCTCCTGCAGTCCCTGTTTGTGGTCGAGCACGTCGGCAATACGTTCCTCGACCGTTCCGGGCGCGACCAACGTGTATACGTTGACATCGCGCTCCTGGCCGATGCGATGCACTCGGTCGGTTGCCTGGTCCTCTACCGCCGGGTTCCACCATCGGTCCAGGTGGACAACGTGGTTGGCAGCCGTCAGCGTGAGCCCGGTTCCGCCGGCTCTGAGTGAGGCGAGGAAGATCGGCGGACCGTCAGGGTCCTGGAAGCTCTCGACCATCCGCGCGCGTTCCTTCGCCGACGACATACCGGAGAGGAACGGGATCGGCTCGCCTGCCCGCCTCCCGAGGAAGGGCAGGATCATCTCCCCGAACGTGCGGTACTGGGTAAAGACGAGAACCTTCTCCCCCGCGTCGCCAGCTGTCGTGAGAATCTCGTCTAGCGCCTCGAGTTTGCCGGAACGATGCTCGCCGCCGCGAAGCAGCGCAGAACCGTCGGCCGCGTAGAGCGCCGGGTGGTCGCACACCTGCTTGAGTGCAGTGAGGCCGGAGAGGATCGCCCCCTTTCGTCCGCCGTCGGAGGCGTCCTTGACGTCCTCCATCATGTTCTTCACGACGGCGGTGTAGAGCGCCGCCTGCTCCGAGGTGAGGTACGAATCAACGCGGTGTTCCAGCTTCGCCGGAAGCTCTACGATGCCGGGATCCGACTTCGTTCTTCGCAACAGGAATGGCGCCGCCAGAGCGACAAGGCGGGTCGCGGTGTCGGTGTCCCCGCTCGTCTCGATCGGCGTGGAAAAACGAGAGCGGAACACTTCCGCGGACCCGAACATCCCGGGGTTACAAAAGTCGAGGATCGCACGCATGTCCTCGAGCCGATTCTCTACAGGAGTACCAGTGAGTGCGACGCGATGCCGCGCTGTAAGTAGACGGAGTGATTTCGCGGCCTGAGTGTCGACATTCTTCACCGTCTGTGCCTCGTCGATGACGATGCGCTGAAAATTAACGGCTTCGAAAGTGGAGAGGTCTCTGACGACGGTGCCGTACGTCGTCAACACCACGTCGCTTCGCTCCATGGCTACGCGCGCCGACTCCGAATCCGAGCGCTCGGGACCATGGTGGATCATCACGTCGAGATCCGGGGCGAACTTAAGGGCTTCCAGCTGCCAGTTCCTTACGAGGGACAGTGGGGCCACGACGAGCGATGGGCGCGCTCGGGTGTCTGCGGGAATCCGGTTGCGTTCGAGCGACTCGAGAGCGAGAACCTGCACGGTCTTCCCCAGCCCCATATCGTCGGCAAGGACGGCGCCGAGTCCTGCCGAGGCCATACCTGCAAACCATCGAACGCCGTCTGCTTGATAGTCGCGCAGGGTCGCCCGGAACGAGGACGGTATGTCTCCGAGCACGTCCTTCGGCTCCGGAAGCTTCCATTCCATCGTGTCGGGCGCCGAGATGGCGACGCCCTCTGCTTCGGGACTCAGCATGTTCGTCACGAACTCGCCGAGCGCGTGCTGCGCTCCGTCCCCCTCCGCGTCTTCGCTTTTGTCTGTGTCGTCCTCCGCTCGCCCTCGAGCCCTTTCCAGGAACGCGGAGGCCCGCCGCAGTGCTTCGCTGTCCGCACGCACCCAGCGCCCTCGTAGCTGCACCAGGTCGCTCGACGCGGCGACCATCTTCTGGAGCTCCACTTCGTCGATCGGTTCCCCGCCGACAAGGACCTCCCACCGGATTTCGCCGAGTTGCTGCACCCCGAGCCGGGCCTCGGATTCGACTGCGGCGACTGTCGGTGTTGCGCGTACCTCGGTGCGCACTCGCGTCCATGCACGCGGTAGGAGAACCTCGATACCACGCTCCTGCAGCGCGGCGGCTCCGCGCTCGACGAGCTCGACGATCGACTCAGCAGAGACGAGGAAATCCACACCGCCGGGGGCCGTCTCCGCCTCGGCGAGAGCAGGGAAGGCGATCTTGGCCGTGTCGAGTATCCCGACAAGCACAGGCGCGACGAGTTCGGGATCATCAAGTGCGTCGAAGGGACGAATCCCGTCGGCACCGATGCGCACGAGTACCTGGATACGCCAGAGTTCTTCAGTGGGTTCGAGTACGCGGAACACCACGTGGATGTTGGCGGCGCCGGCCTGTGTGGCGAAATCACGGGAGCGAGCGACCATCGAATGGGAGCCGGCGACGGCATTGTCCGTAGCGTCGACGAGAGCCTTGACGAAGCTCGGCATCGAGGGACGGACGGACAGTCGCCTGCGAGTTTCCGCATCGGCGATCCAGTCGGCGAAGGCTGCGACCTCTTCGTGTTCCATCGTGCTCAGTAGCCGAGAGACCGAACCCAGCCACGAAAGAATCTCGGGGCTTCGAAGCAGTTCCCAGCGCGCGACGAACTCGTCCTCGTAGGTGACGACAGGGACGACCTGGGCCTCGGCTACGAGTTCGCGCACGCCGGCTGCGAGTTGCGCCAACGCGCGCAAATCCGGGCCCGCCCATCGGTCCGCGTCCTCGGCCGTCGCGTAGTCGAGCAATTCGAGGGCGGACGCGGCACGCAGGTATTTGCCCGGCACCTTCGCAAGGCGCCATCTTCCCGAGACGGGGCCGCGCGCCTCGACCTTGTGGACGAGCCGAATGCCTTCGATGATCTCTACCACCCGGGCTGGGGCACTCGAACCGGAAATCGCCGACGGATCGGCTGCCGGCGCTACCGAGTCTGGCCGGCGAAGTCCGGTCTCACACCATACGGCGAGCGCCCCTTTGCCGAACACCCCGCGCAGACGGTAGGACGGCCGCGGCTTCACCACAGGCACGCACCCGAGAAATCCACAGGGCCGAATTCGTCCACAGAAGCGATTTTCGTGTCGCATTCGCGCGAGTGGAACCGGAGAGGTGCCGAAAAGTCAGTGACCATGGACTCCCCTTCCTCTCGCCGCGTGCACCCTTCACACCATAGTGCCGGTCATCCCCGACATTTCGCGGCGCCTGTCGTCGCAGCGATTGTGCGGCGCGGGCACCGGCTCGCCGGATCGGTGTCGTGGCCGGCGGTCGTGATCGTGGTGGCACTGTGTGTCGCGGTGGCCGCCGTGTTCCACGGCCCGGCGGAGGAGGCGGTGCCGGGCTCGCCGAGCAGGCCCGACGTCATACGCGCGATAGATTCGGTGGCCGAGGTCCCCGACCGACCCGACATTCCCGGGTATGGAAGGGACTGTCCGGGACCCTGCTCGTTCGGAAGAGCATGGTCCGATGCGACGGAGGCGCCGGGTGGCCGGAACGGCTGCACGACGCGCGAGGACGTTTTGGCCCGCGATATCCAGGGCGCCGAGCCCGTCCCTGGGGAGCGATGCGCTCGGACAGGCGGAGTACTTGTGGATCCGTATTCGGGTGAGTCGCTTACGCTGGCGGGGACGTATCAGTCCGTTCATATCGATCACGTCTACGCGCTGTCGGCAGCGTGGGACATGGGTGCTCACGCATGGCCGCAGGAAACGCGCGAGCGGTTCGCGAACGACGTCGACGCGAATCTCCTGGCGGTCGCCGGCCACGCCAATATGGCAAAGGGCGACGCGTTACCCGGCGAGTGGATGCCTGTGGAGCCGTGGCGTTGTTTCTACGCGTGGCGCGTCGCCGTGGCTGCCTCTACATATGACTTACCGCTCACCAGCGCGGACCTGAAGCAACTGCGCGCGAGTGCGCGGAGCTGCCCGGACGGCTGATGAGCGGTATGTGCGAGGCCTGGACGGCATCGCTGGGCCTAGCGGAAGCTTCGGCGATCCCCACGGCGATTGTTGTTTCCGCGGAATCCGCCCTTGCCGCGATCGCGATCTCCGCGGTCTCCACGGTCCCCTCCGGAGCGGTGGGAGCCGGGGCGGCCCGACGGCGGTCCGGCGTCCGGGCGGATGTCGATCGCCTGGCCGGAGACGACGATGTCCTTCATCTGGTCGATGTCACCCGAGCTGAGGTGCGAGGGAAGCTCGACGAGAGTGTGGTCGAAACGGATCTGAATCCGACCGATGTCCGAGCCCTTGAGCCCCGCCTCGTTGGCGAGGGCACCCATGATCGAGCCGGGCTTGACACCCGAACGCTTACCGACCGCGAGGCGGTACATCGAGAAGTTTCCGCCGGAATCGCGGCGGTTGTCGCGACGAGGTCCGCGATCGCCACGGTCGTCGAAGTCGCGGCGGGGACCACGGTCGCCGCGATCATTGCGGTCGTTGCGACGCTGCTTCGGCTGCTCCTTCATGAGGAACTCGTCGGAGTTGCGCGACTGGGTCGCAAGCGCGGCGGCAATGTCCTCCATGGCCACCGAATGCTCGGAAGCGTACTGCTCGACCAGGCGGCGGAACAGCGCCAGGTTGGCGTCCTGCAGCGACTCGGTGATCGACTCGGCGAACTTCGTCATGCGCATCTCGTTGACGTCGTCGACCGACGGCAGCTGGATCTCCTGCAGCGACTGCCGCGTGGCGCGCTCGATCTGCGAGAGCAGACGACGCTCGCGGGGCGTGACGAACAGAAGGGCGTGGCCGCTGCGTCCCGCGCGACCGGTGCGACCGATGCGGTGGACGTACGACTCGACGTCGTGCGGGATGTCGTAATTGACGACGTGGCTGATGCGGGGCACGTCAAGGCCGCGAGCCGCGACGTCGGTCGCGACGAGGATATCGGTGCGCCCGTCCTTGAGCTGGCCGATCGTCCGCTCGCGGAGGTTCTGCGGGATATCGCCATTGATCGGTGCCGCGGAGAAGCCGCGGGCGCGGAGACGCTCGGCGAGCTCCTCGGTTGCCTGCTTCGTCCGAACGAACATGATCATCGCGTCGAAGTCCTCGACCTCGAGCACGCGGGTGAGCGCGTCGAGCTTGTCGCGGTGTTGGACGATGACGTAGCGCTGCTCAATAGTCGACGCGGTGGCGGTCTTCGACTTGACCTTCACCTCCGCCGGATCGGTGAGGTACTGCTGCGAGATGCGTCGGATGCCGTTGGGCATGGTCGCCGAGAACAGCGCGACCTGGGTGGCCTCGGGGGTGTCCTCGAGGACGCGCTCGACGTCCTCCTGGAAGCCCATCGTGAGCATCTCGTCGGCCTCGTCGAGAACGAGGTGGCGAAGCCCGGACAGATCGAGCGTGCCCTTTTCGAGGTGGTCGATCACACGGCCCGGCGTACCGACGATGATCTGCGCGCCGCGGCGCAGCCCCGAGAGCTGGATGCCGTAGGCCTGTCCGCCGTAGATCGGCAGGATGTTGACGCCGCTGAGCTTCGAAGAATAGGTGACGAAGGCCTCGGCGACCTGGAGCGCGAGCTCGCGGGTCGGCGCGAGCACCAATGCCTGCGGGGAACGCAGCTCGTGGTCGATCAGCGAGAGGATCGGAAGCGCGAACGCGGCGGTCTTACCGGTACCGGTCTGCGCGAGGCCGACGACGTCGCGCCCCGAGAGGATCAGCGGGATCGTCTCTTCCTGAATCGCCGACGGCGACTCGTAACCGACTGCGGTGACAGCATCGAGAACCTTGGGGTGCAGGTTCATCTCGGCGAAGGTCGTGCCTTCGTTCTTCTTCTCTTCAGGCGCCGCGTCCACGTCGGCATTCGTCGAGTCGTCTTTGGCCGAATCGGCCTGGTCATTCTCCATTGAGGTCTCCGTTTCCGCGCCTCACTAAATGGAGGAGTGGATCACTGGCCGCACAATCGGCCGTATAGTTTCGTCAGGTTCTCGGCCGGATAGTCGGCCACGAGCGAATCGCCGGCCTCGGTACCGGAATCCGTGATTGGGTGGGCGTCGATCGTCCTCAAGCACGAAATGGTGCTCATCAAAGACTTGAGTCTACGCCGCGACGCCCCGATTCTCTCGGCACGTCTGATGGGTCGTCTGATTCGTTCACCTCATCAGCGGTGACCCGATCGGCTGGCCGCACTGTAGGCAGGCCGAGCCATGCAGTACCAACGATAACGCAAATCGCGCCCGCAGCCGCAAACGCCCAGTCATACCCCACTTTATCGACGATCAGTCCCGCCGCGATCGGGCCGGAAATCGTGCCCGCGTCCTGCACCATCTGGTAGCTGGCCATTACCTTGCCGCCGGATCGTTCCTTTCCGATGACGTCGGCCACCACCGCCTGCTGGGCGGGGTTGAGAATTCCGCCTCCCATGCCGGCGACAATGGACAGCGCAATGAATATCCACTCGTTGTGAACCAGCCCCAGCGTCCCAACGGTGACACCGGTGATGAGGAAGCCCACGACGATGAGCGGTTTGCGGCCGAGCGAGTCCGCCAGGCGGCCCGCGAAGAGCACGACCGCCGCGGTGCCGACGGCGAAGCACGCGAGCGAGATACCCGCGATGCGTGCGCCGTTGTCGAAGGCCTGCGCGGCGAAAAGAGGAACGATCGCCACGCGCATCCCGAATGAACACCAGCCGTTGGCGAAGGCGCCGGCCAGCGCGCCGATGTATCGGGCCTGCCGGATCGCCTCGGAGAACAGCATCGGCGGCTGGGCGTCGTCGCCTGGCTGACGACGTCGGCCCTCGCGCAGGAAGATTGCCACCACGGCCGTAGCGATGAGCAGCGCGCCGGCATAGATGAAGAACGGTAGTCGCATCCCGAGAGCGCCGAGGAGCCCGCCGAAAACCGGTCCGGCGATATTGCCGAGGAGGAACGCCGAAGCGTAGTAGCTCGACACCCTCCCCCGGGCCTCTGAGGGCGCGAGACGGACGAGCAGGGCCGCGGCCGAGATCGTGAACATCGTCGAGCCGAGTCCGCCGAGGCCGCGGAAGATGAGCATCTGCCAGTAGTTCTGAGCCAGACCGGTGGCCAGTGTCGACAAGGCGACGATCACGAGGCCGGTGAGATAGACCTTGCGCTCGCCGAGCCGGTCGATGAGGGTGCCGCCGACCGGCGCGAAAATCATCCGGCAGAACGCGAATGCGCTCACCACGACCGAGGCCGCGGTCACCGACACGTTGAACGAGTGGGCGAACTGCGGCAGAACCGGGGCCACGAGCCCGAAACCGAGCGCGACGAGAAGCGCTCCGGCGATGAGCACCCAGAGGTCGGCGGGAATTTTCGGTTCGCCGCCGGATGCGCCACCGGTGGGCGCCGATCTTCTACCCAAGGCCATCATGCAGTGCGGATGATCCGTTCCAGTACTTGAACACCGAATTCCAGAGCGCTCACGGGGACGCGCTCGTCGACCGCGTGGAAGTGCCCGAAGACGTCGAACTCATCAGGCACGCGCAGTGGAACGAAACCATAGCCGTCGATCCCGAGGGTGGCCAAATGCTTGTTGTCGGTGCTCGCGGGAAGCAGATAAGGCACGACGACACCGTCCGGGTCGTATTCGGCGATCGCCTCGCGGACGCGGTCGACGAGCGGGTCGTCGGCGGGAGCCGCGATCGGCGGCGTCCATCGCCATTGCACCTCCACGTCGTCACCGAGAAGCTCCTCGAGCTCCGGGCGGTAGGTCTCCTCGCTCCCGGGGAGGACGCGCCCGTCGATGGCGCCGGTGGCTTCCGTGGGGATCACGTTGACCTTGTAACCGGCGTCGGCCACCGTCACCGAGGCGGTATTCGACAGCGACGCACGGACCATGGATTCCATGTGTCCGAGCTTGTCGAGGTTTCCCTGCAGATCCGCCAATGACGTCGGAGTTCCGAGGATCTCCCCCACCTGCCGCGCCATTTCGGCCACTGATTCGGTGGGTTCGAGCGGGAAGTCGTGTTCGGCAACGCGGGCCATTGCGCTCACGAGTCTGGCGACGGCGTTGTCCTCGGTGGGCATGGAGGCGTGGCCTGCGGTGCCCTTGGCGAGGAGCTCGGCCCACGCAACGCCCTTCTCGGCGGTGGCGATCGGGTAGAGCCGCTTCTCGCCCAGGGGAACGGAGAATCCGCCGACCTCGCTGATCGCGTGTGTCGCGCCCTCGAACAGGTCGGGCCGATTCTCGGCGAGCCACTTGGCGCCGTAAAAGCCCGCATGCTCCTCGTCCGCGAAGAAGGCGAGAATCAGCGGGCGCCTGGGCGTGACCCCGGCACGCCGCATCGCGCGAACCGAGGCGAGGATCATGCCGAGCATGTCCTTCATGTCCACGGCTCCACGCCCGTAGAGCCAGCCATCGTGGATCTCCCCGGAGAACGGCGGCACCGACCAGTCGTCGGCAGCAGCGGGCACGACGTCGACGTGCCCATGGACCACCAACGCGCCCGCATCGGGCTCGGCCCCCTCGACGCGTGCGACGAGCGATCCGCGGCCGGGGACGGATTCCACGAGTTCGCTGGAGATCCCGACCTCGTCGAGATATTCGGCGATGCGGCGGCACACGCGGGTCTCCCCATCGCCGATGGTGTCGAGGTTGCCCGTATTCGTCGAGTCGATCCGGATGAGATCGGCGGTGATGTCCACGGCCTCGGCGATCATCGAGGGGGTATCGACTCCGCCCTCGTTCGCGTCGTTGCTCTCGGCCATTATCCGAAACACTTCCCTTCACCTCGGTATGTCGCCCACGTGTCGACCACGGCGGGCGTCCCGTCCACCGAATCTACTACCACGATCTCGGCGAAGCGTTCCGCCAGCTCCCCTGCTTTCCCATGGCGCAGCCACGCCCGCCCGCCGATGGGAAGGGGCGCATCGATCGGCGTCTGCACCTCTCCCGCGCCCTCGCGAGAAGTGAATGCGAATCGGGGGCGCACGGGCACCGGGAGCCGGTCGGCGCCGGGTGCGCCCGAAGCGATGTACCCGCCATAGAGCAAGGTCGACATCCCGGGCGCCGGGGAACGCACCGCGTCGAGGCCGAAGAACAGCGCCGGCCGCGGCGTGAAGGACTTGAAATGGTCAAAGGTCCCAGGGACGAAAAGTCCGGAGCCGACGGTCACCTCTGTCACCGCCGGCGCGGATGCGGAGGCTTCGACGGAGCCGGTGCCCCCGGAATTGAGAATCTCGGGCTTGCGCCCGGTGACCCGCTCGAGAGCCTGAGCGACCTCCTGGCGCAGTGGCACAAGTCGGCGCATGGACAGAGCCTTGACCGGCCCGATGCCGAACACGTTGTCCTGCACGCCCGCGACCTGTGCCTCGTAGAACATCGCCCCGACGACCTCGTGCCCGCGGGCGTCGAGCGTGCGGGCGAGCGCTTCGACTTCGTCCACCGTATGCAAGGGCGATCGGCGGGTGCCCAGGTGAACAGGTCCCAGGCGCAGGCTGGAGTCCACATCAATACACATGCGCACCCCGTGCGCACCGGCCGCCTCGGCGATCTCGGCATGGGCGACGTCATCCACCATGAGCGTGATCGCCGCCTTGGCCTCCGCATCGGCGCCGAGGCGAGCGAGGGCCTGCCGGTCGGTCGTGGGATAACCGATCAACACGTCCCGGCAGCCGCATTCGACGAGCCACAACGCCTCGCGTAGCGAATACGCCATGATGCCGCGAATGTCGTCCCCACCCGACAGATCCGCGCCAAGTGCCTGCTCGAGAACCTTGCGCACCCGCACCGATTTCGAGGCGATGCGGACGCGCGTTCGGCCGGCGCGGCGCACCGTGTACTCGAGGTTTGCCCGCAGGCTCGGAAGATGGAGAACTGCGAGCGGCGCGGGGAGATCTCGGGTGGCGCGTTCGATATCGTCCATTGCCGCGTCGAGCGCGCGCATCGACATCGTCCCCCGCGCGTTCTTCCCGGTCTTCGACTTCGACTGTCCGAACGCCATGAAAATTCCGTCCTCCCCGGAGCGTGAGTGCAACCGCGACCGCCGCCACGGCCCAGGCGAGCCCCTGGTGGAGCCGGCCCCGTGGCGTACAGCGCCTCCCTGGGGGCGAATCTACCCGCCGGGACTACCCGTCAGTCGGCCGTGCGCCTTCGACCACGGCCTTGATAGCGATTTCCATGGTGCGGGTGAACGAGTCGTCGTCTCTGTCGATCAACCAGCGCAACACGGCGCCGTCGAGTATCGCCCCGGTGGCGCGAACGATCGCCGGGAAGTCGTCCCATTCCATGTGCGCGGATTCGCCCGCGCGGCGGAGCACCATTTCAACCAGCTCGTCGTATCCGCGGTACTGGTCGAGCGCGAGGTTTTCTTTCTCCGGAGGTCGGAGACGGATCGAATAGGCGGCGATCTCATAGGTGAGAAGCTGCCTGTCGGGTGAGGAGCTGATCACTCTCCACTGCAGATTCAAAGCCTCGTGTACGAGTTCTTCGAGCGCCGCCGGCCCGGTCTCGGCCGAGCTGAGATCCAGGTTGAGAAAGGCGCGCGTGGCGGCGGCGAGTTCCTCGTTGGCGGCGCCGATGACGTTGTCGACAAGCTCGTCCTTGTCCACAAAGCAGTAGTGGACCACGCCCAGCGACACGCCCGCCCGCTCGGCGACCGCGCGAATGGTGAGCGCGCCGAGCCCCTGTTCCTCGGTGATCCGTATGGCCGCGTCGAGCAGCTGTGCTCGGCGTTTATCGGCGGGGAGACGTTTTGACACGAAACCACTATAAAACGGCGCTCCGCCGCGCCGTGGCGCTTTGCGGCCGAGTGCTCGGCCCGGGGTTTCGCGGGAGTCGAACAAGCGACCAATTGTTCGCCGTTTCTCACCACGTTTCACCCCTCCGGTGATTTATAGTTGCGCCCATGACTGAAGCGACGTGGCGCAATTGGGGACGCACCGTGGAGTCGACGCCCACCGAGTCGGTTTTTCCGACCACTACGGCCGAGATCGCCCGCATCGTCCAGCGGGCCGCGGACTCCGGGACCTCCCTCAAGACCGTCGGCGCCGGACATTCGTTCTCTTCCTGCGCTGCGACGGACGGGATCCAGCTCAGTCTCGACAACCTCACCGGCGTCAAGGCCGTCTCCCCCGTGTACGGAGAGGACGGGGAGGCTGCGGGCGCCGACGTCACCCTGTGGGCCGGCACCAGGCTGCGCGACGCCGGCCCACTGCTCTGGGAGCTCGGCCTTGCGCAGGAGAACCTCGGCGACATCGACCAGCAATCGATCGCCGGCTCCATCTCGACCGGAACCCACGGGACCGGCGCGGGATTCGGCAGTATCCACACCACGGTCACGGCGATGCAGATCGTTACGGGGACCGGCGAGATACTCGACTGCGACGCGCATCGGAATCCGGATCTCTTCGCCGCGGCGAAGGTCTCACTCGGCGCACTGGGTGTTCTGTCCTGCGTCACCGTGCGCTGCGTTCCCGCGTTCGCGTTGGAGTCGACCGAGCGGCCCAGCACACTCGACGAGGTGACCGGCGATCTCGAGGGGTTCCTGCGCGACGGTGATCACGTCGAGTTCTTCTGGTTCCCCCACACCGACCTCATCGAGGTAAAGAAAAACACCAGGATCCCGGCGGACTCCGAACTACGACCGAAGAGCGCTTTCGCCCGAAAGCGCTCCGATTTCGTAACAAACAACGTCTTCGAGTTGGTGTGCCGTACCGTCGCCCGCCGCCCGGGGCTCACCAAGCACGCCAACGCGATCTCGGGACGCTTTATGGGCAAGTCCGAGTACTCGGACAGGTCCTATAAGGTTTTCAGCTCGCCCCGGGACGTTCGGTTCCGCGAGATCGAATACGGCGTGCCCATCGCCGATGCGGCGGAGGTTCTTGCCGAGCTTCGCGCCTTCTTCGACGCCGCAGTACACCCGACCCCCTTCCCCATCGAGGTGCGCGCGGTACGCGGGGACGACGCGACGCTGTCCACCGCCCACGGCCGCGATTCGGCCTACTTCAGCGTGCACCAGTACGTGGGCATGGACGCCGAGCCGATCTTCGACCGGGTGGAGTCCATTTTCCGCGCCGCCGGCGGCCGCCCGCACTGGGGCAAGATGCACAGCCTCGGAGCGGAGGAACTCTCGCGTCTCTACCCGCGTTTCGACGACTTCGTCGCCGTTCGCGATTCCGTCGATCCACAGCGAGTATTCCGCAACGCATACACCGAGAAGGTGCTTCCCGCTTAGCAAGTCACTTCAAGTCTGACGTCGGAGATACTTCTCGCAATTGCCTCCACACCCCGCCGATCCAGTATTATCGGCGGGGTCCATGCGTGATCAGTTGAGCACGCCCAGCGATTAACGTGTGCCCACCACCGGGCACACAAGGACGGTGAACAATGGCCTGGCCACGTAAGAATTCCGATCGGTCCGCAGATGCCCCGACCGGCGGCGACGGGGAGCTCTCGGCCTACCGCGACCTGGAGTTGGCCAACCCCGAGGGACGCACGCGTCTCGCCGAGCGGTGGCTCCGTCGCGCGCTCGACCGGGCCATCGACATACAGACCGCCCCGGCACAGTCCTATGTGCGACGCCTGCGCAGCTCCCACCCGAATGAATCGCCGGCGCAGGTCTCCGAGCGCCTCGATAAGAACCTGGTCCGCGCGGTCGGTACCGCCGGAACGGCAGCGGGCGCGACGGCCACTGTCCCGGGGATCGGCACTCTCGCCTCGTTCGGCGCGATCGGCGCCGACGCGGTCGCATTTCTCGAGGCGGTCACCTTCCACACGATCGCCAAGGCCACGGTCTACGGCGTCGACGTCTCGCGAAAAGACCAGCGCGAGCTGCTCGTGTCGATCATCCTTCTCGGCTCGACCGGCAACGCGATCGTCGAGCGCGCGGCCCACGGGCGCAAGGGTAAGTCCGTTGCGCGTAAGGCCACTGAGCTCCCCGAGCTCGGTCGGGTCAATACGATCGTGTTCAACAAGCTCGTGCGTGGGTTTGTCGTAAAGCGCCTCAAGGGCTCCTTCGCGAAGATCCTCCCCGCCGGTATCGGCGCGGTTCTCGGTGGATGGGGCAACGTGAAGGCCGGAAAGCTCATGGTCTCCCGCTCCCGGGAAGCCTTCGGCGTCGCGCCGACGACATGGCCTTCCACCCCCGAATTGGAGTCGGCGAAGAAGTAACGGCGCCTCCGACGTCATATGCGGGTGTGCTTCTACTGCGCAGCTGGGGCGTGGGGCACCGCAGTGACCGGGGGGCGATAACCATCCGATTCGAACATGTTCGGCGTCCTCCTACGGAGGGCGCCGAACGTGTATGCGGGGCGAATCCAGGCGCCCATTAGCCGCGACTGGTGGACACTGCAACATGTTCGCGCAGTGCCTCGCGGGCGGCACCGCGCGGCGCGCCGAGACCCTCAAACGGCGACAGGCTTACGGCGCGCCGACTAGCCTTGAGCACGGATGTGCCGAATACCCGGAAAACGGGTAGAACGAAGGATGACGGAGGTTCCGCCTGCCCGCATGGCACTACCGTGCGTCGGGAACGGAACTACGGGCCCGGAGCCCTCTCCACCAGCAACAATAGAATCGTCGCTGTTTTAGGCGCGGTGGGACCCACCGAGCGCAAATAGGTAGAAAAACAAGGAAGGCAGTTTTCGGTCGTGAGCGTACAAGACTCGCAGTTCGGACAAAATCAATGGCTCGTGGATGAGATGTACGAGCGATTCCGTAGCGACCCGGATTCTGTAGACGCCAGCTGGCACGAATATTTCGAGAAGAACGGCGCCCCCTCCGCACCGAATGTCTCGGGCGGGGACGAGAAGGCACCGACCGCGGATAAGAAGAAGTCGGCTTCCGCCGAGAAGAAGCCCGCGGCGAAGAAGGCCGCGACGGCGAAGAGTGAGAAGCCTGCGGCCAAGGCGTCCCAGGCTCCGGCGTCCGACGATGCCGAGTCGAAGGCATCGCAGAAGAACGAGCGCCCCCGCAGCGATGCAGATCGTGCCACGCGTAGCTCGTCGGCGATACTCCCGGACGTTCCGGACTTCCAGCCGCCTGCGGAGCCGGAGAACAAGGTGTTGCGCGGCGCTGCAAACGCGATCGCGAAGAACATGACCAAGTCGCTGGAAATCCCGACGGCGACGTCGGTCCGCGCGGTCCCCGCGAAGTTGATGATCGACAACCGCATCGTCATCAATAACCATCTCAAGCGCACCCACGGCGGCAAGATCTCCTTCACTCATCTCATCGGCTACGCGATGGTGCAGGCCGTCAAGGCGCACCCGTCGATGAACAACCACTTCGCCGAGATCGACGGCAAGCCGAACATGGTGACCCCTTCGGGCATCAATCTCGGCCTCGCTATCGACCTTGTGAACAAGGACGGATCGCGCACACTCGTGGTCGCGGCGATCAAGAACACCGAGCGCATGAACTTCCGCGAGTTCCTCGACGCCTACGAGGACATCGTCAAGCGCGCGCGCCTCGGCAAGCTCGGCATGGACGATTTCTCCGGGGTCACCATCTCGCTCACCAACCCGGGCGGTATCGGCACCGTGCACTCGATGCCGCGATTGACCGCCAACCAGGGCACCATCCTCGGCGTCGGCGCGATGGAATACCCGGCCGAGTTCCAGGGCGCGTCCGAGGAGAAGCTGGCTGATCAGGGCATCGGCAAGATCACGACGCTCACCTCGACGTACGACCACCGAATCATCCAGGGCGCCGAATCGGGCGAGTTCCTGCGCGAGATCCACCGTCTGCTTCTCGACGATTCGTTCTACGACGTGATCTTCTCGGCGCTGCGCATCCCCTACGAGCCGGTCCGCTGGCGCCGCGACATCACGGACCCGCGGGTGGACAAGGACGCCCGTGTCCTCGAGCTCATCGCCGCCTACCGCAACCGCGGCCACCTTATGGCCGATGTCGATCCGCTCGACGGCATGCACGCCTTCAATCGTCGCGAGGTACACCCGGACCTCGACGTCAATACGCACGAGCTCTCGCTGTGGGATCTCGACCGCAAGTTCTCCGTCGGCGGCTTCGTCGGCAAGGACAAGATGAAGCTGCGCGACGTGCTGTCGGTACTGCGCGCGGCCTACTGCCGCAAGATCGGCATCGAGTACACCCACATCATCGAGAACGAACAGCGGATGTGGCTGCAGGAGCGCCTGGAGGGCGTCAACGACAAGCCCACCAACGCAGAGCAGAAGTACATTCTGAGCCAGGTCAACGCCGCCGAGGCATTCGAGACCTTCCTGCAGACCAAGTACGTCGGCCAGAAGCGCTTCTCGCTCGAGGGTGCCGAGTCCGTGATCCCGATGATGGACGCGGTCATCGATCAGGCCGCCGATTACGCCCTCGACGAGGTCATCATCGGCATGCCACACCGCGGCCGTCTCAACGTGCTCGCGAACATCGTCGGCAAGCCCTACGGCGCGATCTTCACCGAGTTCGAGGGCAACATGGATCCCTCCGCCGCCCACGGTTCGGGCGACGTCAAGTACCACCTCGGCGCCAGCGGCACGCATTACCAGATGTTCGGCGACAACGAGATTACGGTCTCGCTCACCGCGAACCCCTCCCACCTCGAGGCAGTCGACCCTGTTCTCGAGGGCATTGTCCGCGCGAAGCAGGACGAGCTGCCGGCGGACAAGGCCGCGAATTTCCCGATCGTGCCGCTCATGCTGCACGGAGACGCCGCGTTTGCCGGTCAGGGTGTTGTCCCCGAGACGCTCAACCTCGCGCTCCTCGACGGCTACACCACCGGCGGCACGGTGCACATCGTGGTGAACAACCAGATCGGCTTCACCACCGCTCCGGAGTCCGGGCGTTCCAGCCAGTATGCGACGGATATCGCGAAGGGCTTCGGCGTACCGATCTTCCACGTCAACGGCGACGATCCGGAGGCCTGTGTCCGAGTCGCAAAGCTCGCCATGGACTTCCGCCAGGAGTTCCACAAGGACGTCGTTATCGACCTCATCTGCTTCCGCCGCCGCGGACACAACGAGGCCGATGATCCGTCGATGACCCAGCCGAAGATGTACGAAATCATCGACGACAAGCTGGGCGTTCGCGAGGTCTACACCCGCGACCTGGTCGGTCGTGGCGATATCACCGAGGCCGAGGCGGACACGGCGCTGCGCGACTTCCAGGGGCAGCTCGAGCAGGTGTTCAAGGAGGTCCGCGAGCTGGAGAAGCACGCGGTCAAGCCTTCGCGCTCGATCGAGGCCGAGCAGCCGTTGCCGTCGAGCCTGGTCACCGCGGTCGACGAGGACATGATCCACGAGATCGGAGACGCCTTCGCCGCGCTGCCGGAGGGCTTTGCCATCCACCAGCGCGTCAAGCCGGTGTACGAGCACCGCCAGAAGATGGCCTACAACGGTGGCATCGACTGGGCGTTCGCCGAGCTGCTCGCGATCGGCACGCTCGTGCAGGAGGGTCGCACGGTCCGCCTCGCCGGCCAGGACTCCCGCCGCGGTACCTTCACCCAGCGCCACGCAGTCGTCGTGGACAAGGAGGACTCCTCGGTCTACTCCCCGCTCGCCCACCTTCCCAGCGGCGAAGGCACGTTCAACGTGTACAACTCGGCGCTCACCGAGTACGCGGGCCTCGGCTTCGAGTACGGGTACTCCGTGGGCAACCCGGAGGCGCTGGTGCTGTGGGAGGCGCAGTTCGGCGACTTCGTCAACGGCGCCCAGACGATCATCGACGAATACATTTCGTCGGGTGAGGCCAAGTGGGGGCAGAAGTCCGCGGTGACCCTCCTCCTGCCGCACGGCCACGAGGGCATGGGCCCGGACCACACCTCGGCCCGCCTCGAGCGGTTCCTGCAGCTGTGCGCCGAGGGCTCGATGACCGTCGCACAGCCGTCCACCCCGGCGAACTTCTTCCACCTGCTTCGCCGGCATGCGAAGGGCATCGCCCGCCCGCTCATCGTCGCTACCCCGAAGTCGATGCTGCGCAACAAGAAGGCCGTCTCGGCGGTCGAGGACTTCACCACGGGCAAGTTCCGCTCCGTCCTCGACGATCCGACGTTTGCGTCGGGCTCCGACAAGGATCCCGAAAAGGTGACCACGATGCTGCTGGTCTCGGGCAAGCTCTACTACGAGCTCGCGGCCCGACAGGAGAAGGAGGACCGTGACGATATCGCGGTCGTCCGACTCGAGCAGCTGCACCCGGTCCCGTACCGCCGCCTCACCGATGCGCTGGAGCATTACCCGAACCTCAAGCAGGTCCGCTGGGTTCAGGAGGAGCCCGCGAACCAGGGTGCGTGGCCGTTCCTCGCGCTCCAGCTGCCCGAGGTCGTCGACGGCTGGCCGCCGATGAAGCTCGTCTCCCGCCGAGCCATGGCCGCCACCTCCACCGGCCTGTCGAAGGTGCACGCGGTCGAGCAGAAGAAGCTCGTCGACGAGGCCTTCGAGTAGGCAGGATTTAGAGCAAGGCCAGTCAAGACAAGACAAGACAGCACAGTCCACCGTCCGGTGGAAGAGTTCCGCCCCTCCCGCAGCATTACGCTACGAGAGGGGCGGAACTTTTTTATGTATGACGGCGGACCCGCGAAGCCCGCCCTGCCGAGATCAGGCAGCGGTGTAACTTGTCATCGATAGCGAGCCCCACGTGTAGCCCTTGTCGAAAGTTTCGGCATTCCGCCCCAGGGCCGCCGTCCAGGCTGCGGCGTGGACGACCGGCAGAAAGTGGTCGGGCGTGGGCACGGCGCGGGCGAAGTCCGGGTGCTCGAGAATCTCGAGGATGTCCTCGGGCCGGTGTACGAGCAGCTCTTCGACGGCGTCGTCGAACCGATGGGCCCAAGCCTCGCCGGTGTCCCCGACCGCCGGATTGACCATACGCAGGTTATGAACCACGTTCCCGCTGCCGAGCAGCAGAACGTTGTCGTTGGCTAGTTCGGCCACCTTGGTGCCGAGATTAAAATGGTATTCCGGAGACTTGGTGGCATTGAGCGACAGCTGCGCCACCGGGACGTCGGCCTCGGGCAGCATATGCGTAAGCACCGACCACGCCCCGTGGTCGAGTCCCCACGAATCCTCGTCCGCTCCAACCCATTGGGGCCGAGCGAGCTCTTCCACCTGAGAAACGAGCTCGGGAGCACCGTCTGCCGGGTACTCGAATTCCGATAGCTCCTGCGGGAATCCGAAGAAGTCGTGGATCGTGCGCGGCTTCGACATGGCCGTCACCGCAGTGGCTCCGATAAACCAGTGCGCGGAGACCGTGAGCACCGCACGCGGACGCTGCGGCAGCGACTCGCCGATCTTCTTCCACTCCTTGGTCCACGTATTGTCCTCGATGGCGTTATTGGGTGCTCCGTGCCCGATGAATACCGCGGGCTGCCGCCCCGTCGCCTTCGGTGAGCTAATGTCAGACATGATGTTCGTTCCCTTTCGCGAAGTAGTCACTCGCATTTAGTTGATACATCAACAATATCTCATTCGGTGTCGTTCCGGTAGTGCCTCACGCCGCTTTCGTTCGCGTTCCACCAACCGGAGTCGTTCGTGGAATAAGATCACTGCGTAGTCATCTACGCCGCCATGAAGTCCGCCACCTTCGCCGAGGAGCGTCGTCCGTGTCTCCCTCTTCGTTCGGATTCGACAAGATCGTTCCGAACCTGAGCACCAGCCCATCCGGTTCCTCCAAGCAGGACTCGACTCCCGGTGGCCCCAACGTGCCTGCCGAACGCGCCGTCGTCAACTGCGCGGTATACGTCGATGGGGCCCGCGTGCCCGGACAGCAAAATCTCCGCACCGCACTCGACTACGTGCGCGACCGCGGTGAGGGCTTCGTGTGGATCGGCCTTTTCGAGCCGGACGAGCGGCAGATGGCCGGGATCGCGGAGAGTTTCGGGCTCCACGAACTCGTCACCGAAGACGCGACTACCGGCGGACAGCGCCCGAAACTAGAGCGATACGACGACACTCTCGTCCTCAACCTGCGCACCGTCGATTACCGCGAACACGACTCGGTCAAGAGCGCCAAGGAGATCGTGGCCACAGGCGACATCCTCATCGTCGCCTCGCGTGAGTTCGTGCTGACTGTCCGGCACGGGGATTTCGGCGGCCTGGCGAACCTGCGCAGCCACATGGAAGACCGCCCGGAACTCCTGGCCCTTGGGCCTTCGGCGGTGATGCATGCCGTCGCCGACCACATCGTCGATGCGTACATCAAGGTCGCCGATGCGGTCGAGGTCGACGTCGAGGAGGTCGAATCTGTCGTGTTCTCGCCGAACGAAAATCTGGAGATCGAACACATCTATCTCCTCAAGCGCGAAGCCCTCGAGCTCAAGCACACAATCACCCCGCTCGGCACGCCGCTTCGACGGCTCACGCAGGACGAGTTCGAAGTTGTGGTCCCCGAAATCCGGCACTACTTCCGTGACGTGCTCGACCACCACACGCTCGTTGCCGAAGACGTGACCGGATACGACGAGCGCCTGACCTCCCTGGTCAATGCAGCGATCGCTCGGGCAGGGAACAAGCAGAACCAGGACATGCGGCGAATCTCGGCGTGGGTCGCAATCGCCGCCGTCCCCACTATGATCGCCGGCATCTACGGCATGAACTTCGACAACATGCCGGACCTACACTACAAATACGGCTACTATGCCGTTCTGGCGTTCATGCTCGCAATCTGTGTCGTCCTGTACTGGCTTTTTCGCCGCAACAAGTGGCTCTGACTAACCAGCGTCCAGGGACGACTCGAAACCATTGTCGTTGAGCCAGCCCGAGGCCGCCGCGATGGCGTGAGTGCGCCCGGACTCGACCGCGGCGTTGAGCTTGCTCATCTCCTTCGTACTCATCTTTCGGGAGACCTTGGCGAGGACCTCTTGGTCCTCTTCACTCAGCGAGCCGGAGGTGAAAACAGGCACGGGAGTCTGCGCCTGGATCAGGTTCCGATCGTCATCGAGCCGGATCATGTCCGGTGGGAAGAGCGCCGGATCACTGCTATAGATGATTCCCGCCCCGACATCGCCGCGCCGCAGCGCCTCGCGAATCTCGGTGGGATTCGGATAATCGGTCACCACATCCGAGAACTGGCAGTCGTATCCGCGAAGCGCACTGCGCACCTCTGGCGCGTGCGCGGTCTGCGGCGACACGGCGAGGCGAAGCTCGTCGCAGCGACCCGACAGATCGGACATCGTGCGCACGCCCATCGTCGTCGAGGTGTGCTCGGTGACGACCACGACCGGCTTGTCCTGCCCCCTGGCCGCCGGGCCGACGCTCACGGTGTCCGGCACGGAATCCTCGAGCTGCTCGTACACCTCGGTCGCGGACATCGGAGAGTCGGCAGACGCGGAGGAATCGGCACCTTCGACGTCATCCAGTAGTTGTCCCGAGTACCCGATGGTGAAGTCGGACGTCCCGGCGAGCACCTTGTCGGTCGCGTCGGTGGTCGTCCCGGAGGGTTCGGCGATCTCGACGAGCACACCTTCGCGACGCAGCGCGAGCGCGTACACGTCGGTGAGCACCTCGTGCCCGATGACCTCCGAGGGTGCGACTGTGAGTGCGTCCCTCGACGGGTAGGTGGGCACCATGTCGTTGGGCACCGCACATGCGGCGAGCGTGGATGTTGCCGCCGCGGCGCACACACCGACCCGGACTCGCCTCGACAAACGTAGTGCGATTCGCTTCACGCCTTCTCTACCTGTGCCCTTCGTTCGTTCAGTCTCCATCGGTCTCGCCGCCGGCGGCTGTTCAGTCGCGCGGTTGCACTGCCGATCGGTCTGGATCGAGTATGTCGACCCCCGCCTCCGTCCACGCCTCGCGCAATGTGTCCGCGCTCTTGAGGCGAACCCATGCCGCCTCGGTTTGGGTGACAGGGACCGCCTGGTAGACGACCACATCAGCACCCCAGTCCCCTGCCACATCCGGCACCTGGGACGGCGTGAGGATGACGGCGGTGAACGACGACCCCGGCCACAACGGGGATTCGAGGTCGATGAGCAGACCCTCGCGGAGCACAACTCCCTCGACGGAGGGGCTTGCTGCAATAATGGCCAAGGTTTTGCCCACCGCATCGATGCCGCGCCGAACGCCGAGAACGATTTCCGCACGCGGAGCGCCCGGGTCGGGGTTGATGGCCTCTGGGTCCATGGGATGGGACGAGCACCCGAGAGAGGCGTACCAGACGACATCGTCGTCGCCGGGGCCGGAATTGGGCACGAAGCGCAGTAGCCGCATCGGCGCGTTGCCGAGGAAGGTGATTTCGGCTTCGTCGCGGTGATAACCGGAGAAGTGCTGGTCCAACTGTTCGGATACGGCGGTGGTGACGTCGCTCATCTAAAGCCCCCTAGGCCGGCCGCATGCCGAGGCGGTAGAGCTCGTCACGCACCTTCTCGGCGCCGTCGGGCTCGCAGAGGATGTCGTAGCGGTTGGCGACGAGTTGAGAGGTCGACGCGAAATCCCGCTGGCCGCGGGTGGCCGCGTAGCTTATCGCCGCGCCGATCATGCCGAAGATGCCGCCGCCGATGATGCCGAAGAGCACCGGGCCGAGTATCTCGGTGGCGAAAATCCCGAGCATGAGCCCGATGAACAGGCCGAACCACACGCCCGTCATGAGACCGCTGAGCAGTACCCGGCCCCACGACAGGCGCCCCATTACGCGCTCGACCTGCATGAGGTCGACGCCTACGATCGTGACCTTCTCGACGGGGTATTCGTGGTCGGCGAGATGGTCGACGGCACGCTGGGCCTCCAGGTAGGTCGCGTACGACGCGACGACCCATCCGGTCGGCGGAGTGGGCACGCCTCGAGCCTGTGCCCGGCCACGGTTTTGACTGTTCGCCGACGTCATCTCGTGAACACGTCCTTCCTCCTGCGCATGGGGTGCGATCGCTGCCTCAACGCTACGGCCCCGGCCAGATACCGGCGGCCACGGCCTTGTCTCGGACTGTCAGTGCCATTTTACGGCCCGCCTCGTCGACCATCTCGTCGCCGACCATGATCGCTCCGCGCGCACCGCCCGAGACCGATGTCGACTTATCGTAGACAGCGAGGATCTCGGCGGCGCGCTCGATGTCGTCCTCACGCGGAGTGAACACCTCGTTGCCCTTGTCTACCTGCGCCGGGTGCAGAACCCATTTTCCGTCGTAACCGAGGCCGGCTGTGTGGCGTGCGGCCTTCTCGAATCCCTCGACGTCGCGAACCTTTACATACGGCCCATCGATGGCCTGGATGCCGTGGGCCCGGGCGGAGACGAGGATACGCGTGAGCGGATAGTGGTAGGCATCGCCGACCTCGTACCCCTCCGGCTGCGCCCCGACTGTAAGCGAGCGCATCCCGAGAGAAGCCATGAAGTCCCCCGGACCGAAAACCAGGGAGACTACGCGTGGGCTGGCCGTGGCGATTGCATCGACGTTGATGAGCCCCATCCCGTCTTCGATCTGAGGTTGGAGCCCGATAGCACCCTCGATGAGCCCGTGGGTGCGCTCGAGTTGACGGAGAATGAGGTCGACCGCCGCGACTTCCCCGGCCTCGCGCACCTTCGGCAGTATCACGGTGTCCAGCGGCACTTGCCGCCCGGCGCCGCCCTCGGCTCTCGCGCCCTCGCTACGGGCCGCGAGGCCCGAGACGACCTCGGTGAGGTCGCCCACGGTGTATTCGGTGTCCCAGGCGTTGACACGTACGGCGAGCTGTCGTGCGCGGAAACCACCCGCCGAGAGCGCGTCGACGACTTGGGAGCGAGCTTCGATCTTCGCCGGCCCCGCCACGGCGTCTTCAAGATCGAGAAACACCTCATCCGCCTCGAGACCGGTCGCCTTGGCCAGCATCTTCACGCTCGAGCCGGGCACGGCAAGCGTCGTCCGCCTGGAAGCGCGACGCAGCCCGGCGATAATGTCGGAGGGACTATCGGAGCTCATGAGAATCCGCCTTCCTGCCGCTTCGTCCTCCCGCAGCTTCGCGCGGGGCGGCGTTCGTGGGAGCGTCAAACCCGGTCCGCCCCCGCCACTGTGAGCACTCGAACGGAAATTTCGTAATGTTGTCACTATGTCAACGAGCAAAGTCTTCGTAGCCAGGCTAGCCGGGATGCCCGTCACAGGGCCCGATGGTGACGAAATCGGGCGCATCCGGGACGTCGTTGTCACCAAGCGCACCGATAGTCTGCCGCCCCGAGTGTTGGGACTCGTCGTCGAGCTCCCCACGAGGCGCCGGATCTTCGTGCCGATCTTGCGCGTGTCCGCGATTGAACCGACTGCGGTTTCGCTCGCCTCGGGAGTGATCAACCTGCATAAGTTCTCCGTCCGCGAGGCGGAGGCTCTCGTCCTCGGTGAGATCATCGATACCGTCGTCACGGTTAAGGACGATCAGGTGCCGGCGAATGCAGAGTCGGGCGCGAACGTCCGCCAGTCCCGCATCGCCGATATCGAGATCGAAAGGCAGCGAAGCCGTGACTGGGCCATCTCGCGGGTGGCGGTGCAGCCGCGTCGGCGTGGACGGATCGGTCGCCGCGGCGCCGTGAGCGTCGTCGAGTGGGAAGAGCTCGTTCGCGAACAGAACGAAGACAAACTTCAGGATTCCGGAGATGCCGCTCATTTGTTGTCGGAGTTCGAAGACATGCGTGTGCCGGACGTTGCTCGTGCGATGCGCGAGCTACCCGAGCAACGTCGTCTCGCCGTGGCGATGGCTCTCGACGATGAGCGACTCGCCGATGTCCTCCAGGAGCTGCCGCACGACGAGGCAACGGAGATCGTGACGCATCTCGAGCTCGCGCGTGCGGCGGACGTCCTCGAGGTCATGAACCACGACGACGCCGCAGACCTCCTCACCGAGCTACCTGATTCGGAAGCCGAAACCTTCCTGTCGATGATGAACCCGTCCGAATCGGGATCGGTCCGGCGCCTCATGCAGTTCGACCCGAACACGGCAGGTGGCGTGATGACCCCGGAGCCCATCGTCCTCGACCCGCAGACCACGGTCGCCGAGGCTCTCGCGCATTGCCGGAACCCTGAGCTCAGCCCCGCCGTCGCCTCCCTTGTCTTCGTCGTACGCCCGCCTACCGCGACGCCGACCGGACGCTATCTGGGCAGCGTGCATATCCAGTCGCTCCTGCGAGAACCGCCCTCGTCCATGGTCGCCGAGATTCTCGATTCCTCGTTGTCTCAGCTGCAGCCCGATGACTCGATCAACGCGATCACACGATACTTCGCCACCTATAACCTTGTGTGCGGACCGGTGGTGGATGACGAGGGGCACCTACTCGGCGCCGTTTCGGT
Source organism: Dietzia timorensis (assembly GCF_020742175.1). Classification (GTDB taxonomy): domain Bacteria; phylum Actinomycetota; class Actinomycetes; order Mycobacteriales; family Mycobacteriaceae; genus Dietzia; species Dietzia timorensis_A. The sequence goes on from NZ_DYXM01000223.1 coordinate 50,582, forward strand.
TGACGACCTACTCGACAACCTGTTGCCGAAGAACTGGCGAGACCTCGACATCCACGACGGCGACGCCCAGGACGACTCGAATCCCACAAAGCAACAGGGGGCACGCGCATGAAGGACAAGCACGCATCAGCCCAGGGAATGACGTCACTCAATCAACCGGTGACCTCGCGCCGTCGTCCCCGCGTGAATATCGACCCAGACGCCGTGGGCCGCTACAGCGAGATGATTGCCAGGTTTTTCGGCACCGGCAGATACCTCATGATCCAGACCGTCGTCGTGGTCGTTTGGATCATCATCAACGTCTCGTGGGTTGCTTTCCGGTTCGATCCCTACCCCTTCATCCTGCTCAACCTCGCGTTCTCCACGCAGGCCGCATACGCAGCTCCGCTGATCCTGCTCGCGCAGAACCGACAAGAAGACCGGGACAAGGTTTCGATCCAGGAAGACCGCCTTCGCTCCACACAGACCAAGGCCGATACCGAATACATCACACGCGAGCTCGCGTCCGTCCGGCTCTCGCTCGGCGACACGGTGTCTCGTGACTACCTGCGCCGTGAACTCGATGACATCAAGGATGTCTTGGCGAGAGTGGAATCGAAGCTTGCGGCGGGAGAAGCCGATGAGGACCAGCCTGCGGAACAGGCACGTCCGACGTCATAACCGAAATTGGACGCCGAAAGAACATAAACACAAATTAATATTACCAGGACGCATGCAAGGAAAGCGCAGCGAATCCAAGGTAGGGCGCCGACGCTAATTCTTAGTTACCACAGTGACTGATGTGATTACGCTGACGGGCGAAACATTTTCGGCGAAAGATCTCTCAAATCACGCTGAACTTGGCTTACACTTCTCGTGTTGCATTTTTTCCGATGTGCCATCGAGCGGGCATACGCCCCGACGATCACTTGTCCGTAACTTTCCGCCCGCCCGCCGGTGCGGAGAAGACGGTGACCACCGGCGCAGCACGAAGCAGTAGGGGAATTTTCCGGGTTTATGCAGAACACGAGCAAAGGCGACGACTCACGGCAAGGCCGCGGGGCGACACCTAACCCGGAATCGAAGTTGGAGGATGAACAGGTGCGACGCAGTCCACTGATTCACAATCGTCGAACCACGATCGGCATCGGCGTCACCGCCACGGTGATCGCTGGTATTTGCGGCACCGCAATCGTTGTCGAGTCCAATCGCGACAATGACGAGCCCGCGCGCGAATATCGTCAAGTTGCCGAACAGGTCACCCCTCAGCCCACGACCGAGACCTCCAGCGAGACCCCGCCCCCGCCGGCGGAACCCGCCAATCTCCCCGAGGGGCCGCTTGGCATCCCGGGTATCGCGCTCAAGGCATACCAGGATTCCGCGGGTCGACTCGCCGAGGAGCAGCCTGCCTGCGCGATGGACTGGACGTTGATCGCCGGTATCAAGAAGGTTGAGTCCAACCACGGAAACTCCGGTGAGTTCGACGTGAATGGCAACTCACTCAAGCCGATCTTCGGCCCACGACTCGATGGCAAGCTCTCCGGATCCGCCGTGATCAAGGACACCGACGGCGGAAATGTCGACGGCGACAAAGAATACGACCGTGCAGTCGGCCCCGGCCAGTTCCTCCCCGAGACCTGGGAGCGACTGGGCCGTGACGGAAACGGTGACGGGAAGGCTGACCCGCACAACATCTTCGACTCCGCCTACTCCACCGGAAACTACCTATGCGCCTCTGGCGGTAGCATGGAGGATCCGGCGCAGCGCGAGGCCGCGATCCTGTCGTACAACAACTCCAAGGCGTACGTGCAGAACGTCAACGCGTGGGCGCAGGCCTACGCGACGGGCATCGCACCGGATCCTGCCGACCTGCCACCGATCCACCCCGAGCCCGAGCCGGTCCCGGAGAAGTGCCCCGAGGGCACCGAGGGTGAGCCGAAGGCCGCTCCCGAGACCGAGGCGCCCGGGACTCCGGACGAGAAGGTCACCGTCGAGGGCTGTGAACCGCGTCCGGAGCCGGCGCCCGCACCGCCCGCACCAGAGGGGAACGAACCTCCGCCGCCTGCACCGGCTCCCGCGCCTGCGCCGGCACCAGCGCCGGCTCCCGCGCCTGCACCGGCACCGGCTCCCCCAGCGCCGGAAAATGTTGCTCAGAACGAGGGACTACAGATCCCCGGCTTGCCGGTGACGATTCCGCCTCTTGGCCCCTAGTTCGCTCGGCCTCGAAGAATCCGCCCGCCCCCGGACTATTTCAGGGGCGGGCGTAGTCCTGGGCGATTGTCTAATGAGACCGCCCGGGATCTAGACTGGGTATATTATGAGCGCTCCCAGCCAAGATGCAGTTCGCGCCGCGTTGGCGAAGGTGGACGACCCGGAGATTCGCAAGCCCCTTCCAGAATTGGGGATGATCAAGGGCGTCGATATTTCCGATTCCGGTGACGTATCGGTCGGTGTCTATCTGACGACGGCGAGCTGTCCGATGAAGACCGATATCGCCGATCGAGTGCGCAGTGCCGTTCTCGACGTACCCGGTGTCGCCGACGTCGATATCGAGCTCGACGTGATGAACGATGAGCAGCGCACCGAATTGCGTAAGAGCCTCCGCGGAGACTCGGCCGAACCGGTCATTCCTTTCTCCCAGCCCGGGAACCTCACACGCGTCTACGCCGTGGCGTCCGGAAAGGGCGGTGTCGGCAAATCCACTGTTACCGTCAACCTCGCGGCAAGTCTTGCCGCGCGCGGACTGTCGGTGGGCGTGCTCGATGCCGATATCTACGGTCATTCCGTGCCGCGCATGCTCGGTTCGACGATCCGTCCGACACAGGTCGAGCAGATGATCATCCCTCCTGTCGCGCACGATGTGAAGGTCATCTCGATTGCGCAGTTCACGTCCGGCAATGCGCCTGTCGTGTGGCGTGGTCCGATGTTGCACCGGGCGTTGCAGCAGTTTCTGGCCGATGTGTTCTGGGGCGATCTGGATGTGCTCCTCATGGACCTGCCGCCGGGCACCGGCGATGTCGCGATCTCGATCGGGCAGCTGATTCCGACCGCCGAGATTCTCGTTGTCACGACCCCGCAGCAGGCCGCAGCCGAGGTCGCCGAACGAGCCGGTGCGATCGCGCTTCAGACGCGCCAGAAGATCGCCGGTGTCGTGGAGAACATGTCGTGGTTCGAAGCGCCGGATGGGCAACGCATGGAGCTCTTCGGCTCCGGTGGCGGCGAGACGGTGGCCGCCAACCTGACCCGTGCCGTGGGCGCCGAGGTACCGCTGCTCGGGCAGATTCCGCTCGACCCGCAGGTGCGCGAGGATGGGGACGAAGGTACGCCGATCGTGCTCACCCAGCCCGAGTCTGCGCCGGCCAAGGCGTTCTCTTCGCTTGCCGACAGTTTCGCCATCCGGAAGCGCGGACTGGTGGGGATGAATCTGGGGATCGACACCACCCGCAATCTCATGGGCTGATCCCGCTCCTGCGGACTTGGAACCAGCGCCGTTCGCGGACGCCGGAACTTAGCGCGCGGGTTGGTGGGCCCTACGTGGCCTCGTCGTAGTTCGGAAGGTCGCCTGCCGGGCCCTGCACAGGCGCGGACGGGCTTCCCTGCTGTGCGGCTTGCACGCCGCCGTGCTGCACCGCCCCGCCCTGTGTCTGCGCGCCGTTCGTCGGCGTCTGAACGTGGGCCTGCGTGGGAGTACCGTTGCCTGGCGCCTGCCCCTGTGGCGAGCCTTGGGAGTCGAAGTTCCCGGTGAACAGCGAATCGTCTCCATCCAGAAGGTGCTTGGTAACGAGCGAACGCGGGCTCATGCTGCGAAGCTGGTTGATCTCCTGCAGCGGCTTGCGGAACTCCTCGAAGTCCGTGCCGAAATCATCTTCCAATTGTTTCTGCGCCGAGCTGGCGAAATCGCGCACGCTACGGATCCCGTTGGCGACCCAGCGCATGGCATCAGGAAGTCGCTCGGGTCCAAGGACTACAAGGGCGACTACCGCGACGATGAAGAATTCGCCCCAACCAACGTTTGGCAACATCGTCTCCTAGGATAGCCGGGCTACCCGCGCTGCATTCAATTGGAAACGCCTCCCACACCAAACGCCCAGCTACCTCGTGGCCCGCATACAGCAGACGCATCGCCGCGGCCGGCGCCTTGCCTTGTCCTATTCGGCCTCGGGCCGCACGGAAAGCTCGACTCGTCCGCCGTCACGAACGACCGTGATGGGGACGTCGCCATCCGCGCCCGCGTTGCGCACCGCGACGACAAGTTCGTCACTGGAATGGATGTCGCGATCGCCGACCTTGACGACGACATCGCCTTCACGCATGCCGCCGCGCTGCGCGGGGCCACCTTCGGCGACATTGACAACTTCGGCGCCGTCGAGCGACCCGTTGGCGGCTGTGCGCGCATTGACGCCGATCGACGCGTGACGCACTTCCCCATCGGTTATCAGCTTTTCGGCGATGCGCTTGGCTTCGTTGATGGGGATCGCGAAACCAAGCCCATCCGAGCCGCCGGACTGGGAGAAGATCAGGGTGTTGATGCCCACGACCGCGCCGCGCGTATCGACAAGCGGCCCACCGGAGTTGCCCGGGTTGATCGCGGCATCTGTCTGCAGTGCGTCGATGACGTCCCCGTTCTCCGAAGCGTCCTTGCCGAGCGCCATTGCGCGCTGAGTGGCCGAGACGATCCCCTGAGTCACAGTTTTCGGCAGACCCAGCGGTGAGCCGATCGCGATGATCTGTTGGCCCACCTCGACCTCATCCGAGTTGCCCAGCTGCGCGACCGTGAGGTTCTCGACGTCGACCTTGATGACCGCGAGATCGGTCTTCGGATCCGTGCCCACGATTTCGGCATTCGCGCGTTGCCCGGTGGGAAAAACTGTTTCGATGACGGCGCCCGGGCCCGCTGCGCCCTCCATCGTCACGACATGGTTGTTGGTGAGAATGTAGCCGCGGTCATCGATGACGATGCCGCTTCCCTCGCCCATGCCGCTGTCCGACGTCACCTGAATGTTGACGACGGCGGGCTGTACCTCATTTGCGACCGCGCCGATGACATTGTCCTCAGACAAATGCGCCGGCGGCGCCTCTCGAAGTCGGACGTCGTTACTCGTCAGGCTCGTCGAACTCTCAGCGAGAAAATGTCCCGCAGCACCACCGAATAGTCCGATGACGGCGCACGCCGCCCCCACCGAGGCGAGCGCCTGCCACGAGAGCCTCTTTCCGAAGAAGACCTCGCGGACCCCGAGCTTGCGGGGCTCCTCGTCATCGGCGCTGCCGCGCCTCTTGTTCCCCACCAGGTCGAGAACCGGGCGTTCCGGTGGTTCCCTTCGGGCCGGGGAACCCTCTTCGACAACGCTTTCCGGATTCCGCCACGGGTTCGCCAATTCGGCGATGTCCGTCGAATCGGTTTCGTCGCCCTTGCCCGTGTCGTTGCCGGGAATACGCTCGAGCATGTCCGTCGCGCCGGCGGGGCGACCGAATACCTGTTCGTGGACGGGGTTCCTGGGTGGCACGGTAATGCGGTCCTGGTGCCGCGAGGATCCCTCGAGATCGCTGGCCCCACTCACACCAGGTGGCCTCCGGAACGCCTTCTCGGTGGCGTTGTCGACTGGTGGGCGCCATTGCCGCTGCGGCTGGCGCAAGGGGCGCCGAGGTGCACCTTCTTCGGGAGGTCGGAAGCCTTCGGGCGTTCCGGGCCGATCCTCACCTGGCACTATGCGACTCTCCTGTACTGCTGACGGCTGTAAAACTCTGCGAGTGGCCGCGGGGCGGCACTCCTTGAACGAGCCTAGCGTCTAAACACCCAGGACTTCAGACGCTGCCACGCACTTCGACCAGATGACGCCCCGCCATGCCCGTTCTCCGCTGAAGACGAGACTTTTCCGCAATGTGGCGGTTCCTCGGCGATATGCGCGAGACGTTCGGCGAGAGTCCCAGGCATCGGAATAGGACCAGAATGCCGCAATGCGTATCTGGCTGAGCGCTGGACCTGCAATGCATCCATGCATTCGGGGCACTGTCCCAGATGCTTCAACGCGCGATCACGTGCGGCGGTGGGCAGGCGCTCGTCGGCGAAGGCTGCGACGGCCTCGCTGGAGAGGTGCTCGGTGGGAGCGAATTCTCCGGGTTGCGGCTGCGCGACCATTCCCACTGTCCTTTCCGCGTCCGATGTCGTCCAGTGTCGACCAGGCGTGACTATGGTGCCGAGTCTCCTTCGGTAGGCACGGCGCCCGGGCACCTTCACGTGGCGCCCAGTATAGGCGCCGAAAGCGTCAGCTACCGCCTAGAGCCTCGGCCATCGAGTTGACGCCGCCGGCTGCGAGCTCGGCGCGCAGCGCTGCACGCCCACGGTGGATTCGGCTGCGCACAGTGCCCATCTTGATGCCGAGGATCCGGCCAACCTGTTCGTAGGTGAGGTCCTCGATATCGCACAACACAACGGCGGCGCGATAGTCCGGCGGAAGGTTGTCCAACGCCCGCTGGAGCACGGGATCGAAGGTCTCGCCAACCACGACCTGTTCGGGACCGCTATGGCCGGACGGAAGACGTTCTTGGTCCTCGGGCAGCGCATCCATCCGGATGCGCGCCTTGCGGCGGACCTGGTCGAGGAAGAGATTGGTGACGATGCGGTGCATCCATCCCTCAAAGGTTCCGGGCTTGTAGCGGTCGAGGGATTTGAACACGCGGATGAAAGCATCCTGCGTTAGATCCTCGGCGTCTTGAGCATTGCCCGTCAGACGGAAGGCGAGGCGGTACACGCGGTCGCCATGATCTGCGACGATCCGGTTCCACGACGGCAGATCGGCTTTGTCGCCAGAACGATCGAACGCCGCGGTGGCGGCTTCGACCTCGGCAACGGAATCGGCGCCTCCATCCTGCGGAGCGCCAACCCCGGCGTCAACGTGCCGATGCGTGTTCGGCGTATTCGGGAACTCGTACACCCGACGCCTCCTTCCTGTGCCCGAACAGGGTGGGTCCGGACCATCTGCCTATACCTTGCCGAATAGGTCTGGGCCGCACGTAGTGTTGCGCTGTGTGTGCCCTGAGAATGTGAAGGAATCTTCGGAAACCGGGAAACACGCCGACGGCAGTTCTTCGGCCTGCCGGAGGCCCCGCGGGTTAGGCTGTAGCCCGTAATCGAACGGCAACAACGCAGGTAGCGATACCAAAGGGGCAGGTGTGACTGTGGGTTCAGGTGAGGCGGATCCGACCGGGCTGAGCGCTCTTTACGAGCGGTGTTTGGGTACGGCGGAACCGGACTCGACCACAGGCGACGATGCGGGCAAGGCTGCTCTCGCCGGGGCGCTGCGGGCTGCCCGGGAGGAAAGCTCCGAGCTCGGCGGGCATGCACCGGATGCCAACGCCACCGCACTGCTCCAGCTTCTCGCCTCGATGTCTCAGGCGAGTTCGGCCGTCTACATCGGGTCCGCGCCCGGAGTGGTCGCATTGTCCCTGCTCACGGGGATGTCGTCCGCCGCAGGTGGGACGAAGCCCGGGATGGTCACCGCCATCACCTCGGACCCGCACCACTCCGAGGCGGGGAAAAAGGCGGTCAAGGCCGCTGGGTTCCCAGCGAGCTCGTGCCGCGTCATCGCCGCCCGTCCGCTCGAGGTGATGGGTAAGTTGGCGGCGGGTTCCTACGGCCTCGTAGTGGCTCACGACGGCGAGGTCGAGGCGAAGGCTCTCGCCACGCGCGGTCTCGAACTCGTCGGCGGCGGCGCGGTCGTCATTCTCGACTCGATCTCGTTTTTCGATGAGGTCGACGGGCTTCCCGAAACCGCGCACATCACTCGCCTTCCGCTCGGCAACGGGATGTCGATCCTCACGGCATAGCCCGTATCCGGTAGCCGGCAGCTGACCCCGCCAACGAAAAGGCACGGATTTCGCGCTACCGCCTGCGTAATACGGACACATTCACCGACAATGCAGCCGGAAAAACTTCGCGCCCGAGCCCCTCGACACGCCGCCGCATGTCCTCTTCTCCGATGCGGGCGCCGGACGGACCCATGAGCGCGATGCCGACCGCCTCGTCCGCGCTCAGTCGGAGATTCGATGTCACCGTCGAGCTCCCCTCCTCATCGAAGTCGAAATGGGTCTCGAGCTCGGCGCCGAGCCTGGTTTCCTTGCCCTTCTCGATGTTCAGCATCCCGAGCTCCTCGCGCAGCGGGGACAGATGATCCTGGGACGGCCACGCCACGACGAGCAGACCGCCGGGGCGCAGGCACCTCGCGAATTCGGCGGCGTTGCGCGGCGCGAAAACGACGGCGAGCGCATCAATCGAGCCGTCGGCCACGGGGAGCCCACGCCACGTATCCGCGACGACCGACGCCGCCCGCGGATGCGCCTTGGCCAGCCGCCGTGCCGCCGCCGCGGAGATCTCGGTGCCGATTCCGGTGGCCCGGTCGCAGATGTTGAGGATGCGGCTGAGATAGAACCCTGTACCCGCTCCGCAGTCGAGAAGCACTCCCCCGTCACCTAGCGCCGGCCGAACCGCGTCCACAAGCCGATCGACGAGCGGGTCGAAGTGTCCCGTAGACAACACCAACTCCCGCTTGTCCAACTGCGCGGCGTCGTCGCCCCCGCCCGTGCGCCCCGCGGATCCGAGTAGCGTCACATACCCTTGTTTCGCCGTGTCGAAGCGGTGTCCCTCGCTGCAGCCGAGGGTGCGGACCCGCGGGCCCGGAGCTCCGCCGTCATACTCGGTAAGTTCGTGTCCGCACACCGGGCACCGCAGCAGCGGCAACACGCGCCGGAGGGCAGTTGCGGGCGCGAAGTCCGGCTCCGAGCTAGTCATGAAACCTCTGTTCGGGGACGAAAAAGGCCGCCGGGCTCACGCTGGGCGCGGCCGCGGCGGCCCCGAGACTTTCGGTGGTCTGGAGGGGCTATCAGCCGGTGATCTTCCCGAGCTCGACGCTGAGAGCCTCCGCTTCCTCCTGGGTGAGCTCGACGACGAGCCGTCCGCCGCCGTCGACCGGGACTCGCATCACAATTGCGCGGCCTTCCTTGGCCGCTTCGATTGGTCCGTCGCCGGTCCTGGGCTTCATCGCCGCCATCTGCTGCACTCTCTTTCCGGGACTATCCCACTACTCGATTCTCCGGCCGCGAGCGGTGACACCGTGTGCCATCCGCGCTTTTCGCGGGGAGGATTAGTCCATTTTAGCGCGAGGGAAATGCGCGCGTCAGACTTAAGCCCGAGTAGCCGACTCCCCCGCCGATTCCGAGGCCGCTCTGCTGCTCGTGGACCCGTTCGCGCGCAGCTTGTCGATCTCCGCGCCGAGCTGTTCGATCGCCCAGTCGACCTCCACCATGTCGTATCCGCGCGCACGCACCCCGAACCGGAGGTCGCGGGCATCGTCGCCGGTCAAGGCGCCTTTTGGCAGGCGCGTGAGCGTCTGGTCCGCTTCCACGGGAGGGAGCGGTTCGCCGCGCCCTGCCAAGAGCACGGCCACGACGAAGATGATCGCCGCGACCACGACGGTCCCGACGACGTACACGAAGACGCTGAGCATTCGAGCTGTGCTTCCTTTATCTCTCGACTGTTTCGGGGGCTACCCCGACGACCCCAGTTTACGGGGCCGTAGACGGGACCCACCCGCGTATGACGGCGGACGTCGCGATCAACCGGTCGCCACGCTCCCCGGCGGCCTGCTCGGCGCTCCCGTCGTGCCCGCCTCCCGTGCCCTTACCTCACGCATCGGCGGCCGGTCGGGCGCGAGAACGTCCTCGGCCAGCGGGAGATCGCGTCGGCGCGCGAACGTCTCGATGACGTGCCGACTGGTGTGCGCGAGCGACTGCAGAGAGCGGTGCCGATGCTCCCGCGAACCGAGGTCCACCTGCGCGATTCCCTCCGGGCCGTGAAGCCGTACGGCGTCGAGCACGAGGCCGATCTCGACTCCGTATTCCGCGGCGAAGGGCACCGCTTCGGCGAAATCTCGACGGAGCGCGTATTCGCCGGCGAGAGGCTGCCGCAACTCAACGAGCTCCGGGACGAACGAGGCCAGCAGCGGCTTGGCGACAAGCTCATTGACGCGCCCGCCACCGAACGGATCGGTATTCTCGTCCCCCACGAACGGGCGACGGTAATAGCCCTTGACCAGCACAGGCCGCTGTGACAGCAACAACGGGCCGACCACGCCGGGCACGAAGCCGGGAGAAGGATCACGAAGATCGGTATCGACGAAGGCGATGATGTCGCCGGTCGTCGCGGCGAGGGAACGCCACAACGCCTCACCCTTGCCCGGCCGTGGGGCGAATCGTTCGCCGGTGCCGGCGAGAATCTCCTCGACGCCGACGACCCGCGCGCCGGCAGCCCGCGCCACCTCGCGCGTCGAATCGGCGGAGCCGGAGTCCACGACTACGAGCTCGTCGACCAGATGGGTTCCGGCCTCGGTGGTCAGCGGCAGAATGGACGCGATCACCTCCGCGACGGTGCGCTCCTCGTCGAGCGCCGGAAGCACGACCGAGATCCGGCGGCCTTGCTTTGCGGCGGCGAGCTCGGCAACCGTCCACTGCGCACCGTCAAAGGTGGCGATACCGCTGTATGCTGCCAATTCCCGGACTCCCTCTCCGCGCTTCGCGGGCGCGCTTTCGATGTACCTGCGAGCCTAGATCAGACCGCGTGTGACACGAGCCGGAGGGCGCGTTCCCTCGATCGACGCGACCATCTCGGCGACCCGTCTCGTTCCCCGCACGTCGTGGCAACGCAGAATGCGGGCGCCTTGCCAGAGCGCGACAGCACTCGCGGCGAGAGTTCCCTCCCCCCGCTCGTCGACCCCGAGGTCGAGCGTCTCGCCGATGAAGTCCTTGTTGCTCAGCGCCATCAGTAACGGGCAGCCGAGCTCGACGAGCGGACCGAGGCTGCGCAGCAGGGCAAGCCCGTGGTGTGTGTTCTTTCCGAAGTCGTGCGTCGGGTCGACGATAATCGCGTCCCGGGCGACGCCCGCGTCGGCGGCGGCATGCGCAGCGGCGGCGAGCTCGTCCCGCACCGAACCGACGATGTCTTCGTAGCCGACACGGTAGGGCCGGGTGCGCGGGGTCGCGGAGCCGGTGTGCGAACAGACGAACCCGGCGCCGGTTTCGGCGGCGGTGTGGACGAGCGTCGAGTCGTAACCTGCCCACGTGTCGTTGATGATCGCCGCGCCTGCTGCGACGGCAGGAGCGGCGACCTCGCTGCGCCAGGTGTCCACCGACAGCAACACGTCCGGAAATTCGCCGTGCACTGCCTCGATGAACGGCACCACCCGGCGGATCTCCTCGGCAGCGTCCACATCGTCGCCCGGACCTGCCTTGACCCCGCCGATGTCGATGATGTCCGCGCCATCGGCGACAGCCGTGCGAACCCTCTCCATCGCAGGTGCGTCGTCGAACGTCGCGCCTTTATCGAAGAACGAGTCCGGCGTGCGGTTGACGATCGCCATGATCAGCCCGCGGTCGCCGGCCACCCGGCGACCGCACAACGTCGCGGACGGGCGTGCTTCCGGGCCCGGATGTGGGGTGTTCATCGTCGTTCCGTAGCTCCACTACATATGTCGAGAGCATCTTTGGTCGAGGTCGTTACGTGCAACGCCCGCATCGCGGATTCTTGCACGAATCCGCGTTCGACCAGGCCCTCCAGCCACGACAGCAGCGGCGCGTAGAAGCCGTGCGGATCGCAGATCACGACGGCACGGTCATGGAAGCCGAGGAACCTCGAGGTCCATACCTCGAAGAATTCCTCGAGCGTGCCGATCCCGCCGGGAAGGATGATGAACGCGTCCGAAGCCTCGTCCATCGCACGTTTGCGCTCGCGCATCGTGTCGACCACGACAAGCTCATCGGAGTAGATGTCGGCGACTTCTCTGGCGCGCAGTTTCTCGGGGATCACGCCGAGCGTGTAACCGCCCTTGGCCCGTGTGCCTTCGACGACCTCCCCCATCATCGATACGCTGCCACCGCCGGTCACCAGGCGCCAACCGCGTTCGCCTATGGCTTCGCCGAGGTCCCGCGCAAGTGCCAGTGCCTCGGGTTCCTTCACAGAGGAGGCGCAGAATACGCAGACCGAGAAACGCGAATGGGTGTCTTCGCTTCGAGTGGCTTCGTACATCCTATCGCCGCCCGGTCAGGTCGTTGTTCTCCCCGCGTTCGACCTTCGCGGCGATCGCTTCGCGGTGCGATTGCACGATGTGGTCGACGGCCTCGTCGATCGAGTCGGTGCACAGGATCAGATCGGGGTCTTCCGAGGAGATCATGCCCTCGGCGGCCAGCGAGTTCTTGATCCAGTCGACCAGTGGGCCCCAGAACTTGGTGCCGAGGAGCACGATCGGGAACCGGGTGATCTTCTTCGTCTGAACCAGCGTGACGGCCTCGAAGAGCTCGTCGAGTGTTCCGAACCCGCCCGGGGTGCACACGAAGGCCTGTGAGTACTTCACGAACATCGTCTTGCGGACGAAGAAGTAGCGGAAGTGGATGCCCAGGTCGAGGTTCCCGTTGAGCCCCTGTTCGTGCGGCAGCTCGATACCCAAGCCGACAGAGAAACCACCGGCCTCTCGGGCTCCCTTGTTCGCCGCCTCCATCTGGCCGGGACCACCGCCGGTGACGACGGCGTAACCCTTTTCCGCGAGCGCGGCGCCGAGTTCGACCGCTTGCTCGTAGTATTCGTCCCCCGGTTTGGTGCGGGCCGATCCGAACACGCTCACCGACTCTGGAAGCTCCGCCAGCGCGCCGAATCCGTTGACGAATTCGCTCTGGATGCGCATGACGCGCCACGGGTCCGTATGGAGCCAATCGGTGTCGGCCTGCGTATCAAGGAGGCGGGAATCCGTCGTCGAAGACGACGGTTCACCATCGCGCACCATCACGGGTCCACGAAGGCGGAACGGGAAATCCAAGGACATCTAAAGAGCCTTCCTTGAG